>PLSW01000169.1 GCA_003165275.1 Caulobacteraceae bacterium
GTCGCTTCTCCCCCTCGCCGTCCGCGCCCGAAGGTCGGCATGGCGATAACCACTATGACGTAAAGGACCGCCGCGGCGATCAGAAGTTTGGAATAGCCGGCCTGGCGCGCCACCAGGTTGGCGAGGGGCGTGGCGACCACCGAGAAGGCGCCGTTCAGCCCCCACACCCAGGGCAGCATGGCCCCGGTCCCGACCTGGGTCAGGCCCAGGGGGAATGGGAGGCCCAGGGCGATGGAGAGCGGCGCCGTCACCGCCAAGGCGATCAGGGCCCGCATGCCCCAGGGCTGATCGAGGGTGGTCATCATCGCCGTCTCCCCGCGCCAGAACATGGCCGCGCACCAGCCCAGCACCAGCAGAACGGCCACAGCCACCGAGACGTGCGGCCAGCGCTTCAGCCGCTCGGCGATCAGGCTGCCGACCCCGGAGAAGACCAGCATGCCGGTGAGCACCAGGGCGAAGGCGCTGGTGCGGTCGTTGAGATAGACGCTGACCTGCTCGATCAGGAATATCTCCAGGAACAGGAAGCCGAGGCCGAGGGCCGAGAAATAGACCACCGGCCGCAGGACCTCCGCCCTCGCCTCGCCGCTCGCCGCCCCGCGCCCGCGGCGCAGGACCAACAGCGGCGTCGCCAGCACCAGCAGGGCGAAGATGATCGCCTGGGCGAGGACGGCCAGGTTCACCAGCCCGCCGATCTCGCCCTGGGGCAGGACTTCCAGCCGCGCCAGCAAAGTGTCGGGCCGCGACAGGCGCAACACCGTGTGGAAGGCGGGGCGGTCGAGGGTGATGGGGGCGAGATTGAAGGCCTCGGCGGAGACGGTCGGCCGCCCGGCCAGCACCGCGCCGGCCTCGTCGGCCACCGCGTCGTCGGGGCCGGTGGAGGTGATCTCGCCGCTGGTGAAGGAGACGCTCGGCAGGTCGTTGTAGAGGCTCGCCCGGGCGGCCTTCNNACACCCGCGCCTTGTAATAGTAGAGGCTCGCCCGGGCGGCCTTCACATCGATCCCCGGATAGTAGGAGACATCGAAGGAGCGGTCGTCGCAGAAGGTCTTCAGGGCGGCGATGCGCGCCGCGCTCCAGGCCGACGGCGACAGCAGGATCCGCACCCCCCAGGCCGAGCGATAGACGAGGACGTGGGGCGCCGGATCAGCGATCCCGGCCAGCCGCAGGCCTTCCCGGGCGGTGGCCAGAACCCGCACGGCGTAGACCGGCAGGTCCTTGATCGAGACGGGGATGGAGACGATCCCGTCGGCGGCGACGGCGCGCAGGTCGTCCGCCAGGGCCTGGGCGGTGAAGGCGGTCTCGTTGGCCTCGGCGGCGTCGAGGAAGTCGCCGGAGATGTCGATCAGGTCGTAGCTGCGGGGCGCGGCGTTGCGCGCGGTCTCGACTGGGCCGCCGGCCAGGACCCGCACCCGCGGCGACGGCGCCAGCCGTTGGGAGCCGTCCAGCCCGTCCAGCAGGGCCGAGCGCAGCACCGGCTCCGGCTCCAGGGCGTCCACATGCGCCGCGCCCAGGGCGAGGACTTCGGCGATCCTGTAGCCGCCGGAAGCGCCCACCAGCAGCACCCGGGGCGCGGGGCGCAGCAGATAGGGGGCGGCGTCCAGGCTGGCGTGGGCGTAGCCGACGTCGAGGGGCCCCGCCTTGGGAATGGCGGCGATGCGATTGCCGTCGCGGTAGAGGCCGAGGGTCCGCGGCGGGCCGGAGAGGCCGAGCATGCCGGCGTCGTTGGAGACGTCGGTGTCCACCCGCTCGGTGAAGTCGTCCGCGAGCACATAGTCGCCGCGAGGGGAGCGCACCTCGTCCAGCACCCGGGCGCCGGGGGTGTGGAGGGGGGCGTAGAGGGCCTTGAAGTCGTTCACCGGAACGGGGGTGTCGAGGAACAGGATGCCCTCGCCGATCAGCAGGGCCGCGAACGCCGCCGCCACCCCGGGCCAATGGCCGCGCCCGGGCTGGAAGAAGGCGCTGGCCGCCAGGGGCGCTAGCAGCACCGGCATCAGCATATAGGGGTGCAGGCCGAACATCAGCAGCAGCGTCGCCGCCGAGCCGAGGCCCGCGCCGATCAGGTCATAGGCGTAGACCCGGCCGATCTCGCCGGCGTTGAGCACGAAGCTCAGGGACACATAGACCCCGGCCAGGAAGAAGAACGGCAGCAGGCAGGCGTAGTAGAGGCCGATGTCGGCGATCTGCGGCAGCCAGGTGGTGGCGTTCTGCAGCTGCAGGGGATTGAACGGATTGAGGGTCACATAGTGGTAGCCGGCCGCCGCGGCGATCACCATCGCCGCCGGGGACAGGGCCCGGATCCAGACGCCGAACCGGGCGATCGGGTCCCGGAACAGGGCCACCATCACCCCGCTCAATGCGAAGCCGACCATGACGATGGAGATGACCCAGTAGCCGTACTCCGACCACTTGGCGACGGCGAAATAGCGGGTCAGGGCGTTCTCATAGCCCACCACCCCCGCCGAGATGAGGAACAGCGGAATCAGGGCCGCGCGGGTGCGAGCCTTCGTCGGCAAGGCGGTCATGCCGGGCCGGCCTCCTGCGACCGCGCATCTATTCTGCGCGCACCTAAGCGATACCCAGCCCCCATGACGGCCATTTGACGGTCAGGGGGCCGCGGAGTCGACAGGATTCACCAATGGGGCGGAAGCGGCCGGCGCGTCCTCGTCCAGCGACACGTCAAGCCGCGCCTGCAGATGCCGCCGCGTCGCCGCTTCGAAAGCCGCCAGCCAGGCCATGCCGATGCGCTCTCCAAGCCGGCGCGCCCTGGGCAGGAAGATCGCCGCCAGCTCCCGATTGGCGGTGATGATCCCCTCGCGGGTGGCGGTCACCGGGGTCAGGCTCGCCAGCTGCGCGCGCTGCTCCGGCGTGAGGAGCGGGTTGCGCCGCAAGGCGCCGCCGCGCTCGGCCGGGCCGACGCCGTTCTCCTCCAGCATCAGGTTGACGGTCAGGCCCCGCAACAGATCCGCGCCGGTAAGGCCGAGCAGGTATTCCTCGCGCCCCAGGCCGACGACCAGCAGGCCGAGGATGCGGAGGAACTCGTTGACCAGCGGGAGCAGGGTCTGGGGCGTGGTCTGATAGGGTTCGGGGGTTCCCCGGGTCGGCCCCCGGCTCCCACGATTGAACAGCGGCTTCAGCCGGGCGGCGTCGAAACGGCTGAAGTCCGCGTCAGTGATGAAGCTGATGTCGAACCGGCGCCAATCGCTGGCGACGCAGTTCAGCACCAGGCCGCCGTAGAGCACATTGACCAGCACCGGCTCGGCGATGCGGGCCACGTCGCTCGCCCAGCGGCGCCCGGCCTCGGCGGCCGGCCCGTCCGCCACCAGGGCGACCACGTCGACGTCGCTGAAGGCGTCCCCGGCGCCCCGCCCCAGGCTGCCGGCGAGCCAGGCGGCCTCGATCTGCGGGTCGGCGGCCAGGGCGCGGCCGATGGCGTCCACAAGGTCCTGTTGCTCGGGTGTAAGGGCCATGGCGGCTCCTCTGTGTCTCAGGCGAGCGCCTCGGCGATCAGTTTCTGGGTCTCGAGTTGATAGAGGGTCATGCCTTCCTGCATCATCCGGCCGATGAGGCCCACGAACAGCAGATCGTTTTCCGGATCGATCCAGAACCAGGCGCCGCCGGCGCCGTCCCACTGGTAGGTCCCCGTCCCCACCGGAACCTTGGCCGCGGCGGGATCGAAGAACACCGCGCCGTTGAAGCCGTAGCCGCGGCCAGGCCCGACGCTCTGGGCGCCAGCGATGAAGCCGTGGTCGATCAGGGCCTTGGGCAGGTGGTTGGCGGTCATCAGCGCCACCGCCTCGGCCGAGAGCACCCGCGCCCCGTCCAGCTCGCCCCTGTTCAGCAGCATCTGGGCGAAGCGGGCGTAGTCGCCGGCGGTGGCGTAGAGGCCGCCGCCCCCCGACGCCAGGGCCGGGACGGCAAGGCCGTCGCGGATGAAGCCGGGCACGTCCAGCACCGTCAGCTCGGTGGCGCCATACATGTGGTAGAGGGTCGCCAGGCGGGGCTGCTTTTCGGCGGAGACGAAGAAGTCGGTGTCGGCCATGCCGAGGGGGGCGAACAGGGTCTCGCGCATGAAGTCGGGCAGGCTGCGGCCGGTGAGCTTCTCGATGATCGCCCCCTGCAGGTCCATGCTCAGGGAATAGCGGAACTGGGTTCCGGGCGCGTAGGCGAGCGGCGCCGTCGCCACCCGGCGGGCGAACGCGGCCAGGTCCGGCGCCCCCCAGATATCGGCGGCGAGGTAGGCCTTGTCGGTCGTATCGAACGGCCCGAAGCCGATGGCGTAGCCGAAGCCCGCGGTGTGGGTCATCAGCTCGCGCATCGTCGGCGCGTGGCCCGGCGCCGCGCCGTCCGGGCCCTTCACCTGGGCGAATTCGGGCAGGTGCTTGGCGACCGGGTCGTCCGGCGACCAAAGGCCGCGGTCGTGCAGCACCATCATCGCCGCCGCGGTGACCGGTTTGGTCATGGAGAAGATGGGGAAGATGGTGTCGAGGGCCGCGGGTTCGGCGGGGTCGAGGATCTTCAGGCCCTGCACCGACGCATGGACCAGCTTGCCGTGGCGGGCGATCAGGACGACGGCGCCGGCCAGCTGACGCGCCTCGATCTGTTCGGCGAGGAGGGCGTCGATGCGGGCGAGGGCGGTAGGGTCGAGGCCTACGGACTGCGGATCGGCGGGGGGCAGGATGGCGTCCATCGAAAGCTCCGGGAGTTGGTGATCCGGCTTAACGCATGTGGGGCGCGCCGTGAGGGGTGAACGCCGCCACGTCACCCTTTTCCTCCGCTCCCCCCGGAGTTCGCCGGGAGGAGCGGAATAATTTGCGGGTTCAGCGGTTCGTCCTCACTCAGCCGTCAGGGCTTGCCGCCGATGCGATCGCGCGCGCGTGACGTAAACTCGCCACCAAGATGGCTCCCCGAGTTCGCCGCGCCAACGGGCGATGCGTTCGCATAGGCCGTTGGCGCCGCTTAAGCCTTTGTTCAGAAAATCAGGCTCCAATCCCGCTCCAATCCCGAGAGCCGATTTGACCAATGCAAATCCCGAGCCTCAGGACGCTCGCAGGCTTCCTCCGCCGTATTGGGGATGACCGACGCGGCGTGACCGCGGTCACCCTGGCGCTGATATCGCCGGTCCTGTTTGGCGTGGCGGGGGGCGCGGTCGATTATTCCCGCTACCTGACGTCCGCCACCGCGCTGCAGGACGACGTTGATGCGGCCAGTGTGGGCGCCGTCGCCACCAACTCGCCGGGATTCATCGCTGGACAATTGATGACCGGTAACGGCCCGATACCCGCTGGCGTAACCAACGCAAAGGCAATATTCAATCGAAACGCCGGAAGCATAACAATCATCTCTAGCATAAATCTCAACGCAAGCGTCAACAAGCTAAATGGATATGTCAATTCTACGGTGACGGCCACCGGAAGTTATTCGCCCATATTTCTCGGTTTATTTGGGATCAATTCTCTTCCCTTGTCGGTCACCGCGTCTGCGCAGAATGGCATGCCGCCATATCTCGATTTTTATCTGTTGTTGGACGTATCCGGATCCATGGGATTGCCATCGACCTTGGATGGCCAAACCGTGCTGGCTCAGATCAATCCGGACGATCGGTCGCAATATCCGACGGGATGCACCCTCGCGTGCCACATGTCCGGGAGCCAGGGGTACGCCCTCTCGAGGCAGTACGGAGAATCCGCGCCCGGCGTGGCCTACAATAACGGGTCTTCCGTCAGCTTCTGCGCCCAGGCGGGCACGGCGGCCTGCATTCAGCTGCGGTTGGACGCGGTGGGCTACGCGGTGCAGCAACTCGTCCTGACTGCAAAGTCCACGCAGAAATACACCCACCAGTTCCGGATCGGCCTCTACCCGTTCATCCGCTACGCCTACGAATACAATGTGTTGACCTATACGGACAACACCTCGGGCATGGCCACGCTGAACACGTCGGCGGGCAATCTGGCTTCGTTGCTGGACACCGGGGCGAACGCCAATCTCGGCTCGGGCGGCACCCACTTCGAGAACGCCTTGCCGACCGCCCAAACCATCATCACCAACTATGGCATCGGCACGGGTACGACAGTCACCAGTCGTCAGCCCTGGGTCTTCCTGGTGACCGACGGATCACAGGACAGTCAGACCTATTGGAACGGCTCCTGGTCAGGGAGCAATCACGCGACCACGTTGGACTCGACCCTGTGCACGACCCTGAAGTCGGCCGGAATTCGGATCGCGGTGCTCTACATACCCTATCAGACGATCTCTAACCCGAACGCGAGCTTCTCCGGCAACGAGGACGGCTACGCCAACGCCAACATCGCCAATATTCCCCCGGCGCTGCAGGCCTGCGCCTCGCCTGGATTCTACTTCACGGCCAACGCCCCATCCGACATCACCGCGGCGATGAACACCATGTTCAACGCCGCCGTCGCCACCAACCACATCACCAACTAGGGGGGCGGCGGATGAAAACGGCGGTCTTCCGGTTCACATCCCGGCTTCTTGGGGCGGGACGCCGGGACGCCCCTCAGGGCGGCGGCGCGGCCATGCCCCCCCTGCTGAAGGCCAGGTCAGCGCTGTTCTGGCGCAGCGAACGCGCCGCGACGGCCGTTGAGTTTGCGCTGATCGCCCTGCCCTTCCTGATGCTGCTCATCGGCATCATCGAGGTGGGTTTGGTGTTCATGGTGGCGATGGCGCTGGAAAGCGCCACGGACGTCGCGGCGCGGCAGATTCGCATTGGCGCCTTGCAGAACCAGACCACGGCGGCGACCGCGGCCACGTTCAAGACCCTCGTCTGCAACAACATGGTCTGGCTCTCCGGCGCCTGCGCCGCCAACCTGGAAGTCGATGTCAGGACCTTCACCCAGTTCCAGAGCGTGGCCCTGCCCAACCCGGTCTCCAGCGGCGCGCTGCTTCCGCAGTCGCAGCTGCAGTTCAGCCTTGGCGGCCCGGGCAGCATCGTGCTCGTGCGCGCCTACCTGCCGTGGACGTTGATGTCGCCGGTGCTGGATCAGATGGCGGCCCAGACCAGCACGGGACAGATCATCCTCACCTCCACCACCACCTTCCGCAACGAACCCTATCCGTCGTCGCCATGATCCGGGGGGCTCACAGGACATTCGCCCGCGACCGGCGCGGCGTCGCCGCGGTGGAGTTCGCCATCGTCGCGCCGTTGATGGTGTTCTGCTACCTGGGGGTCGCCGTTCTCGCCAGCGCCCTGCTGGTCCAGCGAAAAGCGGCGCACGTCGCCTCGTCCCTGGCCGATCTTGTGGCGCAGGAAGCGACGACCTCCCCAAGCGAACTCAGCGACATCTGCACGGTCTCGAACACGATCATGCAGCCGTACAGCGCCTCCTCGTCCGTCCTTCTGATGCGGGTGTCATCGATCCAGGAGGACGGCAACGGCATTGTGACCGTTGGGTGGAGCTACAACTGTCAGGGGATGACGGCGCTGACCAAGGGCAGCGCCTACACCGGTCCGGCGACGGCGTATCTTTCGCTGAACCAGTCGGTCATCGTGGCGGAAGCGACCTACACCTACACGTCGCCCCTGGGGACGACGAACATCAGTTGGCTGCCGGGCACCTACGCCTTCACGAACAAGTATTACCTGCAGCCGCGTGAGAGCCAGAACGTCACCTGCGCCACCTGCACCTGAGGCCCGGCCTCGAAAACAGGCTTGGCATGCGATCGACGGGGTGGTGTCGTTGTGGTGGCTAAGCCAGAATCTGAAGCCCGTGTTTCTGGACGATGCTAAGCAGCTTGAGCGCGGCCCCACTCGGTTTTTTGGCCCCGGTCTCCCACTTCTCGACCGTGCTTTCGCTGGTGTTGAGATAGCGTGCGAACACCGGCTGACTGACATTGTTGCCCTGCGCGCCACTGGCGCGGTACGACGATCATTACCAATTTCTCTGCGGCTGAGAGTAAGGGAACACGGGTGCTCGCGCGTGGTGGCCGTCTGGCGAACGCCGTCAGCCCCCCTACTCCCCCTCCGCCTGCGTCAACGGCAACATCGTCGAATCCTTCAGCGTCTCTAGGGCAAAGCTGGACCGCACGT
This sequence comes from Caulobacteraceae bacterium, assembly GCA_003165275.1. Taxonomy (GTDB): domain Bacteria; phylum Pseudomonadota; class Alphaproteobacteria; order Caulobacterales; family Caulobacteraceae; genus Poindextera. The sequence continues at coordinate 8,043 of PLSW01000169.1, forward strand.
CCTTCACCCCCGGCATCTTCAGCAGCCGCTGCATGGTGAATTCGGCGTAGGCGTCGAGATTGGGCACGATCACCTTCAGCAGGTAGTCGAAGCTGCCGGTCGTCGAGAAACACGCCACCACCGCCGGCTCCTTGGCGATGGCGGTGCGGAAGGCGTCGGCGGCGGCGTCGGTCTGGCGGTCGACCTGGACTTCGACGAAGGCCATGACGTCGAGGCCGAGCTTGCGGCGGTCCAGCAGGGCCACGTAGCCGGCGATCAGGCCCTGGGCCTCCAGGGCCTTGACCCGGCGCAGGCAGGGGCTAGGGGACAGGCCCACCCGCTCGGCCAGCTCGACATTGGACAGGTGGGCGTCTGACTGCAGCGCTTGGAGGATGCGGCGGTCGGTGCGACTGAGTCTCTGCAACTTTGTGACCTGAAGTCTGATCAATTGGTCGGAATGTGACCGAGTGTCCGCCAGGGCGCCGCGATTGGCAAGGAAATGACCTCCGATTCGAACTAGGATTGCGACTTATTCGCCGAGGAACGCGCATGGCCGACCTGTTCGAGAACCCCCTGGGCACCGACGGTTTCGAGTTCGTCGAATTCACCGGGCCGGATCCGGAGGCGATCAGCCGGCAGTTTGAGCGCATGGGCTTCACCCTCGCCGGGCGCCACCGCTCCAAGACCGTGGTCCGCTACAAGCAGGGCGACATCAACTTCCTGGTCAACATGGAGCCCCAGGGCCAGCCAGCGGACTTCCGCTCCGCGCACGGCCCTTCGGCCAACGCCATGGCCTTCCGGGTGAAGGACGCGGCCAAGGCGCTGAAGCTGGCGGTGGAGCGGGGCGCGACCCCGGTGGCCGGGCCGGTGGGGCCGATGGAGCTGAACATTCCGGCCATCGAGGGGATCGGCGGCTCGCTGCTTTATCTGGTGGACCGCTACGGCGCCCAGGAGATCTACGACGTCGACTTCATGCCGGAACCCGGCGCCGCCGAGGCCGAGGCGCGGGGCAATGTCGGCCTGACCTACCTCGACCACCTGACCCACAACGTCCACCGCGGCTCCATGGGCAGGTGGGCGGGCTTCTACGAGCGCATCTTCAACTTCCGCGAAATCCGCTATTTCGACATCGAGGGCCAGCAGACCGGCCTCGTCTCCAAGGCGATGACCAGCCCGGACGGCAAGATCCGCATTCCCCTCAACGAGAGCCGCGACGACCATTCCCAGATCGAGGAGTTCCTGCGCGACTACAACGGCGAGGGTATCCAGCACATCGCCCTGGGCGCGGTCGACATCCACGACGCCGTGGAGCGGATGCGGGCGCGGGGGCTGAACTTCCAGGACACCATCGAGGCCTATTTCGAGGGCATCGACGGCCGCATTCCCGGCCATGGCGAGGACGTCGCCCGGCTGAAGGCCAATCGCATCCTGGTGGACGGCGCCCCCACCGAGGGCCAGGGCCTGCTGCTGCAGATCTTCACCGAGAACGCCCTGGGGCCGATCTTCTTCGAGATCATCCAGCGCAAGGGCAACGAGGGCTTCGGCGAGGGCAACTTCAAGGCCCTGTTCGAAAGCATGGAGCTGGACCAGGTGCGGCGGGGCGTGCTGCCGGCGCTGAAGAGCGCGTAGGGTGGTGGGTTTGTCTGACGTTTCCAGTGTGCGACGGGCCGACGCCCCCTCCGTCAGCGCTTCNNACCGCGTAGCGGGGGAGGTGGCAGTGAGCGTAGCGAACTGACGGAGGGGGCGTCGGCCCGCCGCACCGGCCAGCGCGGCGCACGCCCCGCCTCAACGCTCAAAGCCCGCTAGGCCCGCCCATGCCCAACTCCCGCAACTGGCTCCCCACCCGCGGCGCGCAAGGCGAACACTCCCGCCAGGCCCACGCCGACCTGCCGGCGGGGACCTATGAGCGGGAGATGTCCAAGGAGGGGTTCTTCGGCCCCGCCGCCTTTCTCTACCACCGCCGCCCGCCCACGGGCTGGACCAGCTTCGAGGGGCCGCTGCGCCCCCGCGCCTTCGACCTGAACGGCCTCGACGCCAAGGACGCGTCCCCCTGGGCGTCGGCGAAGGTGCTGTCCAACGCCCACGTGGAAATCCGCTTCTGGGCCCTCAACGGCGCCATGCCGGCCCTGGCCCGCAACGCCGACGGCGACCAGCTGTTGTTCGTGCACGCGGGCGCCGGCGACCTCTTCTGCGACTTCGGGCGGATCACCTACGAGGCCGGCGACTACCTCTACCTGCCGCGTGGGACCATGTGGCGGCTGGCGCCCTCCGCGGCGACGCGGGTGCTGATGATCGAGGCCACCGGCAGCCACTTCACCCTGCCGGACAAGGGACTGCTCGGTCCCCACGCCATCTTCGATCCGGCGGTGCTGGACACCCCGGTGATGGACGACGCCTTCAGCGCGCACCAGGCCGAGACCGGGGACTTCCGGGTCGAGATCAAGAAGCGCGGCCAGGTGTCGGTGGCCACCTACCCCTACAATCCCCTGGACGCGGTGGGCTGGCATGGGGAACTGGCGCCGGCGCGGCTGAACGTGCGCCATATCCGCCCGGTGATGAGCCACCGCTATCACGTGCCGCCGTCGGTCCACACGACCTTCCTGGCGGACCGGTTCGTGGTCTGCACCTTCACCCCGCGGCCCTTCGAGACCGATCCGGGGGCGATCAAGATCCCGTTCTTCCACAACAACGACGACTACGACGAAGTCCTCTTCTACCACGCCGGCGACTTCTTCAGCCGCGACAACATCAAGGCCGGGATGATGACCTTCCATCCCTCCGGCTTCACCCACGGGCCCCACCCCAAGGCCCTGAAGAACATGCTCACTCAGCCCAAGCCGGCCACGGACGAATACGCGGTGATGATCGACACTCGCGATCCGCTGGACGTCAGCGAGAGCGCCGCGGCGGTGGAGAACACCGCCTATGTCGACAGTTGGAAATCCCCAGAGTCCTAAGTTGGAGTCCTGAAGTGAAGCTTGCGTCATTGAAGTCGGGTCGCGACGGCGCCCTCGTTGTTGTGTCCAAGGACCTGGCCTGGTGCGCCCGGGCCGGGGCCATCGCCCCCACCCTGCAGGCGGCCCTGGACGACTGGGCCCGCCGCGAGCCGCTGCTGCGGCAGCTGAGCGCGGCGCTGGAGGCCGGCGAGGCGGTGCGTCAGCCCTTCTGCGAACAGGACTGCGCCTCGCCCCTGCCCCGCGCCTACCAGTGGGCGGACGGGTCGGCCTATGTGAACCACGTGCAGCTGGTGCGGCAGGCCCGCGGCGCCGAGATGCCGGAGAGCTTCTGGAGCGAGCCCTTGATGTACCAGGGCGGCTCCGACGGCTTCCTGGCCCCCCGCGATCCGATCCCCGTGGTGGACGAGGCCTGGGGCTGCGACCTGGAGGGCGAGGTGGCGGTGATCACCGGCGACGTGCCCATGGGCGCCAGCGCCGAGCAGGCCCTGGACGCCATCAAGCTGGTGATGCTGGCCAACGATGTTTCCCTGCGCAACCTGATCCCCGGGGAGCTAGGCAAGAGCTTCGGCTTCTTCCAGTCCAAGCCCGCCTCGGCCTTCTCGCCAGTGGCGGTGACCCCGGACGAGCTGGGCGAGGCCTGGCGGGGCGGCAAGCTGCACGGCGCCCTGCGGGTGGACCTGAACGGTCGCCCCCTGGGCCGCGCCGACGCCGGCGTCGACATGACCTTCAACTTCCCCACCCTGATCGCCCACGCGGCCAAGACCCGCAACCTCGGCGCCGGCGCCATCGTCGGCTCCGGCACGGTCTCCAACCGCGGCGACGACGGCGGCCCCGGCAAGCCGGTGAGCGAGGGCGGCGTCGGCTATTCCTGCCTGGCGGAGGTTCGCACGGTGGAGACCCTCAGCCTCGGCAAGCCGCGCACCCCCTTCCTCAAGGACGGCGATACGGTGCGCATCGAGATGAAGGACGCCCACGGCCAGTCGATCTTCGGCTCCATCGACCAGGCCGTGGCCCAGTGCGCCGGCCGCGAGGCCGCCTCGCCGGAGCTGCTGCGCTGGCGCGCGCCCCGGCGCGCCGGATGAGCGTCGCCGCCGAGCAGCATGGCGCGCCCGTGGGGCCGCCCCCCGGCGCCGCGGCGGACTGGACCGTCGACCAGCGCTGGAGCGCCTATACCCCGGACGAGCACGCCGTCTGGGTGAGGCTCTACGAGCGCCAGGCCGCCCTGCTCGAGGACCGCGCCTGCGCGCCGTTCCTGAACGGGCTGAAGGCGCTGGATCTGCACGGGGACGGCATTCCGGACTTCGAGCGGATCAGCGACAAGCTGGATGCCCTGACCGGCTGGCGGGTCGTCGCCGTCGAAGGGCTGGTTCCCGACGACGTCTTCTTCGACCACCTGGCCAATCGGCGCTTTCCGGCCGGCCGGTTCATCCGCGGCCGCCATCAGCTGGACTATCTGCAGGAGCCGGACGTCTTCCATGACGTGTTCGGCCATGTTCCCATGCTCACCGACCCGGTGTTTGCCGACTACATGCAGGCCTATGGCCAGGGCGGGCAGCGGGCGCAGGGGCTGGGGCAGATGCACCACCTGGCGCGGCTCTACTGGTACACGGTGGAGTTCGGGCTGATGCGGGGACCGGGCGGCGCCCTGCGCATCTACGGCGCCGGCATCGTCTCCTCGCGCACCGAGTCGGTCTACGCCCTGGAGCATCCCGCGCCGCACCGCCTGGGCTTCGACCTGGAGCGGGTGATGCGCACCCCCTACAAGATCGACGACCTGCAAAGCCTCTATTTTGTGATCCCCTCGCTGCAGACCCTGCTGGAAGTTACGCAACGGGACTTCGCCGGCCTCTATACGCGGCTGCGCGGCTTGCCCGACGTCGCCATGGAGGCAATCCTGCCCACTGATGAGTTGATCGCCGCCCCCTAGTTTGATCTCGCGACGGATGGGCTTAATCCAGATGGAGCCGCAATGGCCAAGGGGCGCGAGCCCCGCTCTTCTTTTGACCCCCTCTGCAAAGGACCGACCCCCATGCGCATCGGCTGCCCGACGGAAATCAAGGCGCGGGAATACCGCGTCGGCCTGACCCCCGAGAGCGCCGGGGAGCTGATCCATGCCGGCCACCAGGTGTTCATCCAGTCCGGCGCGGGCCTCGGCATCGGCGCGGACGACGAGCAGTACCGCAAGGCCGGCGCGACCATCGTCGCGGACGCGGCGGCGGTGTTCGAGGCCGCCGAGATGGTGATCAAGGTAAAGGAGCCGCAGATGGGCGAGATCGCCATGCTGCGCCGCGACCAGACCCTGTTCACCTACCTGCACCTGGCGCCCGATCCCGAGCAGACCCAGGCGCTGATGGCCTCCGGCGCCACGGCGATCGCCTACGAGACGGTGACCGACCGCCATGGCCTGCTGCCGCTACTGCGGCCCATGAGCGAGGTCGCCGGCCGCATGTCGGTGCAGGTTGGGGCGCACCTGCTGGAAAAGACCCAGGGCGGGCGCGGCATCCTGCTGGGCGGGGTCCCCGGGGTGCGGGCGGCCAGCGTGGTGATCCTCGGCGGCGGGGTCGCGGGCTACAACGCCGCTCAGATCGCCGTGGGCATGCGCGCGCGCGTGACCGTGTTCGACAAGCGGCTGGAGCCCCTGGAACAACTCGACCGCGAGTTCGAGGGCCGGCTGCAGACGGTCTATTCCACCCGCGCGGCGGTGGCCGAGGCCCTGGCCGACGCCGACCTGGTCATCGGGGCGGTGCTGGTGCCGGGCGCCGCGGCGCCAAAGGTGGTCACCCGCGAGATGATCAAGACCATGAACCCCGGGTCGGTGATGGTGGACATCGCCATCGACCAGGGGGGCTGCTTCGAGACCTCGCGCCCCACCAGCCACGACGCCCCGACCTATGAGGTGGACGGGGTGATCCACTATTGCGTCACCAACATGCCGGGGGCCGTGGCGCGCACGAGCACCTTCGCCCTCAACAACGTCACCCTTCCCTTCGCCATGGCCATGGCCAACAAGGGCGTCCACGCCGCCCTCAGCGCCGACCCCCACCTGGCCGCCGGCCTCAATGTCGCCGGAGGCCACGTGGCCCACGAGGCCGTGGCCCGGGACCTGGGCATGCCGCTGCGCCGGCCGGAGTGGCTGAAGGGGTAGGGTCCGATTTCTTGTCCTCCCCGCGTGCGGGGAGGTGTCGCGAGCGTAGCGAAGCGACGGAGGGGCAAGTGGTGGGACATGGCTTGCTCCGTCCTCTCGCGTTGCTCGAGGACACCTCCCCGCACGCGGGGAGGACAAGATACACCCAACGAAAAACCCTCCCCCGCGTCAGCGAGGGAGGGTTTTCATTATCAGTCGAACTCAGCCTGAAAAAATCAGGCCTTGCGCGCGCGGGTCACCTTGGCGACCGGCTTGGCCTTGGCGGGTTTGCGGCCGCCCTGGCCGAGGCCCATCTGCTTGGCGAGGTTGGAGCGGGCGGCGGCGTAGGCCGGGGCGACCATCGGATAGGTCTTCGGCAGGCCCCACTTCGCCCGATATTCCTCCGGCGACATGTTGTACTTGGTGCGCAGGTGGCGCTTCAGGGATTTGAACCTGCGACCATCCTCAAGGCAGATGAGGTAGTCGTCGGTCAGCGACTTCTTGATCGACACCGCGGGGCTCTGCGGTTCCACCGGCTTCTCGACCGGACCGCCGACGCCCGTCAGGGCGGCGTGGATATTGCGGATCAGCCCCGGCAGATCGTTCACCGCGACGGTGTTGTTACTGACATAGGCTGACGCGATATCCGCGGTCAGTTCGATCAATTCCGACGTATCGTTCTCTTCCATCGCGCGACTCCCGAGGCGACTAATTTTGCGTTCGTTCGCAGTATAGGCGATTCGTCACGAATTCTACTGCCAACCGCCAAGAATCCAAGTTATTCGCCGTTAAAATGCGACCTGTGGATGCTCACGACACAAGTCGAGCCATATGTTGCAAGCGGGACGTGCGGCGATAGGCAAGGCTAGGTGGCGCATTTACGTGGTGACTACGCAATTTACCCTGATCGGCGCTCGCCCGAACAAGCAGAGCCGCGATCTGCCGTGGACGCGGCGCCGGGGCCTTGCTGAGTCGCCAGTCTAGGGCCTCTTCGGTTCAGATGAACCGGAAAACCCCTTAGAGTTACTGTGGACCGCCCTTCATTGTCGGCGATTGATCGGCGCGGAGGCCCAGCGGCTAGCGGCTCATCAATTGATAGGGGCCGCCCTTTTCGATGGCGCGCAGATAGGCCGGCCGCGCATGCATTCTTTCCACAAAGTCCACCAGATGCGGATAGGGCCGGATCGCGCCGCCCCCTGACGCCGCCTCAAGGACGAAGAGCAGCTGGATGTCGGCGCCGGTGAGGTCGTCGCCGACGAAGAAGCCGGTCTTTTCCAGCGCCTTGTCCATATAGGCGAAGTTGTTGGCGGTCTCGCTGTCGATCCGCGGCCTTAGCGGCGCGGCGCCCTCGCCCAGCATGCCCGCGTAGAGGGCGAGCATCAGCGGCAGCATGGCCGAGCCCTCGGCGTAGTGCAGCCATTCGATGTACTGCCAATACTCCGGCGTGCCGGCCTTGGGCTTCAGCCGGCCGTTGCCATAGGTGTCGATGATGTATTCGACGATGGCGCCGGACTCGGCGATCACTTGGCCCTGGTCGGTGATCACCGGCGACTTGCCCAGGGGGTGGACCTGCTTCAGTTCCGGCGGCGCCAGGGGGACCGGACTGCCGCGCTGGTACTTCACCAGGTCATAGGGAAGGCCCAGTTCTTCCAGCAGCCAGAGAATGCGCTGGGAGCGGGAGTTGTTGAGGTGGTGGAGGGTCAGCATAGGGGATTCCTTGGACGATGGGCGCGGGGCGCGCGCCGACTGTTGTGGGCGAGTCACTTGGGCGTCAGGCCGATGTTCTTGGCGAAGGTGCGGTCCACGGTCCGCTTGGGCAGCATCAGCGGCAGGATCCAGTCCATAAGCGGGTTCTTGACCACCGCGTAGCGGGTCTTGGGCTTGTCGACGGTGAGCGCCTTGAGCACGACCACCCCAAGGCGGGCCGGCTTCAGGCCCTTGCGGCCGCTATTGATGAAATAATCATTGAATCGCTTCGCCGGGGCCTCGTAGCCGGTGCCGGCCAGGTAGGCCAGGTCCCCCGCCTCGGCCTTATCCCAGATGGGGGTGACCACCGAGCCGGGACCGATGATGATCACGTCGATCCCGAACAGCATCAGCTCGCGCCGCAGGGATTCCGACAGTCCCTCCACCGCATGCTTGGAGCCGGCGTAGGCGCCCAGGAACGGCGCGCCCAGCTTGCCGCCCACCGAGCTGATGTTGATCACCCGCCCTGGCCGCGACTGGTGACCCGGCACAGCCGCCAGCGTCGGCGCGAAGGCCTGGGTGACCCGCAGCAGGCCGATCACATTGACCTCGAACACCTGCCGGATCTCGTCGATGGGCTGGTGCAGGAGCGGCCCGCCCATGGCCACGCCGGCGTTGTTGACCAGGCCGAACAGGGGCTCGCCGCCCAGGGCCGCCTCGACCTGCGCCGCCGCCGCGGCGACGGAGGCGCCGTCGGTGACCTCCAGCTGGATCGGGGTGATCTTACCCGGGGTCGCGGCCGAGGCCCTGATCAGGGGTTCCCCCGCCGCCGCCGACCGCACCCCGGCGAAGACGTCGTAGCCGGCCTTGGCCAGGGCGGCGCTGACCGCGAAGCCTATGCCGGTGGACGCCCCGGTCACCACTACCGTCTTCGGCATGTCGCCCCCCAAGTCCCGTTGTCGTCGTTTTGACGACGTAACACTGTTCAGATGGCGTCTTGCGCGAACTTCGCAACGTTCAGTTTGGGGATCGGGGCGGAAAAGGCGCCGCGGGTCTTGGCCCTGTCCCGGGCGAAGTCGGCCCAGGAGGCGAGGAAGGCGGTCCAGGCCGCGGCGTTCGCCGCGGTTTTCGCCTCCACCACCTTCAATGCGCCAGACCGGTCCGCGAGGCGCTTGGCGAGCCGGCGCGCCAGTTCGGGGTGGGTGTCCGAACCGTTCAGCATGGCGACATCCGTGAGGTGCAGCGCCAGCTGCCCGGCCTTGGACGCCTCACCCAGGGCCTCGATCGCGGCCACCAGCCCGGTCAGGGCCATGGCCTCCGCGTCGGTCCGAGTCGCCCCGCCGGCGGCTCCGCGCCACTGTTCGCCCTCGCGGACGACGTAACTCCATCCGCCATAGCCGCCGCCGGCGCACGCGCCGTGGATCCAGACGTCGGTGGTGTTGGCGGAGGCAGCCACGCGCGCGACTAATCACGTCGCGCGCGTGGGGCCAAGGGCGAGGTTGGACCGCGAGACCTAGTGGCCGGGCGCGATCACCGGGTGATAGGTCACGTTGGTCCCGCTGGCGCCGTCCGACCCGATGGCGAAGCCGGCCTGGACGGCCGTGCCGCTGAAGCCGGCCGCCATGAACTGGCCGAGCAGGGCGATCTTCACCGACTGGTCGCCGGCCAGGGTGAGCGTGCCCCCTGTGCCGGCGCTGTTCTCGACGAAGGTCGCCTTGCTGATCTTGTTCGAGCGCAGGTCGGTGATGTCTAGGACACCGCCCGCGGCCGCGAAACCGCCGACGGTGTCGCCGTTGAACAGGTGCGCGGTGTTGCGGAAGGTGTCGCCCCCGGCCACGGAGCCGATCATGGTCAGCTTGCCGGCCGCGCCGCCGGTGAGGGTCTGGCCGGCGCCGCCGGCGCGCAGGGTGTCGAGGCCGGCGCTGTCGTCCTCCACCGTCAGCCCCGCCTGGGCGTTGGCGGTGAAGCTGTAGGCGGCGCTCGCCTTGTCGAGGCTCACCAGGTCGATGGCGGCGTCCCCGGCGGCCAGGGTCACGGCGCCTCCGCCGGTGACGTCCAGGGTGGTGCTGCCGGCGCCGCCGGTGATCAGCGCCCCGGCGGTCGCGGCGGTGGCGTGGATCAGGGCGTCGCCGGCCCCGCCGTGGACGGTTTCGGTGGCGCTGCCGAGGGTCACCACGTCGACGCCGGCGCCCAGGTTGAACACCGAGCTGTCGGCGCCGCCGATCAGGCGAATGCTCGCGCGGCCCTGGCTGTCGTTGTCGTCGCCGCCCTGGCCGTCGCACTCGCCTTCCATTTCATGAGCGCGCGCCAGGTGATCGCCGGCGGACCGTTTGACCGCGATCGCCGCGCCCACGTTGACGGTCAGGCTGAGGCCGCTGCGCAGGGTGATCGTCTGCATCGCGTCGCCCGCGCCCTCGACCACGGACAGGGTTTGGATGTTTGCCAGGGTCTGCGGGGCGCGGAGGTCGAATTTGCCGCCGCCAACCAGCGACAGGGTGTTGGTCCCCGCCCCACCGTCGATCACGTCCTTGGCGTTGAGCGTGCCGGCCGCGGCGACAAAGGTGTCGTTGCCCGCGCCGCCGGTGAAGACGTCCGCCTTCTTGGTCAGGGTGTAGGTCTTGCCAACGGCGACGACGGCGTTGGAATCGGTGGTGATGGTCGAGGTGTAGCCGTCGAACGCCACCGCGAAATGCGCCGCGGAATAGCCTGCGCCGATCGTCAGCGTCTCGACCAGGGTCGATCCGTTGAACAGGGACAGGGTCGTTCCGGCGTAGGTGGCCGAGGTGAGCGCGGTTGCGACGGTGATCGTGTCGCCGATGCCGAAGCCGGTGATCGCCGCCTCGATGGTCGAGCCCGCGTTAAGCTGCAGGCTGCTGGCCGCACCGGTCATCTTGATGGTCTCGCCGGCGGCGATGTCGGTGGCATAGATCGACAGGGTGGCGCTGCCGCTCGCGGAAGAGTCGATGTCGATCTCGCCCGTTCCGGTGACGGCGCCGGATAGGCCGATATAGCCTGTCGTGCCGATGACGCCGGTGTTTTGAATCGAGGCGGCGTAGAGCCCGCCGCCGTTCAGCAGAATCTGCCCAGAGTTGGTGAGGACGGTCTGCGCGCTCAGGCTGGCGTTGCCACTAACCGTCCCCTTGTTCACCAGGGTGTTGTTGGCGCTCAACGAGCTGCCCGAGGCCGAGGTGATCGTCCCGTCATTTTCCAGCTGATCGGCGGTGAGGTTTTGGGCCACACCGCTTATGCCAACCGACGTGCCGCTGGTGACCAGCAACTCGCCCGCCACGACATGACCGCCCGCGCCGACCTGCAGGCTGGACGTCGAGTCGACGCTCACGGAATTCAAGAAGCCTCCCAGGACCAGCCCGCCCACCTGCAGCGATCCGCCGTTGCTGACGATGGCGCCCTGGCCGAAACTGGCCAACGAGAGCGTGCCGCCCACGACCATTGACCCGCCGCTCAAGTTAACGTTGCTGGAGATATCGCCCGCGGTGGTGAAGCGGGCGCCGTTTTGCACCTGGACGCCCCCGCCACCCAATACCGACCCCACCGTGACCTGGCCGGCGTCAATTGCGAGATTTGTGTTGAGAGTCGCGGAGCCGAAGCTGAAATTACCCGCGAGGATCAGGTTGTAGTTATTGTCGATAAGCGACGCCGCCTGACCCACACCGGTCACGATCTGGCTCGCGGACGTCCCATCGAACTCGACGCTATCGTTGGCGCCTGGCGCCACGGCGGCGGTAGCTCCGGTGGTGTTGTCGTACCAGTTCGCGGCGACGTCCCAACTGACCTTGCCGGTGTTGCCGGTGGATACGAAGGCGTCGCCCGACGAGGTGCCCGCCGGAGCGATCAGCGTGTCACCGGCGGACGCCGCCAAGGTCACGAAGCCGCCACCGCTGACCGTCTGGCCGACGATCCAGGACGCGCCGGCGAAATTGCCCTTTAGGTTCAGAGTTTCGACAACGGTCGTCCCCTCAAAGACGCTGAGGACGCCGTTCGACCAGCTCGCCGACGACGCCGGCTGATCGATCAGCACGGTGTCCGACTGGTCAAAGCCGGTGACCGCGCCGGCGATGCTGGCATGGTTGCTTGTGAAGTTGTCAAAGCCCATGGAAAGGGTGGCGTTCTCGCCGGTCATGGCCACGGTCTGGCCGGCGCCCAGGGAGCCTTCCAAGAATAACTCGCCGCCGGCGCCGATGTTGAATTGCCCCGCGCCAGTGACGTCGCCCTGCAGGTCGACGAAGGCGCCGATGCTGATCGAACCGTTGTTGGTGATCTGGGCCGAAATGATGGAGTCCTGACCCGAGCCGTCCGTGAACGCTATGGTTCCGGTGTTGGTGAAGGCTGTATACGCCGCGATGGACAGCGGACCGGTGTCGCTGGTGATGGCGCCGCCATTGATGAAGGTGGTCGTGTTGATCAGCCCGTTATCGATGGCTCCATTGTTGATCAGGGTGTTGGCGTCGACTTCCGCACCGGACTGGAAGGTGACGGACTGCCCGGCGTCGATCACGATCTGACCCGCCGTTGCCGCAACCGCCGAACCGATCACGATGCTCGACGTTGAATCGACGTAGAACCCTCCAAATCCCGCGCCAGTTCCCACGCCAGTTGACACCAAGTTCGCAATGGCGATGCTCCCGCCAGCACTGGCCGAAAGGGCCACGCCGGAGGCGGCCGCCAAGGTCCGCTGCTCTGTAAAAGCGCCACCGTTGTAGGCGCCGATGGTGTCGCCACCGCCTATCTGCGCCGGGCCAGTTATGGTCACCGCGCCCAGCGCGCTGAGCCCCGCCCCCGAGTTGAAAACAAGACCGCCGCTGGTGACGGAACCCGCGAAAGTCGCGCTGCCCGTGAGGGTGATATTGGCCAGCGTCGCATCGCCGTAGATGTATTCGTAGCCAACGGTGATCGTGACGCTGTCGCCCGCGCCAGGCGTCGCGGCGGAGCCCGTCAGGTTTTGCCAGTTCGCCGGATTGCTGAACGAGCCATTCTGAGAGGCCGATCCGACATATTGGAATTGATCACCGCTCATTGTGCTTCCCCAAATCGCCCGGGGCCGCCCCGGTGCTGATAACCCTACTGGCCGGGAAGCGATGCGCCGCCCGCGGAGCGCCCAAAATCGGATCGCGCCCGCGGCCATATTGTTGAGGATTTGGAAAGTGTCTCTGCCTGCCCGTCGGCATAATCTTGCCTGAGAATCTCACGCGCTCATGTTTATTGGCCGGCCTATTCAATCGCCCGCCATATGGACCCGCCAATAATTCTCGCTATGGATCGGATTTGATTTTGCGGCGGGAGATTCTCTTGTTCGGCTTTTTCGTTGCATGACCGCTGGACAGGCCGCCCCTAAACCGCGCCGTGACACCTGGGTCCTGGAGGCGGCGCAGGATCCCACCGCGGCGGCGCAATATGTCGCCACGGTGTCGTCGATCTTCGACATCGCCCTGCATGACGATGGCACGGGCTTCCACAATCGGCTTGAGGCCTATCACCTGGGCGCGGCCCTGTTCGGGCGCTGCGTCGGCGTCGGCCAGACCTTCACCCGCAGCCGCGGCCACATCACCCGCGACGGCATGGACGGCGTGCAGGTGCTGCTGGCCCTGACCGGCGGCTGGTCCGGCGCCTATGACGGCCGTTTCTCCGACCGCACCCTGGGCCAGATCCGGATCATCGACATGAGCCGGCCGTTCGAAACCGAAACCGCCGCCTTCGAGACCCTGAACCTGATGCTCCCCCGCGACGCCCTGCCATCCTGCGTCGGGCGAGATATCCATGGGCAGGTGCTGGGCGACGACAGTCCCTCGGCGCGGCTGCTCGGCGACTACATGATTTCGCTGTGGAGCGTCGCGCCAAACCTGTCGGTGAGCGAGGGCGTCGCCTCGGCGCAGGCCCTGGCCAATCTCGTCGACGGGGCCATCTGCGCCCATGCGCCGGCGACCCTGAAAAAGCGTCGCCCCCTCGAGCGGACCCTGCTGGCCATGGCCAAGGCGCGGGTGGACGCCGAGGTCGGCGGCGCCGGCCTTACGCCTGAGGATATCCGGTCGGAACTGGGGGTGTCGCGCAGCACCCTATACCGCCTGTTCGAGTCGGATGGCGGGGTCTCGGCCTTCATCCAGTCGCGCCGCCTGGCGCGCGCCTTCCTGGCGCTGGCGAACCCGGCGGAACGCCGCAGCATCGCCGACGTCGCCTACGCCAACGGCTTCGTCTCCGCCTCCCACTTCAACCGGGCGTTCCGCGCCGAATTCGGTGTCCGCCCCGGCGAACTGCGCGGCCTGCGCGGCAAGGGCGCCGCGCCACCGGCGGCGGCCGGTGACGACCCCATCGCCATATTGGCCTGGCTGCGGGGCCTCTAGGGCGCGTTGGGTTTAGACGGAAACGCGGTTACGCCGGACCGAAGACCCCTCCGACCCTCCGCTTCGCTCCGGGCCACCTCCCCGCACGCGGGGAGGACTCAGGCTCCTGGGTGCTCCCCGCGTGCGGGGAGGTGTCGGCGAAGCCGACTGAGGGGCGGCGGTCGGTGGCAGCACCGTTTCGGTCTAAACCCAACACGCTCTAGGCAGCAGGTTCCGTCACGCCGCCAACCGCCCCGCCACCCTGCTCGCCTCCCGCGGATGGCGCAGGCGCAGCACCGTCAAATGCGAATTTGTGGGATCGGCGACCAGGGCCTCGTATCGCTCGCGCCGTAGTTTCCACGTGCTCCAGGCCCAGCGCATGGGGTGGTCGGCGTCCAGCCAGGTGCGCCAGTCCTCTCGATTGCCCGACCACAGCGCCTTGCCGTCGATAGCGCGGATGACCGAGCGGGTGATCACCCGCCGCATGATCACGCCCCGCTCATAGTCCAGCCAGACCAGGTGGGTGGCGCGGGCCCAGAGGTCGTCGCGGACAGTCCCATAGTTGCCGTCGCTGACCCAGCCGTCGCCGGCGGTGGCTTCTGCGACCCGGCGGCGGAACTCGGTCTTGTCCTCCTGGTCCAGGGCGCGCCAACCCGGCTGCCAGTTGATGGCGTCAAGTTCGACGAACCGCAGGCCCAGCGCCTTGCCGAGGCCCCGGGCCAGGGTCGACTTTCCCGACCCCGACGTGCCGACCACCACGATCCGCATCGCGCCCTCCCCGGCGGCTGACGTTTGGCCGGCGTTGATGGCAAGGCGGGCGTACAAACGCAACGCTTACCGCGCAGCGGCGTTTCAGCCTCTGAGGGGGTCATGCGGGCCTGGCGTTCCGAAAGGGCGGCGAGCGATGACCATCACGACCGCGCACGCGCGCCGCGAACTGCACTCCGCCTTGAAATTCGGGGCCGTGGGATGCCTTGGCTTCGTTACCGACGCCTGCTTGCTGAAGCTTGGGATCGTGCTCGGCCTGGAGCCGGCCGCCGCCCGGGCGATTTCTTTGCTGTCGGCGATGCAGGTGACCTTCCTGGTCAACGGCCTGCTGGTCTTCCGCTGTCTCAAGCCCGGGCGTCTGCCGCACCAGTGGGCAGGCTACATGGCCGCCAACAGCGTCGGCAACCTGGCCAACTATTTCATCTTCGTGGCCTTTGTCTCCAGCCGCTGGCCGGTGATCTCCGACCACCTGGTCGCCCTGGCGTGCGGGTCGCTCACCGCATGGATCGTCAACTACGCGGGCACGCGGCTACTGGTGTTCGGCCCAGCCATGATCGAGGCGGGCCTCAACCGAGCGGAGACGGCGGTGTGCGGGGAACCGGAAGAGGACGCCGCGCCGAGCCTCAGGCCTTCGCCCGGCCCGCCTCCAGCCTGACCCGGATCGGCTCGCCAGTGACCGCCTTGGCCGACCATGTGGAGCCGACGCCGCCCTGGAAGGCGGGGGTGCAGAACCGGAACGGCACGGCCATCGGCTTGGACTGACGCAGGCAGACCTTGTCGCCCTTCATCGTCCAATGGCCGCTGGACGGGTCATGCCGACGGCCCTCGGCGGTGTAGCTGCCGTCCCGGTTCAGCCACAGCCTGGCGGTGCGCCCGTCCGGGTAGGTGGATACGATGGTGTTGCTGAAGGCCTCGTCCAGACCGGCGGCCTGGGCGGGAACATAGACCGCCACGGCGGTCGCGGCGGCGAGGGCGATCGAAAGCAGGCGCATGAGTTGGGACCCCTGGGTGGCTGGGTAGTCCGGTACTAACGCGCGATGGCCGAAATGGCGCCATTCCTGGCCGCATCGAAGGCGGACCACATGGGCGCGCAATCCACCACCTGCCCGGCCTCCATCGCCCGGTCGATGGCCATCACCGTCAGGCCGGCCTCCATGGAGTCGTAGGGGGTGACCGGGAAGGTCGCCCCCTCGGAAAGGCTGGCCAGCAGGTCCCAGGCCATGGCCTGGTCGGCGCCGTTGTGGTTGTCGTCGGTGCGCTCGTGGAAATCCATCCGCTCGGGCTTGCGGCGGTCCAGGGCCCGGCGGACCATCAGCCGGTTGCGCACGAGGTCGGCCAGCAACGTGCCCTCGGCCCCGGCCACGTACCAGCGGCGCTCCTGCAGCGCCACGTGGCTGTTGGCGTGGAAGGACAGCCGCACGGCGTTGGCGTATTCGACGATGGCGACCTGGTGGTCGGTGACGTCCATGTCGGATTGGAAGCTGTCGTTGGCCCCGGCCCAGCCGGCGTCGCGCAGGGCGTAGGCGGCGCTGCCGTCCTCGTAGGTTTTGGGCACGCCGGTGCGCTCGGCGGTGAAGATCCGCCGGCCGCCGAAGCTGGCCACCTTGGCCGGCCGCGCCCCGGCGATGCGGCCGAAGATATCGAAGTCGTGGCAGACCTTGTCGAGCAGATAGGAGCCGCCCCATTCCTGCTTGCGCCGCCAGTTGCGGGCCAGGTAGCCGCCGTGCTCCGGCGGCAGGTGCTCGGTGGCGTCGATGGAGATGATCTCGCCCAGCTCGCCGGAATCCACCCGGGCGATCACCGCCCGCACGATGGGCATGGAGCGCATGACCAGGCCGATATAGAGCGGCGGCGCCCAGGCGGCGGCCATCAGCCGGGCGAGCTCGAAGGTCTCCGCCTCGGTGCGCACGATGGGCTTTTCGGCGAAGATCGGATAGCCGGCGGCGAAGGCGGCCTTCAGATGCTCCAGGTGCAGGTGGTTGGGCGAGCCGATCATCACCAGGTCGTAGGGCCCGTCGGCGAACAGGGCGGCGGGATCGGGATAGGGCCGGCCGGCAGCTATGCCGTGTTCCTCCAGGATCGGGGCGCCCACCGGCGCGGGGTCGACGTAGCCCGCGACCTCAAGGGTCCAGCCCACCTCGACCATGGCCGCCAGCACATGGGCGATGCGCTGGCCAAGGCCGATGACGGCGATGCGGTAGGTCTTCATGGGTTGGTCTCGCCTTGCGCCGTCGGGAGGAGTTTCGGTGACAGTTTACTTAACTCAATCCACACGCGCGGCCGCGGCGAGTCTGTGACCGAGTTAAGTAAACTGTCACCGAAACTCCGCGTCCCCCTCCCCTACCCCGCCGCCTTGATCGCTCGGGCCAGGGTCTCGACGATCCGCGCGATCTCGCTCTCGCTGACGATCAGCGGCGGCGACAGGGCGATGATGTCGCCGGTGTAGCGAGCGTAGAGGCCGTCGTTCAGGGCGGCGAGGAAGACGTCGTAGCCGCGCTTGCCCGGCGCGCCGTCCCGGGGCGCCAGCTCCACGGCGCCCATCAGGCCGATATTGCGCACGTCGATTACGCCCGGCAGGCCGCGCAGGTCGTGAAGGGCGGCCTCGAAGGCGGGCGCCAGGGCGGCGGCGCGTTCGAACAGGCCCTCGCCCGCATAGATGTCCAGGGTGGCCAGGCCCGCGGCGCAGGCGGCCGGGTGGCCGGAATAGGTGTAGCCGTGGAAGAGCTCGATCACCTCTGCGGGCCCCTGCATGAAGGCGTCGTGGATGGTGCGGGAGGCGAAGACCGCGCCCATGGGGATGGCGGCGTTGGTCAGGCCCTTGGCGGTGCACATCAGGTCCGGGGTGACGCCGAAATAGGTGGCCGCGAAGGGGGCGCCCAGGCGGCCGAAGCCGGTGATGACCTCGTCGAAGATCAGCAGGATGTCATGCCTGTCGCAGATGGCCCGCAGGCGCTGCAGATAGCCCACCGGGGGCGGCAGCACCCCGGCCGAGCCGGACACCGGCTCGACGATCACCGCCGCCACGGTCTCCGGGCCGTGCAGGGCGAGGATGCGCTCCAGCTCGTCGGCGAGGCCCGCCCCGTGGGCGGGCTGGCCCTTGGAAAAGGCGTTGGCGGCCAGGTCGAAGGTGTGCGGCAGGTGGTCGACCCCGGGGAGGGTCGGAAACACCCGGCGGTTGTTGACCAGGCCGCCCACCGAGATGCCGCCGAAGCCGACCCCATGATAGGCCTTCTCCCGGCCGATCAGCCGGGTGCGCTGGGCCTGGCCACGGGCGCGCTGGTAGGCGAGGGCGATCTTCAGGGCTGTGTCCACGGACTCCGAGCCGGAGTTGGTGAAGAAGATGCGGTCCAGGCC
>PLSW01000323.1 GCA_003165275.1 Caulobacteraceae bacterium
GCGGGCCGGGCCGGCGCGACGGTCGCGGCCGGACGTTCCGGGGCGGTCGCCTGCGGCGCGGGAGCCCTGGCCGCCGAAGCGACAGGGGCCGGCGCGACAGGCGCAGAAACGACAGGCGCAGAAACGACCGGGGCCGAAGCGATGGGAGCCGAAGCGATGGGGGCCGGCGCGACTGGCGCAGAAACAACTGGCGCAGAAACAACTGGCGCAGCAACGACTGGNNCGGAGCGGCTGGTTCGGAGGCCGCTTGCGGCGGCGGGGCGGCGGCGGCCGCCTCGGCGCGGCGGCGGGCCTCGTCCTCGGCGCTGCGGGCGTCTTCACGGGCCCGTTCGGCCTCGCGGCGTTCCTGCTCGGCGCGGGCGGCTTCCAGCACCCGCTGGCGGGCGCGAAGCTCTTCGGCGGACAGGTTGAGGTTGGAGGCGGCCGAGCTGGCGGGGGCGGCCGGACGCGGGGCCGGCGCGGCGGGCGGACGCACATCCAGGGCGGCGCGCTTTTCCGACGGCGTGGGCGCGGCGAGGTTCTGCGGCGGCGCATCGACACGCCGGCGCTTGGTCTCCACCACCACCGTCTTCGATCGGCCATGACTGAAGCTCTGCTTCACGGTGCCTGAACTCAGGCCGCCGGGGCGGGGCTTCAAAGTCAGAGGGGCGCGAGGACCCGCGCCGCGGCCGTTGTCGTTTTCGTCGTTCATTCGCTCGCTTTACTCACTCGCNNCGCCAACTCTGAGGAAGGAGCGGACTAAATCCCGACATCCGCTCGACATCCAATGTCCAGCGTTCGGCGCCTCGTCCCGCAAGGAAGACGAGGTGTATCACATTTCCCAAGCCCAAGGCCAAACTCAATTCGTCGCAATTGAACAGACCGATGAGCCGGGGCGGTCTGGCGAGGCCGTGGGCGGTCTGCAACAGCTTGCGCCGGCCATCCGCCGACCCGTCGGCCGCCTCGATCATCCAGGCGGCCTTGCCGGCGGCGATGGCCGCGGCGGCCTTCTCGAAGCCGGAAGTAAGGTCTCCCGCGCGCTTCGCAAGCCCGAGGCCGTCGAGAATCCGCTTGGTGAGCAGCCGCTCGACCTGGTCGGCGAGGTCCGCGGGGGCGGTCAGCTTGGCCTTGGCGGAGCGGGAAAACCCGCCCTTGCGCGTCGCGGTCTCCACCGAGGCCCGGTTGGCCGCCACCCACAGGCCGCGCCCCGGCAGCTTGCGCGCCACGTCCGGAACCACCACCCCGTCCGGCCCGGCGACAAAGCGGATCAGCCGCGCCTCATCCATGACCTCGCCGGAAACCAGGTCCCGCCGCTCGCGATCGGCCGCCGCCTTGGTGGCGTGGGCGCGGGCCTCTGTCGCCGGCGCGGCCTCGGGCGAGATTGGTGTTTCTTCTGACAATGCGGCTCGTTCTATCCCGAGGAGGCCTCTAGAGCCCCTAAGCTTCCGGAATCACCTCCGCCTCTTCGGCGGCGTAGTCGGCCTCGATGGCGGTGTCGCCGACGTCCTCGCCGGCGGCCTCGCCCTCAACCTCTTCCTCGAACACTTCCGGCGCCTCGACCCAGCCCATGGCGATGCGGGCGTTCATGATCAGGGTCTCGGCGGCCTCGGGGGCGAGGTTGAAGCTTTCCAGCACGCCCTTTTCGCGGACCCGCTCGCCGTCCTTGGTCTCGAACCAGCCGCGCAGGTCGTCGGGCACTAGGCCGGCGAGGTCCTCGACGGATTTGATCTCCCCTTCGCCCAGGGCGACGGAGATCGGCAGGGTGACCCCTTCGATCCCCAGGACCTCGTCCTCGACGCCAAGGCCCTTGCGCTTTTCGTCCAGCTCGGCCGCCTCGCGTTCCAGGAAGTCGATGGCGCGGGCCTGCAGTTCGCCAGCGGTCTCCTCGCCGAAACCCTCGATGGCGGCGATCTCGTGTGGCTCCACATAGGCCACATCCTCGACGGTGGCGAAGCCTTCGGTGACCAGCAGCTGGGCGATGACCTCGTCCACGTCCAGGGCTTCCTGGAACAGTTGGGTGCGCTCGGCGAACTCACGCTGGCGGCGCTCGCTCTCCTGGCTTTCGGTCATGATGTCGATTTGCCAACCCGTAAGTTGGCTTGCAAGCCGAACGTTCTGGCCGCGGCGGCCGATGGCGAGGGACAGCTGCTCGTCGGGCACCACCACCTCGACCCGCTCGTCCTCCTCGTCCATCACCACCTTGGTGACTTCGGCGGGGGCGAGGGCGTTGACTAGGAAGGTCGCCTCGTCCTGCGACCAGGAGATGATGTCGATCTTCTCGCCCTGCAGCTCGGCCACCACCGCCTGCACGCGGGACCCGCGCATGCCGACGCAGGCGCCGACNNCGCGGGCGATGGCGCGGATCTCGATGACGCCGTCATAGACTTCCGGCACCTCCTGGGCGAACAGCTTGGCCATGAAGCCGCCGTGGGCGCGGCTGAGCATGATCTGCGGGCCCTTGGCCTCGCGGCGGACGTCGTAGATGTAGCTGCGGATGCGGTCGCCCACCTGGAAGTTCTCCCGGGGGATCGACTGGTCGCGGCGGACAACGCCCTCGCCCCGGCCGAGGTCGACGACGATGTTGCCGTATTCGACACGCTTGACCACGCCGTTGACGATCTCGCCGACCCGGTCCTTGAACTCCTCGTACTGGTGCTCGCGCTCGGCCTCGCGCACCTTGCCCATCACCACCTGGCGGGCCATCTGGGTCTGCACCCGGCCGATCTCGAACAGGGGCAGGATCTCCTCGTAGGTCTTGCCGACCACCGCGTCCTTGTCGTCACGTTTGGCGTCGGCCAGGCTCTGGAACGCGTAGGTGTTCTCGATCTCCTCGTCGTCGCCCACGACGGTGACCACCCGCTTAATGGTGGTCTCGCCGGTCTTGGGGTCGATGTGGACGCGGATGTCGTGCTCGGCGCCGTAGCGGGCGCGGGCGGCCTTCTGCACCGCCTCCTCGATCGCCTCGATGACGATCTCTTTCTCGATCGACTTCTCGCGGGCGACCGCCTCGGCGATCTGCAGCAGTTCGGTGCGGTTCGCGGAAATGCCGGAGAGGGCCATTCGTCTACTCCTTGGAAAGGTCTTGGTCGGCCTCGGCCGACGTCTGTTCGGATTGGATGCGGGCGTCGCGTTGCGCGGCGCCCCACTGCAGAAGCTTGTCGTTCATCACCAGCTTGGCGTCGGTGATCCAGGCGAAGGGGATCAGGACGGTGTCCGCCTCGCCCTCGACGTTCAGGGCCACGTTCTGGTCCTCGACCCCGGCCAACTCGCCCTTGAAGCGCTTGCGGTTGTCGGCGAGGCGGTCCAGCTCCAGCCGGGCCTCGAAGCCCTCGAAGGCCGCGAAATCCTTGAGCCGGGTCAGGGGCCGGTCGATGCCCGGGCTGGAGACCTCCAGCAGATAGTCGCCGTCGATGGGGTCGGCGGCGTCCAGCACCTCGGACACCGCCCGCGACAGGCGCGCACAGTCCTCGACGGTCATCTCCCCGTCCGGGCCCTCGGCCATGATCTGCAGCCGGCGCGAGCGCGTGCCGCTCATCAGCCGCAGCCGCACCAGTTCATACCCCGCCGCCTCCGCGACCGGGTCCAGAAGGTCTAGCAGCGAACGGTCTTCCTGCGTCTTGCCGCGCAAAGGGGCCTCGAAACCAATAAAAAAGCGGCGGGCCTCTCGGCCGCCGCTCGAAAACGCCATCCAGCGCTAACGATCGATGTAGTCTTAGATATATAGCGAGGCGTAACCCGGTTGTCAGCCCCTGATAGACGCCGCCGCGACATCCCGCCCCGTCGACGGGCGACGACCATCACCGACAGAATCGATTCACGTGGCGTTTCAGCGCCTTAGAGCCTGCGACATGCCGCCGCAACAGGGGGGTGCGACGGTTTGGCCGGGCGCCGGGATCCCGTCGATGAGCCACAGACGCAGGGCCGGCCCTACCGCGGTATGGCCAAGCTTGCGGCCAAGACGCCTACCCGCACTTCGGTCACGCGAGAGACAACCGATGTGGGATTTGCCAATATAGACGCCGTTTATAGGCGTGATCACAGTCGCGAACCCCTGGTATTGCCAAATTCAATGCTCTCATTGGCTTAGTCATTACTACTATCGACTGTTGTTGGGAGCGCGTTCGTCTACCATTACACACGACCTTCACTAGGCGAGTTAACCTTTCGTAAACGGTATTCACACGACCTCATCCCCATTCAGGCCCGAAATGGGCGAGGGGACGAACATGTCTACACGCTACAAAACACTCACATCGGCGGGGGTGCTGCTCCTCGCCCTGGCCGCGCCGGTGGTCGGCAAGGCCGATCCGGTCAAGAACCTGGGGGTCGCCGGCCGCGCCCTCACCTTCATGGAGAACGGGCCCAACGGCGCCGCGGTGCTCGGGGTGGTCTACGATCCCTCAAAGCCGGCCTCCGTGGCCGAGAAGAACGCCATCATGGGCGCCCTGGGCGGGGGCTTTTCCGCCGGCGCGGTGACCCTCACCGGCAAGGCGATTGAAGCCGGCGACGTGGGCGGGGCCAGCGGTGTCGCGGCCCTCTACGTCACCGGGGGGGTCAACTACGCCGCCGTGGGCGCCGCGGCCAAGGCCAAGCACCTGGTCACCGTCGGGTCCGATCCGGCCTGCGTGAACTCCGGCGCCTGCGTCATGGGCGTCTCCACCGATCCCAAGGTCGACATCATCGTCAACCGGGCCGCCGCCGCCGCCGTGGGCGCGACGTTCAAGGCCGCCTTCCGCATGATGATCCACGAAGTCTGAGCCCTAGCGGCCAAGGAAAGACACACCCAATGAAACGACAAATCCTCATGGCCGGCGTCTGCGCCGGTCTCGCCCTCGCCGCAGCGACCGCCGCAGGGGCCCAGTCCGTCGACTACGGCTCCCTGCAGCAACTGTTCAACGAACCGGTCACCACCAGCGCCACCGGCTCGCCGCAGCGGTCCACCGAAGCGCCCGCCGACATGCAGATCATTTCCCAGGACGAAATCCGCCGCTCCGGCGAGACCAGCCTGCCGGGCATCCTGCAGCGGGTCGCCGGCATCGACGTGCTCAACTGGGGCGCGGGCCAGTCGGACGTGAACGTCCGCGGCTACGATCAGGCCAGCTCCCCGCGCCTGCTGGTGCTGGTCAATGGCCGTCAGGTCTATCTCGACCACTACGGCATGACCGTCTGGGACACCATCCCGGTGCAGCTGGACGAAATCCGCCAGATCGAGGTGGTCAAGGGCCCCAGCGGCGCCCTGTTCGGCTTCAACGCCGCCTCGGGGGTGATCAACATCATCACCTACAATCCGAAGTTCGATCCGGTGAACGAGGCCAAGATCAGCGGCGGATTGAACGGCGCGGCGTCCGGCTCGATGATGACGACCATCAAGCTCGGCGACGCCTTTTCCATGCGCCTGTCCGGCGGCGGCTCCAGCATCCAGGAATGGAAGAACACCGGGCCCCTGCCCACGGCGAGCGAGCGGGAGAATCCGGCGTCCGCCAAGGCCAACCTCGACGCGATCGCCCAACTGGCGCCGAAGACCGAGCTACGGATCGAGGGATCCTGGTCCAACGTCCAAGAGGACACCGTCGTCAATGGCTATAACGTTTCGGTCCTCAAGATGGTCACCCAGTCGGAGAAGGCGACCCTAACCTCCGACACCCAGTTCGGTCTGATCCAGGCGCAGGCCTATCAGAACAAGCTGGACGCGGACTACAAGATCGGTCCCGGCCTTCTTTGGCATAACACCATTGATGTCGCGAGCATTCAGGATCTGTTCAAGATCGGAACGGCCAATACGTTCCGGTTTTCGGGCGAGTACCGTTTCAACACGCTGAACACAGCGCCGGACGCGGGCGGGACCGTCGACTACCACGTCTGGTCCGGAGCGGGCATGTGGAATTGGGCGATCAATTCCAAGCTCACCTGGACCGCGGCGGTGCGTATCGACGACCTCGGGCTCAACAGAACCGGCAGTTTTGATCCGCGGATCATCCTGGCCAACAACGCCCTTTGGAACCGCAACCTGGTCGAGAACAGCGAGAACGTCACCCTCGCCTGGCGGCCCACCGGCGCCGACACCTTCCGCGCCTCCTATGGCCGGGCGATCGAGGCGCCGAGCCTGATCGAGTTCGGCGGCATCCAATACGCCTACCAGCCCTTCCCGGGCTTCACCATCGACATCATGGGCAACCCCACCCTCGCCCCCACGGTCGTCACCAACTACGAGCTCGCCTACGACCACGACTTCACCATCGCCAAGTTGGGCGTGCGGGTGTTCGACCAGGACTGGACCAACCTGATCAGCCAGCTCAACGAAACCGTCATCGGCGTCGCCCCGACGCTGACCACCAATGCGGCGATGAACTATCGCAACGTCGCCAACTCCACCGAAACCGGCGTCGAGGTCACAGCGACCGGCAAGCTGGCCGAAGGCCTGCATTGGCGCGCGGACTACACCTACACCGACGTCAAGGACTCCTACTTCGCCGGCATCAACCCTGTGCTTCAACGGGCGGCGTTCCAGTCCACCACCCCAACGGGCCGCGGCAACGTCGGCTTCGACTGGGAAAAGGGTCCCTGGGAGGCAGACGCCAACCTGCACTATGTCGGCGCCTATCAGGGCTACGCCATCACCAACGGCAACCTGATGACCGTGGGCGCCTACGCCAGCCTCTCGGCGCGCCTGGGTTACAAGATGCACAATGGCATCACCTTCGCCTTGAGCGGCCAGAATCTCGGCAGTTCCAGCCAAGTGCAGACTCGCAGCCTTGAAGCCCAGCGCGAGGTCCAGTTCACCATCAGCAAGGCCTGGTGATCAAGCG
>PLSW01000035.1:0-5207 GCA_003165275.1 Caulobacteraceae bacterium
ATGTGGTCGCCGAGTGCTGGGACCTGTGGTCGGTCCTGGAGGAGCTTGATCGTCACGAGGACGAGACCCAGACGCCGTTCGAATTGGACGCCGGGGCGATCGCGCATTTCGCGAGGATCATCGATCCGAGGAGCGCCGTTCCCTGACAGGCGGTGCCGGCAATAGCGCAGAGGCCGCTCATGACTCATCAGAGACCCTTGGACTGTCCGCACTGGGCTGAGGTCCGCGCCTCCCATGACCCGCCCAGGCTGAAGCTCGGCGCAGCGACGACTCAGTCGCCACGACCTGGAACCCGGCTATTCGCGCGTAGTCGGTGTGACGCTGGGCCAGTCGTCCGGCACGAGGGCCGGCGGCTTGGTCCAGGGCGGCTCGACCAGCGCAGCTTGGAACCAGTCGTCCCGCAGGTTGGCGTGCTCCGTGATGATCGTCTGGAAGCCGGGCGCGTCCTGGTCGCCGAACCGTCGCAAGAGCTCGAAGAGGCGGCGGACGGCTTCCAGGTCGGCGTCCTTCTCCGTCCGCTCGATCGAGCCACCCGCGTGCTTGTAAACCGCCTCGGAAGGGAAGTAGACCTGCGTTGGCTGATCGATAAACAGGAACCGCGGCAGCGGGTGACGATAACCGACGGCGAACCGGTGGAGCGCTAGGAGCGCAGCCAGGTGGTAGGCGAGATGGTTCTCGCCGCCCCCGGTCCGCTGCATGAGGATCGGCCGGCCGGGCCGGTCGATCGCCACGGTCAGATGGTGCACATCGAGCCTGGCAGGGAACTCGGCGAACTCGCCGCCAAGGTCTCCGACATAGCCGGACATGTGCATGGAGATATTGTTCAGGGTCGAAAGAAGCCGCTGGTCGGCGTCGTCGGCCCCGATCTTGCGCTCCAGGTCCTCGGCCTTCGCCTTCAGGCGACGCTCCTCCGCCTGCAGCTTCGTAAGCTCGCTGTTGGGCACCAGATTTTCGAGGAACAGACTTATGCGCCCGACCACGCGCGCCGCGGCATTGTTGCGGCTTCCCATCTGGGCGATCACCTCGTTAGCGGCTATCGCGCCCGCAAGTTCGACCTCCTTGGTACGGATCTCTTCGCCGATCGTCTGGAGAGACTCGCGCTGCGCCTTGAGGTAGGCGTCCAGCGCCGGGCGTTCGCCCACCACTGCGCTCATCTCCCGGTCGAGTGCCTCCAGTTCCGCAAGCAGCGCCTGGGCGATCGGGCTGCTGAGGGCGAGGTTGGCTTCAGCGAACGGCCACTGCCAGTCCCCGGTGGCGCGGTTGAAGGGCAGCGCCTTGATCGAGGCCAGGCGGTCGCGCTGTTCCAACGCTTCGCTCTCGAATCCCTCCGACCGCTTGGCGAACTGCAGAGCCGCGTCGATGCGGCGCTGGGTATCGCGCCGCCGTTCGCGAAGGCCACCCAGTTCGTTTTCGATCTGCGTCACCCTGCGGCCGTCGTCTTCGGACACGGGCGTGGGCTTCCAGGCCAGGGCACCGCGTAGCAGGGCCACGACCGGGTCGCCAACGCCTTCGTCGGGCGCGAAGATTCCGACGCTTCGCGCCTCCGACAACAGCCCGAACGCGCGTTCTTCTGCAGTGTCGACGGTGTTCCTCGCCTGCTCAAGCAGCTTAGCGTTGAGGCGGCGGTCCCGCTGGACAATCCGCAGACGCGACTCCAGTTCGAAGCGGTCGCGCGAGGAAACCCCCAGGAGAATCGGCAGAGTGTCGCGGATTGCCTGTGGCTGGTGCTGCTCGTTCTGCCGGTAGAAAAGCTGGTCCTTGTTAGCGACGATCCCCTGCTTCTGAAACAAGTAGTAGGCGGTGTGCTTGATGTTCGCGTCGTAGCTCGCCCGACTGCTGCCCAGCGGCACCTCGGTCGTATTCTCCGGGATGCCCAAGAGACGCGACAGCAAGGTCTCGACGCCGTCATCGTCGTCGTTGACGGTCAGGTCCTTGTGGTCCGGCGGGACGACCTGCGGACCGCGCCGCACCATCGCCAGGCTGCAGCTATTGTGGTCGGGGCCTGGCGAGGGTTTTGCAACCAGCAAATCTTCCCCGTCGAAGCGGTAGATCACCGCAAACCAGCTCACCCGGTCGCGGATCACCCCCTCGGGAATGTTGAACGTCGAGCGCCCCATACAGTACTCGACAATATCCGAAAGCGCCGACTTGCCCGTGGACGACCGGCCGGTGATCACATTCAGGCCGGTGAGCTTGAAGGTCAGGTCGCGTCGGCGACCGTCGTGGCTATAGATGTGGAGCGACTTGATCTTCATGGTCTGACCCCCAACGTCGTGTAGATCGTTGCGGCGTCTCCTACCGCAGCGAACTGCTTGCCGAGGAACCGCGCGACCCGCTGGCATTCGACCGTCTCGGCGGACCCGGTCTCCGACTTGCGGACCCCTTTAGATTCCGTGATCAGCCGGCCATCCGGCTGCGCCAAGATCGTGCCTAGCTGCATTAAGAGGCCCAGCGCCTCGAAGGTGAACGGCAGGAGCGTAGTCGCCCGATTGGCGAAGCCCACGAGCATCTGCGGGTTGGCTGAGACGAGGCTGAGGAAGTACCTACGCTTGCCGCGCAAGAGGGTGTCGCGCGCCTCCTTCTGCAGGCTGAGCGGCAGGACCAGCAGCGTCAACGAGAATGGCATGCCGCGGTCGTCCTCCTCCTCGAACGCCCGTAACGCCCGGAAGAGCACGAGGCCGCAGAAGGCCGGGTTGAACAGGTTGCGGATCTCGATCGGCCGCTGATCCCAGGCTGTCATGCGGCCAGGCCGAGCAGTTTGGCCAGCCGCCCCATGAAACGCGGGTTCCAGTGCACCCGCGGGGTGGGCCGGGCGTTGGCCAGGATGTGGAAGGCTCCGCGCACGACATAAGGCTCGGTCACGCGCTCACGGATGCGCAGGTGCAAGGTTTCCAGCTCAGCCCATTTGTAGAGATCTCGGCCGGCCGATCGGAACGCGTCCTCCCCGTCTGAGGTCGGAACGCGCTCGAAGATGAGTTCGCGATAGCGTTCCCATTCGTCGACAAGGCGGGTCTCGTACTCCTCGATCTCGCCGGCAATGAGCAGGCTCTCGCGCGCCCAACTAGAGCGCTGCTCAAAGGCCCGGTAGTAGTCGATGATCGCCTTCTGGATTCGCAGGTCGGACAGCTGCAGATCGCGGAGCTGCTCGACGAAAATGCGCGGGTCATTCGCAACGTCGATTCCCTCATCGGGCAACCGGCCGCCGAAGGTGATCGGCAAGCTGTCGGAACGATACTCCTCTGCGATGGCCGACAACTTGTCTGAGACCTCGTAGCCGAACACGGGTTCGGCGCGCTCGCCCGCCAGGACCTTGATCATCAGGTCCGCCCACCAACCGTCGAGACGCTCAAAGACCGCCGACCGGAACTCCCGCCGGATCGTGCGCAGGTAGTTATCGATGACCAACTGTGGAATCTCGGTGATTCTCGGGCGGCGGTCGAGGATTGTGATCCGTCCGTAGAAGTCCTGGGCCTCCTCGTCGCTCAGCCCGGCCAGCGTGTCGCGGATCGCCGTCAGCAGTTGGGATCGCGTCCGCTCCAGGGCCTCGGCGGCCTGCGTGGCGCGCTGCTCACGCCCGTCGGCGTCGCATTCAAGGTCCGTGAACGCCGTCAAGAACGAGCCGCCCGCGACCTCGGCCGTCGTGAACAGCAGGTAGCTCGCGGTCGTGGCCATACGTCCGTCGTCGAGGTAGTGGGCGAGCCAGATGCGAACGGATTTCCAGAAGTCGGCGTCGAGGTCTGTGAGCCGGTTCCCCACTGCCTTATGCTTGAGCGAGGCCAGGGATTTTGCCCCGGTAGTATCGTCGAATTCCAGATCGTCGCTCTTCTCGATGAGCACCGACGCCGTTTCCGGCAGCGACAGCAGGCGCAGGAGCGCAAAGCGCGGCTGGTAGCTAAACCCCAAGTTTTGTTCAGCGGCGGCGTACGGGGACATGCTCATGCGGTCACGCCCCGCAACAGGGCGGCGAGGGCACCGGGCGAGCACACGCTTCGGCGACGCGGCGTTCGAATTCCAAGCGGCCCTCCTCGCCTGTTACTCAATCTACTTTGAAGGGGGCGATGCAGGAACGCAACTTTCCGGCCACCCAAGTCGAGCGCCCGCTTCCCGCCGTGACCTCAAGTTCCGCTCCGGGCGCATTGACGTGTTGGCTATGGCCGCCCCCAACACACCGGCGAACCCGTCCATACAGCGGGCGGAGCAACGCTGGCCGAATTGGGCATCTGAACTTCTTTGCAGATAACCTTCGCCAGCAGGTGTTGGAAGAGGCCCCCGCGCGGAATCTCGATCCCTCCTGATGACCACCACACGCCGTCAAGCGAACGATCTTCAGTGGCGAGGATCGCCGCGCACGCCTCCATGCTCGCTTGTTCAAGCGAGATAGCGTCGGGTGGCGTAGCGCAATCGACAATACCCAAAGCTTTGTAGGCTGGGCACCTCAGCTGACCGTTTCCCAAAAGGCCATGGGCTGTGGCCGCTTTCAGGACGGCATCTAGCCGCTCCGGAAATAGCAGATCGAGGTCGAGAAGCTGCAGATCGTGGCCGTCACGCCTTGTGATGGCGTACACAGATCCTTCGCCATGCTTTGTCCAGTGTTCCGGGTCGAGAGACACTGAGAATAAGCCATGCTCATAAAGCCATTGGCGGGGCACCGTATAATCAAGGCCGACGACGCCGCCTTCGTCCGTCAAAGTCAACTCACCCAAATGATAAATGAAAGGCAGGCTCACGACGGGAATGAGGCTCTGATCTGACATACCTAGCTCCGGGCGATGATTGGCTTACGGCGTCTCGGAGTAGGGCAAACCCGGCGGGCCGCAAGGTCCGCCGTGAGTGGTTCAGGCACATTGCGTATTCGCGCGGATGCCTCAACGCTGGAGGCAAGGCGATGTCCGCTGTTGGCGCCAAGCAGTCTCGTGGCACGCCGTCAATGTCCCACGCGATTCCGCGGGCTGCACGAGGCGCGCCTGATCGGTCTTGACTCGGTTGTCTCGCTGCCGCCGGTTCCCTTAATTCGAGGCCGTGGTCGTGGTCCGATGTCCCACCGATTAGCAGGGCGGGAGTCCTACAAACGGCGAACGTACGCGTCTTGACGTGCTTTCCGCCCGGTTCGTGACAAGCTATACCCAATTGGCGCCATGCCATCATGTTGTGGGCGCGCGCCGGTTTAGCTCAGCTGGTAGAGCAGCGGTTTTGTAAACCGAAGGTCG
>PLSW01000035.1:5215-23118 GCA_003165275.1 Caulobacteraceae bacterium
GCTAACTCTGAGGGAGGTCACCTGGGAGGCTAATGGATGCCGGTGCTCTCGCGAGAGCAACTCTATGAGCGTGTATGGGCTGAGCCTCTGCGGGCCGTCGCCCAGTCGCTCGGGGTTTCCGATGTCGGGCTGAGGAAAATTTGCGCCCGGGCGGACGTCCCGGCGCCCGACCGCGGATATTGGGCCAAACGCCGCGCCGG
This sequence comes from Caulobacteraceae bacterium, assembly GCA_003165275.1. GTDB lineage: Bacteria > Pseudomonadota > Alphaproteobacteria > Caulobacterales > Caulobacteraceae > Poindextera. The sequence continues at coordinate 5,416 of PLSW01000035.1, forward strand.
CCAGACTGTCGCGCGTCCGCGGCTGCCGCCGCGCGGACCGGCCATGCCGCACGAGGTCGAGATTGGCGGGGAGTCGCGCTGGCAATATTCTCTGCGCGAGCCACAGGCGATCCTCGCCGAGCCGCCGCCGACCGAACCGACCTTCCCGGAGCCGATCGAGACCCTTTGCGCCCGCATCCGGGCGCGCGTTGGCAAGGTCCGGTTCGAGCGGGACCTGGCGGCGGGTCATCCGGAGATCCGGCGGCTGGTGGGCGAGGACGAGAAGCGGCGGGCCACGAGCGCCCGCTATGGATGGTCGAACCATACCGCGCTGTTCCGGTCCGCGTTCGAGACGCGCCGGCTGCGGCTCCTGAACAGCCTGTTTCTTGCCGGCGGCAAATTCGGCGCCCAGCCATCCATCCGTGACGTGGCGGCCCGCGATCTGTCGCTCCAGGTGGGCGAGGCCAGCGTCCACTTCCGGCTGGATCACCCGGACGCGAAGCCGGATCGCCAAGGCGTGTGGAAGACGCGGGAGGGGTTCGCCGATGTGATGCGGCTGGTCATCGAAGGGCCAGGCGCAAGGACCTTCGCCGACGCCGAGGAGACCTCGCTGGAGACCGACCTCACCGACATCCTTGTCAGCCTGGTGGTCGCCGCCGAGCTGAACTATCGCGCTTCGGCGGCCGAGGGGCATAGGCGCGAGCTCGAATGGCGCCGCAGGCTTGAAGACGACATGCGAAAGTCCCGCGAGGAAGCGGAACGGAAGGCCCAGCAGGCGCGGATCACTGCCGAGGCCGCTCGTCGCGCAGCCCTGCTCGGCATGGCCAGCGATCTTCGGGCGGCCGATGAAATCAGGGCGCTGGTGCAGCGCGTCCGGGCGACTTTCACGGAAGCCGCCGGCGATATCGGGGACGGTCCGGCCGCCATGGGCGGGGTGTCGCCCTGGAGCCGCTGGGCCCTGGACGTGGCGGACCGACTTGACCCTGTGTCACGGCTCCACATCGACCAGGCCGGTCATGCCAAGCTCGCCGATCCGGTGTGGCTGGACGCCCATACAGACTTTGCCCTAGCGGACCGGACGGTCGCGCGCGCCACGGACTCTCCCGGGGGGAACCAATGACGGACGAATCCCGAGGGCGAGATGTTCGGAACCTCTTGCTCGACCATGTCGCCGTCAGCTCGATGTCCCAAATCCGCGACGGCTGGCGACTGCGCCTGCTGGCGGAGGCGATCGTGGAACGGCTGGATCGGGCCCCGCCGGTCTGGACAAAATGGGACGACGGACGCGAGGCCCTCGCCAAGGCCGCCATGCTTTGCTGGATTCCGCTTGGCGACCTTCGGGACCATCTTAATGGGATGGGTGGGGTGGCGCTGACGGGGACGGACGTCGCCCAGCGCCTGCGGGCCTTCCATGAGGAGGAGAGCGAATGGCCGGACGAGGACCTGAAGGCGGGCTGCCTGGCGCTCTATGAGGCGGAGCGGGCGCAAGGTACGGAGTTGCGGGCGATCATTGGCGCCCTGCAGGAACACATCGAGGCCGAGGCGCACCGGCTGGCGCGTGAACGGGAGGAAGCCTGGCGGCGGGTGCGCGAGGAAGCGCAAAAGACGCTTGAGGCGCGGTTTCTCAACGGCGCGGAGTGCGGCTGGACTCCGGTCAACGGCTCGAAGTGTCACTACCGCCGCCTGAACGGTCGAGCCTTTCGGCTGACGCCGACGCCGGACAAGATGTGGCTGTTGCATGGAATCGAGGGCGTCGATGACGAGGGGGGTGAGCTGATTGGGAAATACCGCCGGCGCGGCGATGTAACAAAGGCGCTTTCAAATCTGGCCGGCTAGACGCCACCGGGTCGTCGCATTGGCCCGTCGGGCGGCAGCCGCGTCCCGGCCGTGATCTCGCAGGCCCCGCCGGCCCGGCATTCGGCCCGGAGGGCCTTGCGCATGTCGGCGAACGTCGTCTGGCGGCCGAAGGCCTTCACGGCCCGATCGGCGGTGAGCACATAGTCCTTGTCGCATCGGGTGCACCGGACGTGCAGGTCGCTGCCGGTTTCGACCAACATCGACAGGCGGGGTGTATTGGGATCTGGGGACGGCGTTCCCGCGCCGCCGACGGGGACGTCGGACGGCGCCGGCGCACGCAGGGGTTCATAGGTCTGCCGCCGCGGCGGCCGGCCCTGGAATTCGACGAAACCGCTACAGCCGATCCGTCGGCAGCGGGCCTTGCGGTTCCAGAGCACTGTGCGCGGGCCGGCTACCCAGCCAACCAGGTCAAGGTTCACCGTCATGGCCAGGCCACAGGCTTGGCACTTGGTGATGACGTCCCAGCCTTGGGCCTGCATGTCCGCGACGGTCTCGGCCTTGCGGCGCCACTCCGCCATCGGAATCCGGTCGAGGTTCTTCGCGCCCATGGGGCGGATGTTCCGCCTCTGTTCCGGTGGAGAGTCAAGGGTCGCTGGCGTCTTGCGGCATGTCGTTTGAGGCGGCCGGGGCGATCTCGCCGCGCTGATCCCGCTGTTCAGGCGTCGCGATTGAGTTAGTGTCAGCGGGCTTCCTTCTCCCTCCCGCGGCTGTCCCTCCATGAGGACAGTCTGCGATGTTGCGACCTTGCTGCGACGGGTTTGATCCCCGGTCGCGCTACGAAGGCGCTGTTGGCTGCAGGTCTGATGGACCGGCGCGTAGGGGAGGGCGCTGGCGCGTTGTGGTCTACGCCCGCTTCGCCGGCACCCCGGGTCAACGGCGGTGATGAGCGTGAGCGCCGTGGGCGCAGGGGGCGGCGACTACTACGCCATCGACGACTACTACTTCGGCAAGGCGGCCGGGACGGCGGACGCGGCGGACCGCGCCACCCTGACCTGGGGCGGCCGTGGCGCGGCGCGGCTGGGCGTGGCGGGTCCAGCGAAGGCGGACGATTTCCGGGCGGTGTTGGATGGCCGCAATCCCGATCCGGCGGGACTGCCGCTGAGCGTCTTCGATCGCAGGATGCGGGAGGGGGGCGGCCCTTCTGCGCCTGGCGAGCCCGGCGGACGGCCGGCGCACCGGCCGGGGCTGGACCTGACCTTCTCGGCGCCCAAGAGCGTCAGCGTCGCCGCCCTGGTGGGCGGAGACGATCGACTGCTCGGGCTGCATGCCGCCGCCGTTGGCCGGGTGATGGCCTATATCGAGGCCCGCCACGCCCTGACCCGCCAGCGCGACGGCAAGGGCGGGATCGAGAGGGTGGCCACCGGCCACCTTCTCTACGCCCAGACCACCCACTCCACCTCTCGGGCGGGCGATCCCAACCTGCACACCCATGTCGTGGTCGCCAACGCCGTGTACGATGCGGCCAGCGGCCAATGGCGCGCCCTCGACAATCGCGAGATTTACGCCAACCAGGTCATGCTCGGCCTGATCTATCAGCGCGAGTTGGCCGGCGGCCTGATGCGTGAGGGCTACGACGTTCGCTCCGCGAACCTCCGAGGCGACGCGCCGTCGAAGGACGGCATGTTCGAGATCGCCGACGCGCCGGCGGCGGTGCTGGCGGCGTTCTCGAAGCGCCACGGCCAGATCCTGGCCAACGCCCAAGCGATGAAACCCCAGACCCCGGCGCAGTTCGAACTGGCGGTGCTCAAGAACCGGCCGAAGAAGATCGAGACCCCGGCTGGGAAGTTGCGGGCGGTCTGGGAGAAGGCGGCGGCGGACCTGGGATTCGACTCGCGTGAGTGGACGATGGGCAAGACCGTGTCGGAGCCCGGCCGGGATGTCAGCCGCACAACCCTTGGCCTGATCCAGCCAATCACCGCTGGCGCTCACCGGGCTCTGGAGGCGGTGCATGGCGTCATGGAACGGGCGGCGGCGCCGTTCAGGTCCGGTCCTGACGTGGCCGCACGACAGGTCCTTTCCGATGCGCTGCGGGTCTCGGAATCCCGGAGCACGGTCTTCACCCGCAGCGAGCTCATGCGCAGGGCGATGAAGAGCGCGCCGGCGGACGTTTCGTTCGGCGCCCTGGAGGTGGGAGTCCGCAGGCTCGCCGCGGCAGGCCGCCTTCGGCAGGCGGACGTCAGGCTCCACGAGGGCCTCACCACGGATCGCGCCCTTAAGCTGGAGGGCGCCATCGTCGCGGCCGTGAAGGATGGGAGGGGCCGGTCCGAGCCGCTCTATGATCTGGTCGGCGGCGTGGTGCGGGCCAGGGCCGGGTTGGTCATGCCGGACGGAGCCCGCATCCGGCTGGGCGACGACCAGGTCCGGGCCGCGGCCCTGATCCTCAGCTCTCCCGATCGGTATGTCGCGATCCAGGGCGTGGCCGGCGCCGGCAAGAGCACGATGTTCGCCCTGGTGGGCGCGGCGGCCCGGGAAAAGGGCGTGACGATCGTTGGCATGGCGCCGACCCACACCGCCAAGGCGGGCCTGGCTGAGAAGGCCGGGTTCGAGGTGATGACGGTCCAGCGCTTCCTGGCGATGAACGCCCGGCTGGCTGAAGGGGAGGGGCCCGTCAGCCCCAAGGCCCGTGCCACCTGGCGCGGCAAGATCGTCGTCCTCGATGAGGCCTCGATGATCGACAACGCGGACAAGCTGAAGCTGGTCCAGCTGGTCGAAGCCCTGGAAATCCGCAAGCTCGCCCTGGTAGGCGACCGGGGCCAGCTGCCGGCGATCAGCGCCGGCGCGCCCTTCGCCTTGCTGCTCGACACCGTCATCCCCCAGGCCGAGATGAACACCCTGCGCCGCCAGCGCGAGCCCGAACTGCGCGCCGCCGTCGGCGATCTGGCCCGGGGCGATGGACGGGGTCTGCGGCGGCTTGAAGGCCGGGTGGTCGAGGTCGGCGAGCTTGCTGGATCCTCGGCCCTGGCCGGTGCAGCTTTCGGGATGTGGAAGGCCGCCCACGACGAGGGCGTTACCCGGCCGATCATCACCGCCACCCAGGAGCAGAGGTCCGCGGTCAACGGGATGATCCTCGATCACCTTGAGGCCGTCGGAGAGATCGCAAGGCTCGGGGGTAGGCGTGATCATCTGGTCCAGAGCCATCTGATCGGTCCGGACCGATGGTGGGCCGGTAGCTACCGGCTGGATCAGGTGCTGGTGTTCCACTCGGCGCTGAAAGCGGCCGGCATCGACAAGGGCGAGCATGTCGTCGTTGTCGGCCTGGACCGCTCACGGACGGGGAACCTGCTGACGGTCCGCCGTGAGGACGGCCACATCGCGACGATCGGCCTGAATGGCCTGGCAAGGCGAGGGGAGGAAAAGTTCGTCGCATTCAGCATCGATCATGAGGCCCAGCTGTACCGCGGCGCGGCGTTTGTATTCGAGCGCTCCAACACGGATCCGGCCATCGACGTGAAGGCGGGGGAGGCGTTCACGGTCCTTGGAGAGACGGATGGTCGGGTCAACCTTCGCTTGTCGTCCGGACGCGCGCTGTCCCTGGCGGCGGACGACAAGCAGCTTCGGTTCGTGGGCCCCGGCTACGCCATGACCACACATCGAAGCCAGGGCCTGACCATGGACGTCGACCCGATCGGCGTCCTGGCCAGTCGCAACGCAACCCTCGCCGGGGCCTATGTGCAGGTCTCGCGGGCGGTCAGCGGGATCACCATCGTCACCGACAGTTTTGAGCGGCTGCTGCAGGGCGTCGCCCGGCGCGATGGTCAGAACCTGATTGGCCTGCTCAATCTTGCGGAGCGGTCACCGGAGACGGTGAAGGCCATCGAGCGCGAAAGCGCTGCGCCGTTTGATCCGTCGTTGCTCAAGCCCGACCCCGAGACATCGATCGTTCAGGACCGGCCGCTGCGGGCGGACCGCTCGCTCTAGCGGGCGCGACTGGGGACCAAAAATGGGCTCGGCAATCTGGGGTGTGGTGATGACCTATTGGTACCTCGGACGTGAACAAAGGCTGTACAAAAGGGGGTCAAGGACCACGGACGACTCGGAGGGCTTGGATAGCCTCAATCGCCGGCGGGCTTGTAAGCTGCTGAAACTGCGTCTAAAAACGGCGTCATCTCGAACCCAGGGGCAGCCCGAAAACGTGTGCAGATGTTCCGTTTAACCTCTCACACATTATGCACGGCTGCGGTCTTGGTAAGTCTCTGAGAAGTTGTAACAAACCGGGCCGTGGCGCTTGCTGTGCAAACGCAGTGCGTACGCTTAAACCCCCCATTTAGTGCGCTACTACCATGGCTTAGAACGCAGTGCGTTGCACAGCTTCAGCATGGCGGAGGCTGTGGGGTGATCAGGTCAACGAAGAAGGCGCCCGAGGGCGCCAGTTGATGTTCCGGCCCGACCTGCTCACCCCGGACAGCGCCGCGGCAACTGGCGGTCCGCGAGGGGTCAACTCAGACTGCGGTTTTGGAGAGCCCGGTCACGGTCGCTCTGGAGAACCCGGAAGGGCAATTTTTGCGCTCGGCCGCCGCTCGCACTTTCACCGCTGCGGCGCTATCCGGGGCGTGGTCGCCGCAGATCATGCGCAATTGACCTCAGCTTTTTGCGCGGCTGATGGCGCGCTCCTGCGGCCTGTTCGGGCACTTGCCGCCGCCGGCAGAGGAGGCTCCCGCCGCAGATGCGCTGGACGAGCGCGTGACCAATAGTTCCTGACCTGACGCGAGTCCCGCCCCAATAGGTGCGCTTCGCTGAATTCCTGGCAAGGCCGCGCAGCGCAGATAGGTGAGGGGACTTTGCGTCCTCAGCTGGCCAGCCTGACGGCGTTGGGATCAGCAGTGGACCTGCGCCGATCAAGCGCTCTTCCATATCTACCGCGTGCATGGCTCAACTGCACGAATGCGCTCCGACCTGCTGATCGCCATTGACCCAGACGATGCACGCAGCCTTCAGGAACAGGTGAGGCGCGGAATCGTGCGCGCAGTGGCCTCAGGTGATCTGCCCAAGGGCTCCAAAGCGCCGTCGTCCCGCACCCTCGCCGCCAAGCTCGGCATAGCGCGCAATACCGTCCTGCTCGCCTATCAGCAGCTAGTCGCCGAAGGCTTTCTCGTCAGCCGGGAACGCAGCGGGCTCTTTATTGCACCGGACATGGCGCCCCATGGCCGGGGGCTTGGCGAGGTCGCCGGGGTGGTGGGGGAGGCGACGGCGCCGCGTTGGCGGCCGCGCTTCAGACGGACCAGCGCCGGCCCGGCGGGATGGCGACCCCCGCCCGACTGGTCGCGATACCCCTATCCCTTCATCGACGGGCTGATCGATCCGACCTTGTTTCCGGCCGCGGATTGGCGGGAGGCCAGTCGCCGCGCGCTCTCGCCCCGCGACGTGGCGGCCTGGGCTTCCGGGCAGGGCGACGCCGATGATCCGCTGCTGATTGATGAAATCCGCACCAAGCTGCTGCCGCGACGGGGCATCCTGGCTCGCCCCGACGAGATTCTTGTCACCATCGGCAGCCAGCAGGCGGCCTGGCTGGCCCTGAACCTCTTCCTTGACCGGAAATCTCGGCTGGCGGTGGAGGAGCCGGGCTACGGCGATCTGGCTGATATGGCCCACCATCTGGGAGCCACCGTCCACGGCCAACCGGTCGACGGGGAAGGGATGGTCGTCGACGAGGGCCTGGATGGGGCGGACGTCATCGTAGTCACCCCCAGCCACCAGTATCCGACCGGCGTCACCCTTTCGATGGACCGGCGCCGGTGGCTGTTGCAGCGGGCGGCGGCGCAGGACGCAGTCATCATCGAAGACGATTTCGAGTGCGAGACCAACTATTTCGAGCCGGCGCTGCCGGCCATGCGCGCCATGCCGGGCGGCGAGCGAGTGGTCTATGTCGCCAGCCTGTCGGCGGTGCTCGGCCCGGCCGTGCGGCTGGGATTCATGGTCGCCGACGCCAAGATCATCACCGAAGCCCGGCGGCTGCGGCGGTTCTCCGTCAAGCATCCACCGCTGACCAACCAGCGCAATGCGGCGTATTTTCTCAGCCAGGGCTTCTATGACAAGGCCATGGCGCGGACGGGACGCGCGCTGCGCGAACGACGCCTGGCGCTGCGGGATGCGCTCAACCACTACCTCCAGCAGTGGGTGACCATAAATCCGGCGTCCGGCGGAACCAGCTATTGGGTGACCGGACCGAGCGGTCTGGACATTCGGGCCCTGGCCCAGGACGCCGAGCGGCACGGCGTCCTGATCGAACCCGTCGACCGGTACTATCTCGGCGCGCCGCCCAAGAACGCCTTTCGGCTTGGGGTGACCGGCGTGCCGCTCGAACGCATCCGCGCGGGGGTCGAGGTGCTGGCCGACCTGATCCGGGCGCGTATCTCGAAGAGCTTCGATCCCGAGGTGCTGGCGCCCAGCCTGCTCAGCGGCGCGTCACTCGAGTCGGCCATGGCCGGCGCCACCCTCCTGTGCAAGACCGTCTACGGCGAGCCCTGCACCATCGAGTTGCGGCCGAACGGTACGATGGCGGGCCGGGCCGGATACGCCAACGAGGACCGCGACGAAGGCCGCTGGTGGGTTGAAGGCGACACTTGGTATCGGCAGTGGTCCCAATGGGCCTACGGGGAGTGTTCCGGCTATCGGCCTCTGATCGAGCATGACCGGGTGCAGTGGCTGAACGCCGACGGCGTCGCCATCGACTCGGCCGTCTACATCAAGCCGGGTGAGGCGCCGGGCGAGGGGCTGGATCTGGCGCCATAGTTTGCATTCATCTGGCGCTAGTGTTGGGCCAGATCGTCGGTAGGCTCGTCATGCGGTCGTCACATGCGGTGGTCGCAGGATGGTTCCATGGCGCACCTCGCCGTCGCAGGCCTGCAACTCGACCTGAAGTCCGGCGACAACATCGCCCGGATCGCCGACGAGGTCGCCGCGGCCAAGCGTCGGTTGCCCTGGGTCGAGCTGATCCTGGTGGGCGAGTTGGCCGCCTTCGGCGCCAGCACCGCAGCCGCCGAGCCGATGCCGGGTCAGGCCGAGGTCCGGCTAGCCCAGATCGCCCGGGACAATGGCGTCTGGCTGGTGCCGGGATCGATCTACGAGGCCAGCGGCGGACGCGTCTACAACACCGCGCCGGTGATCGATCCCGCCGGCCAGGTTGTCGCCCGCTATCGCAAGCTCTACCCCTTCTATCCCTACGAACAGGGGGTGAGCGCCGGCGAGGGGGTCTGCGTGTTCGACATCCCGCGGGTCGGGCGGGTCGGGCTGTCGATCTGCTATGACATGTGGTTTCCGGAGACGACCCGCGCCCTGGCCTGCCTGGGCGCCGAGGTCATCCTCCACCCGACGATGACCAACACCATCGACCGGGACGCCGAGAAGGCGATCGCCCGCGCGAGCGCCGCGCAGAACCAGGTCTGGTTCGTCGACATCAACGTCGCGGGCGACCTTGGAGTGGGCGGGTCGTGCGTCTATGGCCCCGGCGGCGAAGTCGTCCACGAGGCCGGACCGGGCCGGGAGGTGATCGCGCTCGACCTTGACCTGGAATACGTGAAGCGGGTGCGCGATCACGGCTGGCATGGCCTCGGCCAGACCCTGAAGAGCTTTCGCGACGGTCCCGCCGCCTTTGGGCCCTATCTGCCGGGGGGGCGGTCGACGCCGTCACTGCTCGCCCTCGGGCCGCTTGAGATGCCGCGTCCGCGCGAGCACGGCCCCGCCGCGCCGGCCGCCGCGCCCATCAAACACCTGCCGCTTGGAGCAGACCACTAGCCATAGTTGACGTCATCTATCGGGGGATAAGACCATGACGAAAATCAACCTGTTACTCACCACCGCCCTCGCCGGCGGTCTGCTGGCGGGCCCGGCCTGGTCGCAGAGCGTCGGCGCGGCGGCCACGCCGGACGCCGATCGGGCCAAGCCGCAGACGGAGGTGGTCGTCACCGCGAACCGCCGCAATCAGAAGGTGCTCGATGTTCCCTACAACATCAGCGCCGTGTCCGGAAAAACCATCGAACAGGATCATATCCAGAGCGCGGTCGAGCTGCTGAGGTCGGTGCCGGGGGTGGCGCTCATCGATCGCGGCGCGCGCAATCAGGGCTCCGCCACCAATATCCAGATGCGTGGGGTCAACGTCGATTCATCGGCCGTCGGCGACTACTGGCTGCCGACGGTCGCGCCCGTCTCGACCTACGTCAACGATACGCCTCTGTTCGCCAACTTCGCGCTGCTCGACCTCGACAGGGTCGAGGTGCTGCGCGGTCCTCAGGGTACGCTCTACGGGTCAGGCTCCCTGGGCGGCACGGTGCGCTACATCACCAACCAGCCCCAGTTCGACACCTATTCCGGGCGCCTGGGCGTCACCTCCACCAAGACTGATGGATCCGGCGGGGTGGGCTGGGAAGAGGAGGGCGTGGTCAATATCCCGATCGCCCCGAAACTTGCGATCCGACTGAACGGCGAGGTCCAGGACTATCCCGGCATCGTCGACTACGTGAACCTCTATAAGCTCGGCTCGAACGGTATCCCGGTGCTTCCGCCAGGGGGGATCTTCTCGAGCGACGGCGTCTACACCCGCAAAAACGACGCCGACTATGTGAAGATCCAGTACGGCCGCGCCTCGGTGCGGTTCGATCCCATCGACAAGGTCGACCTCAACTTCACCTACCAGAGGCAGCATGACGATGTGGGCGGCCGGCGCCAGGTTACCACTGGCGTCAACGGCTACGGCGTCCCGTATGGGCCATACCAGAACGGCGCGGTCCTGCTGGAGCCGTCCAAGCGCGATGTCGACCTGGAGGCCCTGGAAGCCACCATCGACTTCGGCTTCGCCACCCTGACCTCGAGCACCTCGCACTACAAACACACCGGCTCAAGCGTGTCGGACAACACGGGATTCTACGCCAACGACACCCTGTTCCATAACTACTACTACAACTACCCGCGTCCCGCGGCGCCGGCGTACCGCAGCTACAGCGACGACGGCACGATTGAAGAGGTGCGGCTGGTGTCCAAGACCGGCGGCGCGATCGACTGGGTGGTCGGCGCCTTCGCCGAGCGGGACTTCGACCGGCAGTCGCAGGACGACTACCTGCTGGGCTTCCAGCAGTACATCAACGCCTACTTCGGCCTGCCGGCGGGCTCGACGGCGGTGGCCAGCAGCGACCACCAGTTCACCTACCGCGCCAACGAGACGATCACCGACCTCGCCGCCTTCGGCGAGGTGACCTGGCATGTCACGGACAAGGCCCAGATCACCGGCGGGGTTCGCCACTTCCGCACCGACCAGGCGACCGATGTCTTCATCGACTTTCCGATCTACACCTTCGTTTCCAGCCCGGACAGCCCGCCGACCATCAAGCAGCCGAGCGAGAAAACCCTGCTGAAACTGAACGGCTCCTACAAGTTCGATCCGGGTGAAATGATCTATGCGACGATCTCGCAGGGCTACCGCCATGGCGGGGTCAACGAGGTGGCGACCACCGGCCGCTGGGCCGAGGATCCTCGCTGGCGAACCTACAAGCCGGACAGCGTGGTCAACTACGAGGCGGGCATGAAGGGCCAGATCAACGGCCTGACCTACAACGCCGCCCTCTACTACATCGACTGGACCGACATTCAGCTGAACACCTTCAGCGACCTCTACGGCTTCTATGTGGTGGCCAACGGCAAGAACGCCCGGTCAACCGGCTTTGAGGGCGAGCTCGACGGCAAGATACTGCCCCATTGGCGCTACAGCCTCGGCTACACCTATACCGACGCCCAGCTGACCTCCAACTTCACCTCGCCGACCGGCTCGCTGCTGGGGCAAAGCGGCGAGCGGTTGCCGGGCACGCCGGAACACGCCATCACGGCGGCCACCGACTACTATGTGCCCCTGCAGAACGGCACGAGCCTGTTCTTCAAGGTGAGCGGCTACTATCAGTCCAGCACCCGCAACGCCCTCGGCCACTCCACGTCGATCAGCCCCAGCCAGTTCACCGCCACCGAGGCGCCGTTCCAGCTTTGGAACGCCACCGCCACCTGGTCCTTCAAGCGTTTCGACACCAGCCTGTTCGTGAAGAACATCTTCAACGCCGCCGGCGTCACCGGCGAGTTCACCCAGGCCTACATGGGAACTAACCCCGGTTTCGCCCCGCCGCCGACGTCAACGGTGGCCAACTTCTACGGCAACGACGCCCGCAAGTTCATCAGCCTGCCGCGAACGGTCGGCCTGTCGTTGAACTACCACTGGTGATGGCGGCCGGCGTGCGGGGCGATCCGTCTGTCCGAGCGCCGGCCCCCGAGATCCTCGCCGCCATCCAGGCGGCGAGCCTTGCGGCTGCGCAGGGCCGGCCGGCCGTGGCCGCCGACCAGTTGGCCGTCCTGGCGGCCGCCGAGGGCGCGGGGGATGATCCCGTGGTCCGCGAAGCCCTGGGCCAGGGCCTCTATCACGCCGGGCGTTTCGCCGAGGCTGTCGCTCTCACCGACCGTCCCGACGCCCGGGACATCGGCACCCTGGCCTGCCACGCCGCCAGCCTGGTGGCCCTGGGCGACCTGGAGCGGGCGGAGGCCGTCTTCGACGCGCTGGTCGAGGCGTATCCCTTGGACGGAGCGGCCTGGTACAACCGCGCCACCCTGCGCCGGTGGACGGCCTGGACCCATCACGTCGACGCCCTACGGCGCGTTGTCGGCCAGCTGCCGGCTGAACACGAAATTCCAGTCCGCTTCGCCCTGGCCAAGGAACTCGAGGACATGGGGCGGCACGCGGAGAGTTTCGCCGAGCTGGCCCGCGGCGCGGCTCTGCGACGGGCGCGGTTGAGCTACCGCGTCGAGATGGATGTCGAGGCCATGGCCGAGATCGCAGAGGCCTTCCACGGCGATCGGCTGAAGGCCGCGCCGGCGGCGCGCATCGACCAGCCGGGCCCGATCTTCGTCCTCGGCCTGCCCCGCAGCGGCACCACCCTTGTTGACCGGGTCCTGTCCTCGCACAGCCAGGTGGATAGCCTCGGCGAGACCGCCGACCTGGCCCTCGCCCTGATGGAGACCACGCCAAGGGCGCCCGATCGGGCCGCCTTTATCCGCGCCGCCGCCGGTGCGGACCCCGCGCGGCTGGGCGCCCGCCTGAGGGACCGGCTGGCCGGCTACGGTCGCGGCCGCCCGTTCCTGATCGACAAGACCCCGCTCAACTACCTCTACATCGGCCTGATCGCCCTCGCCCTGCCCGAGGCGCGCATCATCCATGTTCGGCGCGATCCGATGGACGTGGGTTACGCCCTCTTCAAGACCCTGTTCCAGACCGGCTGCCCGTACACCTACGACCTCGCCGATATCGGCCGATACATGGGCGCGCAGAGGCGGCTGGTGGACCACTGGCGTCGCGGCCTGCCGGACCGGATCATAGAGGTCGATTACGCCGCCCTCGTCGACGATCTGGAAGCCGAGGCGCGGCGCCTGGTCTCGGCCTGCGGCTTGGCCTGGGAGCCGGCCTGCCTCGACTTTCATCTCAATCGTGCGCCGTCATCGACCGCCAGCGCCGCCCAGGTTCGCCGGCCGCTCTATCGCGACTCCATCGGCCTTTGGCGCCGGTACGAGGACGAACTGGCCCCGCTGGCGGAGACGCTTCGGGGCGAGGGCGTACTGTGAGCCGCATCCTGGGGATTGGGGCCGCCCTTACGCTGTTGATAGTCGCCCGAGCGGCCGCGGAGCCGCTGTATCACCAGGACTTTCAATCCGGCGCCGCGCCTGAATGGGCGGCGTCCGGCGACGGGGACGTTCGCCTGTCGACCTACGCCGGCAACGTGACCCTGAAGGTCGCCGGCCATGCCCGTTCGCGGACGGTGATCGCCACGGCCGGTCGCCGCGCCGTGGTCCTGCGTTTCGCCATCGCCGCCTCGGGTCTCGCCGGGGATGACGCCTGCTACGCCGAGGCCTCCGCCGACGGCGGCGCCACCTGGCTCACCGCCCTCGCTGTCCGCAAGGGCCAGGACGACGGCGTGACCCTGATCGGCGGCGCCTTCAGCGATCCTTCCTTCGATGATCGACCGAAGGTGATCCTGCGCTTCCGGGCGGACCTCTCGCGGCCGGACGCCGCCTGTTGGGGCGACAATGTCGATGTCGACGCCGCCGCCCTCGCGCCGATGCGCGGGGCGGCCCTCACCGTCGCCAACCTGGCCGGCCCGGCGCCCCTGGCGGGACTGACGCCCATGGCCGGCTTCCTGCCCGGGCCGGCCGCCGGGACCGCCGCGGCGCCACTGTCGGGCCGGCTTTCCCTGCGGCCGGGGGCTCGGCCGGATGGCGTGGCCGTTGTGCGGGACGCCCATCCCGTCGACGGGCCCGATCCCCGCCTGCAATGGCCGGATCTGGCCGTCGACCTGGTCAGCGACGGCGACCGGGTCATCCCGGTCCAGCGTGGCCCTATCCCGTCGTCCAATCCTGAATGGAACTGGGTGATCGAACCCGGCCGGATGTGGACCGATCCCGTCGATGGCGGCGCCGTGCGGCTGTTGCTGCCGGTGGCGCTGGAGGAGCGCAACGCCAACTGCCTGCACACGGGGCGGCTGTTGGTTCTGATAGGCTCGGCGGGCGCCGTCTCGCGCGCGGCAGTCCAGTTCGACGCAGAGACCTGCGCCTACCACCAGTTCGACGCCTGGAGCCTGGTGCCCGCCGCCTTCACCCCCGCCGCCGTCGCGACCGCCGACGCGGTCATCGCCCGGGACCGGGCCGAACGGGCCGGGCGCCCGCCGTTGAGGCCGCTCGCGGCGCTGGCCGCCGATCATCCGGGCGCCGATCCCGTCGCCCTGATGCGCGCGGCCGGACCGTCGGCGGTGTTCGGCCTCTTCGACGGCGAGCATCACTACGCCAGCGGCTGTCCGACCCGGGTCGGCGAGGATCCCTTCTGCGCTGAGCGCCCGCTGCCGTCCTATTCCACGGCCAAGTCCCTGGTCGCGGCTCAGGCGCTGTTTCGCCTGCAGGCGCTGCGCCCCGGGGTGATCGATGACAAGGTCGCGGACCATGTGGACGCCTGCGCCGCGAGGGGAGGCTGGGGCGAGGCGCGCCTGATCGACCTCCTCGACATGGCGAGCGGCCACTTCGTCTCGTCGGTGGATGAAGCAGACGAGGATTCGCCGGCCACGGTCCCGTTCTTCCGCTCGACGACCAAGGCGGAGAAGCTCGCCTTCGCCTGCGACATGCCGCGCAAGGCCAGGCCGGGCAAAGTCTGGGTCTACCACACCTTCGACACCTTCCTGCTCGGCGCCGCCATGACCGACGTGCTGCGCAAGGCCGGCCTGGGCCAGGACCTCTACGCCGATTTGATCGGCCCGGTCTGGGCCGCCACGGGCCAGTCGCCGGACCTGGACGACACCCGGCGGACCCAGGACGCGGCCGCCCAGCCCTTCACCGGCTGGGGCCTCGTCTTCCATCGGGACGACGTGCTGCGCGCCGCGCGGTTCATGGCTGGCGACGCGGTGGTCGGTGGCAAGCCCTACCTGGACCGCGGCCTGCTGGACGAGGCTCTGCAACGGACCGGGCCAGGCGGGGGCTTCGAGGCGATCTCGCCGCTGCTGCGTTACCGCCATGGTCTTTGGGCCCGGGACGTCGCGCCAATGGTCGGCTGCAAGCGCCCGGTCTGGACGCCGTACATGTCCGGCTACGGCGGCATTTCCATCGTGATGTTCCCCAACGGGGTGATCTTCTACGCCTTCAACGACGAGAACCATTTCGACTGGGGCGCGGCCATCCCGGTGGTCGACCATATCCGCAAGCTCTGCCCGTGACCGCCGTCTCCAGGCCGATCGGCGCCTTAACCAAGATCCACTCAGGAGCCCACTCATGAGCACCAACGCAGCCTTGCTGGATCGCCGCCTGGCCGCGGTGCCGCGCGGGGTGTCCACCGCCACGCCCGTCTTCATCGACCGGGCCCAGAACAGCGAAATCTGGGACGTCGAGGGCCGTCGCTACATCGATTTCGCCGGCGGCATCGCCGTGCTCAACACCGGCCACCGGCATCCCCGGGTCATGGCGGCGGCCCAGGCGCAGATGGAGCGTTTCACCCACGCCGCCTTCCAGGTCACCGCCTATGAGCCCTACATCGCCCTGGCGGAACGGCTGAACGCCCTGGCTCCCGTCGAGGGTCCGGCCAAGACGATCTTCTTCACCACCGGGGCCGAGGCGGTGGAGAACGCGGTCAAGATCGCCCGCGCCGCCACCGGCCGCTCGGCGGTGATCGCCTTCACCGGCGCATTCCACGGCCGCACGATGCTGACCATGGCCATGACCGGCAAGGTCGCGCCCTACAAGCGCAGCTTCGGTCCCCTGCCGGCCGAGGTCTATCATCTGCCGTTCCCCATCGAACACTACGGGAGCACGGTGGAGGACAGTCTTCGCGCCCTGGAGTTCCTGTTCAAGGCCGACGTCGAGCCGGAACGGGTTGCGGCGATTATCCTGGAGCCTGTGCAGGGGGAGGGCGGCTTCCACCCGGCCTCCGCCGAACTGCTCAGGGCCCTGCGCGCGATCTGCGACCGGCATGGGATCCTGCTGATCTCCGACGAGGTCCAGGCGGGGTTCGGGCGCACGGGCAAGATGTTCGGGATCGAGCACACCGGGGTGAAGCCCGATCTGATCACCATCGCCAAGTCCCTGGCGGGGGGCTTTCCCCTGTCTGGGGTCATCGGCCGGGCCGAGGTGATGGACGCGGCCGCCCCGGGGGGGCTCGGCGGGACCTACGCCGGCTCGCCCCCGGCCTGCGCGGCAGCCCTGGCGGTGCTCGACGTGATCGCCGACGAGGGGCTGCTCGAACGCGCCGTGGCGCTGGGGGACCGCGCCCGAGCGCGCATCGAGGGTTTCTCCGCCCGCAATGACCTGGCGCCGATCAGCGCGCCCAGGGGACCCGGCTCGATGATCGCGTTTGACCTGGTAGCCTCCCGCGGCGGACGCGAGCCACGGGGTGAGGCCGCCGGCTTGGCCGCCAGGGCGCTCGAAAAGGGCCTGCTGCTCCTCTCCTGCGGCATCCATGGCGAGACCATCCGCCTGCTCTATCCGCTGACCATCCCGGAGATCCTGCTCGACGAAGGCCTTGATCTCCTGGAAGACGCCCTGAGGATCGTATGACCACCATGCCCGCCGCTGATTCCGACGAACGCGACCGTCTGGCGCTCAAACGTCCCGACCTGCTGCGCGAGGCGGCCTATATCGACGGCCGCTGGCTGGGCGGGGAGGGCGCCCTCGGCGTGACCAACCCGGCCACCGGCCGCCGTCTCGGTTCCGTGCCGGACCTGGGCGCTGAGGCGGCGCTGGCGGCGGTCGCGGCCGCTGATCGCGCCCTGGCCGACTGGAAGCGGCGTACGGCCCGGGACCGAGGACAGGTGCTGCGCGGTTGGTTCGAGCGGATGCTGGCCCACCAGGAAGACCTCGCCAGGCTGATGACCGCCGAGCAGGGCAAGCCCCTGGACGAGGCCCGGGGCGAGATCGCCTACGCCGCCGCCTTTCTCGAGTGGTTCGCCGAGGAGGGCCGGCGGGCCTATGGCGAGATCATCCCGCCCCACGCCGAGGGCCGGCGCCTGTTCGTGACCCGCGAACCGGTGGGGGTGGTCTCGGCCATCACCCCTTGGAACTTCCCGGCGGCGATGATCACCCGCAAGGTCGGCCCCGCCCTGGCCGCGGGCTGCACGGTCGTGCTCAAGCCGTCCGAGCTCACCCCCTTTTCCGCCCTGGCCCTGGCGCTTCTGGGCCAGGAGGCCGGGGTTCCACCGGGGGTGTTCAACGTGGTCACCGGCCAGCCCGAGGCGATCGGGGCGGTGCTGACCGAAGACCCGCGCATCGCCAAGTTCTCCTTCACCGGCTCCACGGCCGTGGGCAAGATGCTTGCGGCCCGCTGCATGGGTACGGTCAAGCGGGTGTCCCTGGAGCTGGGCGGCAACGCCCCCTTCA
>PLSW01000021.1 GCA_003165275.1 Caulobacteraceae bacterium
CCAGACGTTCAGGGTCAGGCAGTCCTCGCTGGCCGGCAGGGGGCCGACGCCGTTGTCCGTGGCGTTGTAGCGCTGCAGGCAGATGACCCCGACCTTGGTCGCGTCGCGCACGCCGCTCCAGCCGGGGGCGGGCTCGGGCGGGCGCCAGCGCAGGGCGCCGACCGGCGGGGCGGCGTAGGGGATGGCCTTGAAGGCCGCGACGCCGCCGCCCTCCACCCCGCGAAGCGCCCCGCCCACCACCGTGGCCTGCGGCGCCTCGGCGGCGAGGCCGGGCCGGGTCAGGCCCAAGGCGAGGATGGCGCTCAGAACGGCGAGACGGATTGGGCGATTGGACATGGCGATTTCCCCCGGGGTTCGGCGCCTTGGGCGCTTGTCGTCACGATCGAACGCCCAAGCTTAGCCCCCGGGCGTGGCCGCTGTCAGCCCTCGCCCGTGGCCCCGGCGACCTGCCTCAAGGTCGCCGCCACCAGATCCGGCCGCTCCAGGGGCAGGAAGTGGGTGGCGCCGGCGATGGTCTCGATACGGAAGTCCGGGTTTCCGGCCAGGAAGGGCGCCGCGTCGGTCAGGTTGCAGGTGGAGCCGATCTCCGCGCGCAGGATCCGGATCGGCATGCGCAGCCCCTCCAGGGCGCTCCAGACGTCGTTGAGATGGGCGGAGAAGTTGGAGGCTTCCCATGCCGGCGCGGCCGCCAGCTCGACCTCGCCGCCCTCCCGGTCGGTAAAGCCATCCTCGACATAGTCAGCCAGGGCCTGGGCCGGCCAGGTCTTGAAGGCGCCGCGGCCGGTGTAGCTCTCGATCACCGCGGCGCGGGTCGGAAACACGGTCCGGCGGCGGCGCGCGCCCTGCGCCATGGGGTTGTCCGCGTGCGGCGGCTCGGTGAGGCCGCGGGCGGCGATGACCATCTCACGCGGCACGATCACCGGGTCGAAGAGGGCCAGGCCGCGAACCCGCTCCGGCCGCTCCGCCGCGGCGAGGATCGAGACCGCCCCGCCCATGGAGTGGCCGGCCAGCACCACCGGTGGCCCCTCCAGGGCGGCGAGCAGGCCCAGCAGGTCATCGCGCAGGTCGTGCCAGTTCATCCGCCCCTCGACGGCGGCCCGCTGGGGCGAGCGGCCGTGGCCCTGCTGGTCCACCGCCAGGATGCGCAAGGTCCCGGCCAGGGGAGCCAGGACCGAGCGATAGGTCATGGCGTTGAAGCCGTTGGCGTGCAGGAAGACGACATCGATCGGCCGGGCGGGGTCGCCGAAATCCAGGGCCGCCAGCCGCGCGCCGTCGCCCCGGCCTTCGATGGCGATGGTCCGGCGTCGCGGCGCCAGGCCCTTGGCCGCATCCATCCTCGTCTCCACATCGCTCATAGGCCGAAGCTAGGCGCCGCCCCGCCCCGGGTCCAGCCTGCCCTTGAGGAAACCTGGGAGATATGCATGCATCCCCTCGCCACCATCGGCTACGAGACCGCCGCCCTGGACGCCGTGATCGGCAAGCTGAAGGCGGCGGGAGTCGCGGTGGTGATCGACGTGCGCGCCGTGGCCAGCTCCCGCCGCGCGGGGTTTTCAAAGACCCTGCTGGCCGCAAGCCTCGAGGCGGAGGGGATCGCCTATCGCCACCTGCGGGCCCTCGGGACCCCCAAGCCGGGCCGGGACGCCGCCCGCAAGGGGCATGTGGCGCAGATGCACGCCATCTACCTGGATCACCTGCACGATCCCGAGGCCCAGGCGCAGCTGGCCGAGGCCGCCGAGATCGCCGCCGCGCTCCCGGCGGCCCTGCTCTGCTACGAGGCCGACGCCGCCGGCTGCCACCGCCGCATCGTCGCCGACCGGCTACGCGACGTGATCGGCTGCGACATCGTCGACCTCTGAGGCTTTCCCGCGGCGGCCGAGGCTGTAGTGTCGCCGCAAAGCCCGCTGCAGGAGACCGACCGTGACCGACGCTGCGCCCACCTATGACTGTTTCGACGTCTCGATCGAGGCGGGGGTCGCCCACCTGCGGCTGAAGCGGCCGGACGAGATGAACACCATGGTCCCCGCCTTCTGGCGGGAGCTGCCGGCGATCGTGAACGACATCAACGCGGGGGCCAAGGCGCGCTGTATCGTCATCTCCTCCACGGGAAAGCATTTCTGCGCGGGGATGGACCTGGCGGTGTTCACCGGCGGGAGCGGTGTGGCGGGGGAGCGGAGCCCGCCCAAGGATCCCCAGGTCGCCAACGAGACCATGCGCCATCAGGTCCGCACCCTGCAGGACAGCTTCAGCTGCCTGGAGGCGGCGCGGATGCCGGTGCTGGCCGCCATCCAGGGCGGCTGCATCGGCGGGGCGGTGGACCTGATCTCCGCCTGCGACATCCGTTACGCCACCGCCGACGCCTTCTTCTGCATCCAGGAGATCAACATCGGCATGACCGCCGACGTGGGCACCTTCCCGCGCCTGTGCGGCCTGATCCCCCAGGGCTGGGTGCGCGAGCTGGCCTATACCGGCCGCAGGCTTCCTGCCGCCCGCGCCCGCGAGCTCGGCCTGGTGAACGAGGTCTTCGACACCCACGAGGCCCTGCTGGACCACGTGATGGCCACGGCGCGGGAGATCGCCTCGAAGGCGCCCCTGGCGGTGACCGGCTCGAAGGTGATGATCAACTACGCCCGCGACCACTCCATCGCCGACGGGCTGGACTATATCGCCGTGTGGCAGTCGGGCATGTTCTCGGGGCCGCACATGGCCGAGGCCTTCGCCGCCAAGCAGGCGCGCCGGGAGACGGCGTTCCCGGATTTGGCGCCCCTGCGGGGCGGGCTCTAGGGGTAGGGCGGTCGCGGTTTGAACCGATCCATCCCTTTCTCGTCATGGCCGGGCCATGACGAGGAGAGAGGGCGGGCCGAGTTAAGGTTGATCCCCTAGACCGCCCGGCCTCGGAACAGGTGCACCACCAGCGAGATCACGAACAACACCAGGAAGATCATGAATAGGATCTTCGCCAGGGCGATGGAGGCGCCGGCGACGCCGGTGAATCCGAGCACGCCCGCGATCAGCGCCACCACCAGGAAAATCAACGCCCAGGTCAACATGGGATAGGTCTCCGCCGCCCGCTTCGGGCTCGCGGAGATAACGCCGCGGCCGTCGGCGCGTTCCCATGATCGGGCCTTATCGGCGTGGCTAGGAGCCCTTTTTGCGGCCCTTGGCCGGCAGGGATTCCAGGATTGTCCGCACGATGACCGCGATCACGGCGGGATTGCGCAGGGCCATCAGCCCGGCCGCGACGGCGATGCCCGCGGAGGCCATCGGCTTGTCGCGGACAAGGTCCATCAGCCGGTCGGCGAGGCTGATCGCGTCGCCGGCCGGCCCCTGACGCGAGGCCTTCTTCGCCCGCCCGTAGGCGACCAGGCAGGCGATCCCCACCAGCACGGCGAAGATCGCACACTCCGCCCCGGCCGCGCCGGCCGCCCCGAGGGGCGTCGACAGCAGGGCATAGATCGCGAACGCCAGCGCCACCACGCTCACCGCGGCGGCCGTGGCGATGGCGGTCGCCGCGGCGACCGCCATCAGGACGCGTTCGAGCATCAGCGGTTGCGGCTGGAGAACAGCAGGCCGATCAGCACCCCGACGCCCAGGGCCGCGGCGGTGGCGGCCAGGGGCCGTTCCTGCACGTGCTCGGTGACGTAGCGCTGGGCGGTGTCGAGGGAATCACTGGCGGTGTCGGCATAGACTCGCGACTGGACGCGCACGGTTTCCAGAGAGTCCAGGATCACCCGCTCGGCCCGGTCGGCCAAGTCACGAATCTTCTTCTCGGCGTCCTGGATGGACTTGTCGGCCTGTTCGGCGGTCTCGTTGATCTTGGTGCTGGCGGTCATGGAATTCCTCCGAAGACTCGGAAATGGGAAAGGCGGGTTCAGGCCCAAACGCTACGCGGCTCGCGGGGTTCCGGGCGGGTCGGCCCGGGACGGGAGCTTGAAGACAGGCAAATGCTGCATGACGCTTTCCTTATGCCTTCGCAAGGTGTTCTCTAACGTTAAGCGCCACCGTTTTCGGCGAGAATCATGCGTGCTCCGGTGAGTGTCATCTCCATAGGTTCGCATCCTTCCCCATGACCCTCATCCGGCAGAGCGGGATTCGTAAAGCCTTGCTCGAACGGCTGACCGCGCGCGCGGCGGGGGGCGCGGCCGCCCTGGGCGCGCAGCAGGCCGACGCCGAGCCCGAGATGAAGCCGGACAAGCGGTTCGACCGCATCGCCGCCCTCGCGGCCATGGTCTTCGACGCCCCGACCGCGGCGGTCTTCCTTGTCGACGAACACGGTCCGCGACCCAGCGCCAACTTCGGCATGGACCCGGCGGCCTGGCCGCGGGAGGCGGCCCTGGCCGAGGCGGCGCTGAGGGTTCGAGAGCCGGTGTTCGCCGAAGATGCGGGCGACGATCCCCGCCTGCGAATCGCCCCGTCCCACTCGGAGACGGGGCCGCGCTTCTACGCCGCCGCCCCGATCAAGACCGCCGAGGGCGAGGTGCTGGGCCTGTTGTGCGTCGGCGATCCGAATCGCCGCGCCGCGCCCACCGAACAGCAGCGGCGCCTGCTCTGCGGCCTGGCGGACCTCGCGCGCGACGAACTGGCGCGCGACGCCTTGGTGGCCGAGGCGCGTCAGCGCAGCGCTGTCGACCAGGGCCGGGCGGAGCTGGCCCTCAACGCGGCGAACCTCGGCGATTTCGAGTGGGATATCGAGACCGACACCCTTCGCCTGAGCGAGCGGGCGCAGCAGACCCTGGGTTGGCGCGTCGCCGAGTTGACGGCCGACAGGCACGGCGGCCTGATCGGCCTTATCGATCTTGAAGATCTCGAGAAGGTCGAGGCCGACCTGCTTGAGGGTCTCACCCAGCGGGGCCGGTTCCTCATCGAAAACCGCCTTACCCGACCGGAGGACGGCCGCCAGATCTGGGTCATGTGCGCCGGCGTGCTTGTCACGGGCCCGGACCGCAGGTCGGGAAAGGTGATCGGCGTCATCGAGGACATCAGCGACCGCAAGGCCGACGACCAGGAACGCGAGGCCCTGGTCGCCGAGCTCGATCACCGGGTGAAGAACGTCCTGGCCTCGGTCCAGTCGATGGCGGCGCAGTCGGCGCGCAAGGCCTCGTCGATGGACTCCTTCCTGAAGACGTTCTCAGGCCGGCTGAAGTCGATGGCCTCGGCGCACCAGCTGCTGACGGCCACCCGCTGGCGCGGCGCGGGCATGCACAACATCGCCGCCGCCGAACTGGGCGGGCTGGCGCCCGGCCAGACCCGATGGGAGGGGCCGGACATCGCCCTGACCCCCCGCGCCACTAACGCCATGTCCCTGGCACTGCACGAACTGGCCACCAACGCCGTCAAGTTCGGGGCCCTGTCCACCGAGGAGGGGCGGGTCGACGTGCGCTGGCGCGAGACCGCTTACGGCGGGCTGGAGCTTCGCTGGGAGGAAGCCGGCGGCCCGACCGTCTCGCCGCCGACCCGGCGCGGATTCGGCGCGACCCTGCTGGAAAAGGTCACCGGCCGCGAACTGGAGGGCGCGGTCAGCGTCGACTACCGCCGCGAGGGGGTGCGGGTGCTGGTGACGGTGGGCGAAGGCGCCCTCGCCAAGGTCCCGCAAGGTCCGTCGACGGAGACGCCGCCGCCGCCGCCGGAATCCCTGACCGGGGCTTCGGCCGGCGCGCCCGACATCGAGCGGGCCACGCGGGTGGAAGGCCTGCGCGTGCTGATCGTCGAGGACGCCCTGCTTCTCGCCCTTGAGCTGGAGGCGGGGCTGCAGGAGGCCGGCGCGCACGTGGTGGGATGCGCCGCGGACGTGGACGAGGCGCTCAGCCTGCTGGAATCGACGATCGTCGACGCGGCGGTCCTGGACGCCAACCTCAACGGCGTGTCGGTGGCGCCGGTGGCCGAGGCCCTGCGCGGGCGGGGCATCCCCTTCGTCTTCGCCACCGGCTACGGCGATTCGAAAATCCTGCCCGAAGGCTTCGACGCCCCGATCATCCGCAAGCCCTATGACGTCACCCAGGTGGCCGCGGGCCTGGCGGCGGTGACGGGACGGGTCTGAGGGCGGCTTTTCCCTACCCGGGCGCGGGCCGCAGGATCACGACGCGCACCCCCGACCGCCGCAGAGCCTCCAGGCCGCCCGGCTCCGTTCCGGCCACCGCCCACACGATACTCAACCCCGCGCCCGCCAGCGCCGCAAGGCCCTCCACCGCCGCCTCCGCGCCCGCCAGCCGCCGCGCATCGCGCCGGGCCATGCCGGACACGGCCGGCGGGCACAGGGGATCAATGACGACCGCATCGGCTTGGGCCAGGGCGCGGGCGGCGCGCAGGCTGAGCAGGTCCGAGGCCTCGCCGACGAGGATCACCGTGACGCCGCCCTTCGCTGTCCCCTCGGCGCCGGCGAGGGCCGCGCGCAGCCGCCGCTCGGCCTCGGCCATGTCGCCGGCCATCGCCGCCTCCGCCGCCGGACTGCGCAGGGCCTGAGCGAGGAAGGCCCGGCGGGCGGCGAGATCGGGGAGGGCCGCGCGCACCGCTTCGTTCTGGCTGCGAAACAGGGCCGCCACCCGTCCCGCGCCTTCGGGGATACGCGCCTCCAGGTCGCTGCGCAGCAGGCTGGCCAGCATCGGCGCGCCGCCGGACGTGCCCACAGCCACCACCACCTCGCCCCGGTCCACCAGGGCGGGGGTGGTGAAGTCGCAGAGCTCGGGATGATCGACGACGTTCACCGGAACCCCCGCCGCCCGGGACGCGGCGGCGGCGGCGCGCAGGAAGTCCGCCTCGCCGCCCGCGACGAAAGCGAGGGCCGCGCCGGCGTAGCGGGCGGAGTCGGTCGCCTCCGCTGGCGCCAGCCGCAGGACCGTGGCGGGCGATCCGGCGAACAGCCGGGCCTTGGCCTCGGCGCCGTCGCCTTCGCCAGCCACCACCACGGTGCGGCCGGTCAGGGGGAAGAAGGCGGGGAAGCTGTCCATGGGCGATAGGTAGCCGCAGCCGCGGGCCGCGTCAGCATTTTAGCCGCGCCAACCTCGTGAACGATGTTAAGATGGCCCGTCGAGCGGAGGGGAATCCCGCCGACGGGGTGGCTGGCGCAACATGCCGGTCTTTTAGGCGCGGGGGACGGGGACGCATGACGACGTCGCTGAATATCAACGGAAAATCCTACGATGTGACGGCGGATCCGGAAACGCCGCTGCTCTGGGTGCTGCGGGACGAGCTTCTGCTCACTGGGACCAAATACGGTTGCGGCATCGCCCAGTGCGGCGCCTGCACCGTGCATGTGGACGGGGTGGCGGTGCGCAGCTGCCAGACGCCGGTCAGCGCCCTGGCGGGGGGCAAGGTCACCACCATCGAGGGCCTGGGCGGAACCCATCCGCTGCAAACCGCGTGGGTCAAGCACGACGTGCCCCAGTGCGGCTACTGCCAGTCCGGCCAGATCATGTCGGCCGCGGCCCTGCTGGCCGCCAAGCCGGCGCCCACCGACGACGATATCGACAGCGCCATGACCGGCAACATCTGTCGCTGCGGGACCTACCAGCGCATCCGCGCGGCCATCAAGGACGTCGCCGGCGCCAAGGCCCCCGTGCATGGAGACGTGGCGTGAACGCGATCAGCAAGCTTTCCAAGACGTCAAAGGCCCTGGCCACCACACGCCGCGGCCTGATCGTCGGCGCCACCCTCGCCGGCGGCTCGCTGCTGGTGGGCTGCTCCATGGGCGACATCGTCAGCTTCGGTGGCAAGAAGCTCGACGTGGGCGCCTTCGGCCCCTTCATCAAGATCTCCCCGGACGGCTGGGTGACGGTGATCAACAAGCACCAGGAAATGGGCCAGGGCAATCACGTGGGCCTCGCCGCCATCGTCGCCGAGGAGCTTGACGCGGACTGGACCAAGGTGCGCACCGAGGCCGCCCCGGCCAACGCCAAGCTCTACGCCAATACCCTGATGGGCCTGCAGGGGACCGGCGGCTCGACCGCGATCAACAACTCCTGGGACCAGCTGCGCGCGGCCGGCGCCACCGCCCGCTACATGCTGGTCCACGCCGCGGCCCTGCGCTGGAAGGCGCCCGCGCGTGACCTGACCGTGAAGGACGGGGTCATCACCGATAACGCCACCGGCCGAAGCGCCGGCTACGGCGAGCTGGTCGCCGAGGCGGCGAGCATCACCCCGCCCAAGACCCCGACCCTGAAGAAGCCCAGCCAGTTCACCCTGATCGGCACCGACCGGGTCCGCCGCTTCGACAGCCGCGACAAGAGCACCGGCCAGGAGCGCTACACCCAGGACGTCCACCTGCCGAACATGCTCACCGCCGTGGTGGCCCATCCGCCGCGGTTCGGCTCGAAGCCCGTGTCGTTTGACGATTCGGCGACCCGAAAGGTGCCCGGCGTCGTCGACGTGGTGCAGATCCCCACTGGCGTCGCCGTAGTCGCGCAGACCACCTATGCGGCGCGCAAGGGCCGCGAGGCGCTGAAGGTGACCTGGGACGAGTCCAAGGCCGAGCGCCGGTCCACCGACCAGATCCTGGCCGGGTACAAAGTCATCGCCGTCGGCAAGGGCGATCCCAAGATCAAGGCCCAGGTCTTCCAGACCGCCGGGGACGCGACCAACGCGTTCGGTGGCGAGCTCTTCGAGACCACCTACGATTTCCCCTACTTGGCCCACGCCACCATGGAGCCGATGAACTGCGTCGCCCAGGTGGACGGGCACAAGGTCAAGCTGACCTTCGCTTCGCAGATCCCGAGCCTGGACCAGATCAACGCCGCCATGATCGTCGGCTGCTTCCCCGGCGCGGTGGAGATCGAGGTCCTCAAGGCCGGCGGCTCCTTCGGCCGGCGCGGCAACCCCACCTCCGACTACATGGCCGAGTGCGTGCATGTGGCCAAGCATGTGGGCGCCGGGCGGCCGGTGAAGCTGGTCTGGACCCGCGAGGACGACATGGCCGCGGGCCGTTACCGGCCGCTGACCCACACCACCGTCGCCATCAAGACCGATTCGGACGGCTACCCTGCCGCCTGGCGCCACCGCATCGTCACCCAGTCGCCGGCCAAGGGCCTGCCCGGCCAAGGCGGCCTCGACCCCTCGACGGTTGAGGGGACGAAGGGTTCGCCCTATCTGAAGGCGACGCCGGTGGTGGACGGCCAGGTCTATGTGCCTGATTTCGAGGTGCCGGTGCTCTGGTGGCGGTCGGTGGGCGCGACCCACACCGCCTTCGCCATGGAGCACACCATCGACCAGCTGGCCCGCAAGGCCGGCAAGGACCCGGCCGACTATCGCCGCGCCCTCTACGCCAAGGCCGGGCCGGAAGCGGCCCGCCATCTGGCGGTGCTGAACCTGGCCTGCGAGAAGGCCGGCTGGGGATCGCCCCTGCCGGCGGGAACCGCCCGCGGCCTCGCGGTGCACGAAAGCTTCGGCACGGTGGTGGCCCAGGTGGCCGAGGTGACGATGAAGGACGGCAAGCCCAAGGTGGGCCGCGTCGTCTGCGCCATCGACTGCGGCGTGGCCATCGCCAAGGACCAGATCGCCGCCCAGATGGAGGGCGGCATCTGCTACGGCCTGTCGGCGGCGATGTACGGCAAGATGACGATGAAGGACGGGGTGGTCCAGGAAACCAACTTCGACACCCATCCGGTCCTGCGGATGAACGAGGCGCCGACGGTGGAAACCTACATCATCCCGTCGAACAACCACCCGACGGGGGTCGGCGAGCCGGGTACGCCGGTGATCGCTCCGGCGGTGGCCAATGCCCTGCTGGCGCTGAACGGGACGCCGACGACGAGTTTGCCGTTCGTGAAGGGGTAGAACCTCTTATTCCTCCCCGCGTGCGGGGAGGTGTCGCGGAGCATAGCGACGCGACGGAGGGGCAAGTTGAGGGGCGCGGCTTGCCCCTCCGTCATCTCGCTGCGCTCGATGACACCTCCCCGCACGCGGGGAGGAATGAGGGGGACGCTCCAGCCGCTCAGACCGTCTCCAGATTCCGCTCCGACGCCGCCGTCCGCATGGCCTTCTGCAGCTTTTCGAACGCCCGCACCTCGATCTGGCGGACCCGTTCGCGGCTGACGCCGTATTCGCTGGCTAGTTCTTCCAGGGTGGTCGGATCGTCGCGCAGGCGGCGCTCGGTGAGGATGTGGCGTTCGCGGTCGGTGAGCTCGGTCATCGCTTCTTCGAGGAGCGACTTGCGGATGGTGTGCTCTTCCTCGTCGGCGTAGGCGGTTTCCTGGCTGACGGCGTTGTCGTCGGCCAGCCAGTCCTGCCATTCGCTTTCGCCGTCAGAGCGCAGGGGCGCGTTCAGCGAGGAATCCGGCCCCGACAGGCGCCGGTTCATCGAGATCACCTCGTCGTTCAGCACGCCGAGGCGGGTGGCGATGTGGGTCACCTGTTCGGGGCGAAGGTCGCCTTCGCCGAAGGCGGAGATCTCGCTCTTGGCCTTGCGCAGGTTGAAGAACAGCTTCTTCTGCGCCGCCGTCGTGCCCATCTTCACCAGCGACCAGGAGCGCAGGATGTATTCCTGGATCGAGGCGCGGATCCACCACATGGCGTAGGTGGCCAGGCGGAAGCCCTTGTCCGGCTCGAACTTCTTCACCGCCTGCATCAGGCCGACATTACCCTCGGAGATCACCTCGCCGATGGGCAGGCCGTAGCCGCGGTAGCCCATGGCGATCTTGGCCACGAGGCGCAGGTGCGAGGTGACCATCCGGTGGGCGGCCTCGGGGTCCTGGTGCTCCTTCCAGCGCTTGGCGAGCATGAACTCCTCATCCTTCGCCAGCATGGGAAACTTACGAATTTCAGTGAGATAGCGCGACAGGCCGCCCTCAGGCGTCATCACGGCAAGCGATTGGGTTCCGGCGGCAGCCATTCAACTATCCCCTCAAGCATGTGGACCACGCGGGAGAGCGCGCGGTCCACCCCTTCAACAGGGTAGATAGGAATAGGTTGCGGCGGTTTGAAGGCCCCGCCGGACGAGGGTTTCTAACGGGGGCGCCAGAGGCGCTATCGCCACCGGACGCCGCGTCGAACTGGACCGGCGTTGATATGGGCGGCCTCAAAGATGGCTTAAGCCCGCCTCAAGCGCCGCCATATCCGGCGGCAACGGCGTCTCGAACCGCAGCATCTCACCGGTGATCGGATGGCGAAAGCCCAGCACCGCGGCGTGCAGGGCCTGGCGGGTCAGCCCGGCTTCGCGCATGGCTTCCCGGACCGGGGCGGTGGGGGCGCCGGCGCCGTAGACGGGGTCGCCCAGGCAGGGCGAGCCGAGGCTGGCCATGTGCACGCGGATCTGGTGGGTGCGGCCGGTCTCCAGCCGGCAGACCACTCGGGCGGCCAGGGGCTTGGTCGCCGGGCCGAAGGCCTTTTCGGTCACATAGTGGGTGGTCGCCTCGCGCCCCCCGGCCCGCAGCACCGCCATCTTCTTGCGATCGGTGTGCGAGCGGCCGATGCGGGTGGTCAGGGTTCCGCGCGGCGGCGTCGGGCCGCCGCGGGTCAGGGCGATATAGGCCCGGTCGATGTCGTGGGTCGCGAACAGGGCCGACAGCCCCGCGTGGGCGGCGTCGGACTTGGCCGCCACCATCACCCCGGAGGTGTCCTTGTCCAGCCGGTGCACGATCCCCGGCCGCGCCACCCCGCCGACGCCGGACAGGCTGCCGGCGCAATGGAACAGCAGGGCGTTGACCAGGGTGCCGCTTTCGCAGCCCGGCGCCGGATGGGCGGCCATGCCGGCGGGCTTGTCGACGACGATCAGGTGGGCGTCCTCGAAGAGGACGGCGAGGGGGATGTCTTCCGGGGCCGGCTCGGCGGCGGTGGGCTCCGGCACCTGCAACAGATAGGTCCCGGCCACGGCCTTGACCGAGCCGTCGGTGAGGGGGACGCCGCCGCGGGTCAGGGCGCCCTGGGCGATCAGGGCCTGAAGACGGGCGCGGGAGATGTCGGCCAGCTGCCCGGCCAGCACCTTGTCCAGGCGCGGGCCGGCGTCGTCGGCGGTGAGGGTGACGGTGATCAGCCCGGGGACGGCGTCCTCCAGGTCGGGATCGATGTCGTCGGGGGCGGCGGGCGGGGTCATCGGCGCAAACGACCGGAGCCCTTCTCCCCTTGGGGGAGAANNGGGCCGGATGAGGGGTCGCACCGGTGATTGCGGTGGCGTGTCGGCGCCCCAGCGGATGGGCCGGCGCGCCCCCTCATCCGACCCCCTTCGGGGGCCACCTTCTCCCGCAAGGGGAGAAGGATGCCGTTGACCCCCCTCAGCCGCCCCCCTCCACCGCATGCTCGCGGCCCACGATCGAGCCTTCCTGGAACAGGTACTCCTTCAAATGCTTGTCGAACTCCCCGTCATTCCGCCGGATCCACTCCAGCGCCATGGCGGCGTGTTCGGTCTCCTCGCGGGCGTTGTGCAGGAAGATGGCCTTCAGCTCGGCGTCGTCGGTGTCGTCGGCGCGCTGGCGATACCAGTCGACGGCCTCCAGCTCCTCGATCAGCGAGGCGATGGCGTAGTGCAGGCGCAGGTTTTGCGCCGACAGCTTTTCGCGGGGGATGTGCAGGCCTTCGCTCGACATGACGGTCTCCTTGGCTGGTTTCAGGGGCGCTCGACGAGGCCCCCGTTCTCCACAACGCGGTAGAAGCAGGATCGAAACCCCACGTGGCAGGCGCCCCCGTCGCCCTGGGGACGGACCTTCAGCAGCACCGCGTCCTGGTCGCAGTCGACGCGCGCCTCGGCGACGATCTGCAGCTGGCCGCTGGTCTCGCCCTTGCGCCACAGTTCCTGGCGCGA
The DNA here is from genome assembly GCA_003165275.1 of Caulobacteraceae bacterium. GTDB lineage: Bacteria > Pseudomonadota > Alphaproteobacteria > Caulobacterales > Caulobacteraceae > Poindextera. The sequence goes on from PLSW01000021.1 coordinate 12,722, forward strand.
GCGGCTGTAGTAGTGGGCCTCGCCGGTGGAGAGGGTGAGGCTCAAGGCCTCGGCGTTCATCCAGGCGAACATCAGCACCTCGCCGGTGTCGGCGTGGATGGCGATGGCGGCGATCAGGCCATCGGCGTTGAAGTTGGGCGTCAGCACGGGGCCGCGCTCCAGGTCGGTCTTGGCGCCCGGAGGCGGAAAGGGGCTCGTCGTCATGGTCGCCAGGGTCTCACAGTCGGTTGCGCCTTGCGACTTAACCCGGTCGCCGCGCCCCGTTATATGGGAAGATTGCTTGCCCCTGGAACGCCCTCGACCTATCAGGCCCGATGAATCTCACCCTGCATGACACCATGACCGGCGAAAAACGCCGGTTCGTTCCCGCCGATCCCAAGCGGGTGACGATGTATGTCTGCGGACCCACCGTCTATTCCTACGCCCATGTGGGCAACGGCCGGGCGGCGGTGGCCTTCGACCTGCTGTTCCGGGTGCTGCGCCACATCTACGGCGCCGAGGCCGTGGTCTATTCGCGCAACATCACCGACGTGGACGACAAGATCAACGCGGCCGCGGCGGCGCAGGGGGTGCCGATCAGCGCCATCACCGACCGTTTCAGCGCCGTCTACGACGCCGACATGGGCGCCCTCGGCGTGCTGGCGCCGACCCTCGCGCCTCGCGCCACGGCGCATATCGACGACATCCAGACGATGATCGGCCGACTGGTCGAGAACGGCAGCGCCTACGCCGCCGAGGGCCATGTGCTGTTCAGCATCGAGAGCTTCCCCGACTACGGCAAGCTGTCGGGCCGCTCGGTTGAGGACATGATCGCCGGCGCCCGGGTCGAGGTCGCCCCCTACAAGCGCCATCCCGCCGACTTCGTGCTGTGGAAGCCCTCCAAGCCGGGCGAGCCGGTGTGGGACAGCCCCTGGGGCGCGGGCCGGCCCGGCTGGCACATCGAATGCTCGGCGATGATCGACTCGTCCCTGGGCGTGCCCATCGATATCCACGGCGGCGGCCACGACCTGATCTTTCCGCACCACGAGAACGAGATCGCCCAATCCCGCTGCGCCGACGGCGCGCCGGTGTTCGCCAACTACTGGGTGCACAACGGCTTCCTGACCATGGACGCCGAGAAGATGTCCAAGAGCACCGGCAATGGGGTGCTGGTGCACGACCTGGTCAAACAGGTCGCGCCGGAGGCCATCCGCTGGGCCCTGCTGTCGGCCCACTACCGCGCCCCGCTGGACTGGTCGTCCGACCTGCTGGCCCAGGCGCGCAAGTCCCTCGACCGGCTCTACGGCGCCCTGCGCCGGGCCGCCGACCTGCCCGTGCGCGCCGGCGATCCGCCGGCGGCCTTCGCCGAGGCCCTCGGCGACGACCTGAACACCCCCCGGGCCATGGCCGAGCTCTTCGCCCTGGCCAAGATCCTGGAGACCTCCGACGATCCGGTGGAGCGCACGGCGGCCAAGGCCGGCCTGCTCGGCGCCGGCGCCCTCCTGGGCGTGCTGCAGCAGGATCCGGAAACCTGGTTCCAGGGTCCGGTGGACGAGGAACTGAAGGCCAAGGTCGACGCCCTGCTCAAGACCCGCTTCGAGGCCCGCCAGGCCAAGGACTTCGCCACCGCCGACCGCATCCGCGCCGAGCTTACGGCGCTGAACGTGGTGGTGATGGACAGTCCGGACGGGGCGACGTGGCGGCTAGGTGAAGCAACGGGGACGGCGGAGTGAAGATCGAGCATCGTGTCGGCGTCGCCGTTCCGGCGGAGGTGATCTGGGCGGTGATTTCCGACCTGCCCGGCTGGGCGGCGTGGAATCCGCTCTATCCGGAGGCGCACGGGGTGATCGGCTATGGCGAGAAGCTGAAGCTGAAACTGGCGCTTCCGGGCCAGGAGCCGCGGATCATCGAGCCTCGCGTGGTCGACTGGACCCCGGACGAGGCCATCCACTGGCAGCTGTCGATGATGAAGGGACTGGTGAAGTCGATCCGCTACCTGGAGATCGAGGCCCTGGGGCCGACCAACTGCGTCTTCTCCAACGGCGAGATATTCTCCGGCCTGCTGGGCCTCCGCGCCGTGCGGCCCCTGCGCAAATCCATCCGCCAGGGCTTCGAGGCCATGGGCGAGGCGGTGCGCGAACGATGCGAGACCATCTGGCGCGAACGGCAGGCCGAGGCCACATAGGTCCCATGATCGACCAACCAAACTGTTCGTCATCCCGGCCGGAGCGCCCTTGCGCGGAGAGCCGGGACCCAGGCGGTTCGCAATAGCAGTGGGCTTGGCGCTGGGTCCCGGCTCTCCGCTTCGCTCCGGCCGGGATGACGAGTGTTGGGAGGGTTGGGTCTGGTGAGCTATTCTCCTGGATTCCCGCCTGCGCGGGGATGAGCGGGTTTGATGATGATCAATGACTTGTACTCGGCGAAGATCCTCAAGCTGGTGGCGGAAATCCCCCACGCCGGCCGGCTCGCCGCGCCGGACGCCTCGTCGGAGAAGGTCGCCAAGCTCTGCGGCTCGCGGATCATCGTCGATGTGACCGTCAAGGACGGCAAGGTCGCCAACTTCGCCCAGGAGGTGCGCGCCTGCGCCCTCGGCCAGGCCTCCGCCGCGGTGCTGGGCGCCCATGTGATCGGCGCCAGCCTCGACGAGATCGAGATGGCGCGAAACGCCCTGCGTGATATGTTGAAGGCGAACGGTCCCCACCCCGAGGGCCGGTTTGCGGAGCTCGCCGTGCTCGAAGCGGTGAAAGACTATCCGGCCCGCCACGCCTCGACGCTGCTCGCGTTCGAGGCCGCGGCCGAGGCTGTCCGCAACGCCGTGAAAGCCGAGACCTCGCGAACTAGCCGCGCCGGCGCGGCTTGATCGGCGCCTGTCGCGAAGCGATAAGCAGCGTCGAAACCCCGTTCGCAACCGCGCCGGTATGACCCTCTACGAACGCTCCGTCAGAGGCGCCCTGCGCGCCTACAAGCTGGCCCTATCCCCGCTGATCGGGAACCAATGCCGGTTTCTTCCGACCTGTTCGGAATACGCCGCCGAGGCCCTGATCTCACACGGACCCTGGCGCGGCGGCTATCTCGCCGCCCATCGTCTGTGCCGATGCAATCCGTGGGGCGGATCGGGCTACGACCCGCCGCCCCCGCGCGCCGCCTCCGCCAAGGACGCGGCGCGGAAATGGACCTGTGAACCATGATCGACCTGAAATTCCCCGACGGCTCCGTCCGACAGTATCCGCAAGGCAGCTCCGGCCGCGATGTGGCCGCCGCCATCTCCAAGTCCCTCGAAAAGAAGGCCCTGCTGGTCAAGCTGGACGGCGCCCTGCTCGACCTCGACCGGCCGCTGCCGGGGGGCGGCGCCATCGAGATCATCACCCGGGAGTCCCCCGACGCCCTGGAGGTGATCCGCCACGACACGGCCCACGTGCTCGCCGAGGCCGTGCAGGAGCTGTTCCCGGACACCCAGGTGACTATCGGTCCCAATGTCGAGGACGGCTTCTTCTACGACTTCGCCCGCGACGAGCCCTTCTCCCTGGACGACCTGGCCACGATCGAGGCGCGCATGCGCCAGATCGTCGACCGCGACGAGAAGATCATCCGCGAGGAGGTGGGTCGCGACGCGGCCATCGCCGACTTCACGGCCATGGGCGAAAAGTACAAGGCCGAGATCATCGGCTCGATCCCGGTCGGCGAAACCGTCACGGTCTACCACCAGGGCGCCTGGAAGGACCTCTGCCGCGGCCCGCACCTGCCGTCCACGCGCCACGTGGGCAAGGCGTTCAAGCTGACCAAGCTCGCCGGCGCCTACTGGCGCGGCGACCAGGCCAACGCCCAGCTGCAGCGCATCTACGGCACCGCCTGGGCCAGCCAGGAGGATCTGGACGCCTATCTCAAGCGGGTGGTGGAGGCCGAGCGCCGCGACCACCGCAAGATCGGCCGGGCCATGGACCTCTTCCACCTGCAGGAAGAGGGCAAGGGGATGGTGTTCTGGCACCCCAAGGGCTGGAGCCTCTACCTGACGCTGGAGGCCTATCTGCGCCGGCGGCTGGAGGCGGACGGCTATGACGAGGTCAAGTCCCCGCAGATCCTCGACCGGGGCCTGTGGGAGCGCTCGGGCCACTGGGAGAAGTTCGGCCACGCCATGTTCGTCTGCGAGACGGTGGAGGGCGAGGCCCTGGCGGTGAAGCCGATGAACTGCCCCGGGCATGTGCAGATATTCAACATCGGCCAGAAGTCCTACCGCGACCTGCCCCTGCGCTACGCCGAGTTCGGCGCCTGCCACCGCTACGAGCCCTCCGGCGCCCTGCACGGGATCATGCGGGTGCGGGCCTTCAACCAGGACGACGGCCACATCTTCTGCACGGAAGACCAGATCGAGAGCGAGACGCAGAAGTTCGTCATGCTGCTCTACTCGGTTTACGAGGACATGGACGTTTCCCTGCACGCGGTGAAACTGGCCCTGCGGCCGGACCTTCGTGCGGGTACGGACGATGTCTGGGACATCGCCGAGACCAAGCTGGAACGCGCCGCCCGCGCCGCCGGTGTGGAAGTCGAATTCCTGCCCGGCGAGGGCGCCTTCTACGGCCCCAAGCTGGAGTTCCACCTGCGCGACGCCATCGGCCGCACCTGGCAGTGCGGCACCCTGCAGCTGGACTTCGTGCTGCCCGATCGTCTGGATGCGGAATATGTCGCCCCCGACGGCGCCAAGCACCGGCCGGTGATGCTGCACCGGGCCATGTTCGGCTCCATGGAGCGGTTCATCGGCATCCTGATCGAGAACTACGCCGGCGCCTTCCCCCTGTGGCTGGCCCCGGTGCAGGTGGTGGTGGCGACGATCACCTCCGACGGGGACGAGTACGCCGCCTCGGTGGTCAAGCGCCTGAAGGCCGCCGGCCTGCGGGTGGAGGCGGACCTGCGCAACGAGAAGATCAACTACAAGGTCCGCGAACACAGCCTGACCAAGACCCCGGTGATCGCTGTTGTGGGCCGGAGAGAGGCCGAGGAGGGCAAGGTGGCCCTGCGCCGGTTCGGGTCCGACGGCCAGACGATCGTGACCCTGGACGAGGCGGTGGCGATGCTGACGCAGGAGGCCCTGGCGCCGGATCTACGGCGGGGGTGATTTCGCGGAGGCCTTCTCCCCTTGGGGGAGAAGGTGGCCCGAAGGGCCGGATGAGGGGTCGCACCGGCCGCTGAGCTGCGTTGTCGACACCGCGCGGATGGGCCGCGCGCCCCCTCATCCGCACGCGGAGCGTTGCACGACCAGCGTGCGTGGTTCGAGACGCTCCCTTCGGTCGCTCTCACCATGACTAGGATGTTGGATTGCAAGACTCCTAGTCATGGTGAGGAGCGCGCTCTTCGCGCGCGTCTCGAACCACGCACGATTTCGCAACAGCGTCGCGAGGGGAGAAGGCCTAGGTTCCGCCGCCTCACCGCGTCACTCCGAAGAGTAATATGACCCCACTCCCCACCCCCGGCCGGATCATCGTCCTCAACGGCGCCCCGCGATCGGGCAAGTCGAGCATCGCCCGGGTGGTCCAGGCGAGCTTCGACGGGGTCTGGATGACCCTGGGCGTGGACGGTTACATGGCCGCCACCCCCGCGGCGCTGCAGCCCGGCCTCGGCCTGCGCCCCGGCGGTGAGCGGCCCGACCTCGAGCCCCTGGTCGCGGTCTGGTATGCGGCGCTCTATGGGTCCATCGCTGCGCACAGCCGACTGGGCCTGAACGTGGTGGCCGACGTCGGCCACCACGACGCCTATTCCCCGCCCCTCGGCATCCTCCCCGACTGCGCGCGCCGCCTCGCCGGCCTGCCAGTGTTGTTCGTGGGGGTGCGGTGTTCGATCGAGGCCATCATGGAGCGGCGCAATCGCGGCGAGGCCGGCCGGGATGGGCGGTATGCGGTCGGCTCCAAGGGCGATCCGGTCCCGGCGCCGGTGCGGGCGTGGCAGGAGGCGGTGCACCGGCCGGGGGTGTACGATCTGGAGGTCGATACGTCGTGCGTGAGCGCGGCGGACTGTGCGGCGGTGATCCGTGCCAAGCTCGCTGAGCCGCTCACCTCGTCGACGGCCTTTGAGTGGTTGGCTGCTGGGCTCCCCGAGCACTTCGCGCCTTAACCTCTTGATGGCGAGCTTGCGCTCTGACCAAGGCGTGTCGAGGACGACGCCGAAGGCGTCGCCGCGCCGCGGCGGGCCCAAGCGGGCCCGTCCTTCAGACGCCTTGGACAGAGCGCGATAATCAGCCATGAGGTTCAGGGCGGAATCTCAGGCAATCGCATGTCTTGGTGACGCAACCGGTGCGAGGGACTGTGGTCCGGGCTCCGGCGCTGTGTGGGGAAAGAAATGGCGTCCGAGCGATATGCCGAACTTGAAAGCGCAATGCGCTCTGGTGGCCTCGTCCGGTTTGGCCGACGCTTCGAGAGCTCGGACCTGCACGGCTACGTCCTCGCCGTGGGACCGAAGTTCTTCCTCCTGCAACTGATCGACGATCGCATTACCTACGACGGATTCGAGTGTCTCCAGATCAGTGATATGCGAAGGCTCCGGCCCGACCCGCATGCCGAGTTCATCGAGCGCGCTTTGCGGCTACGTAGTCCCGAACGGCCGGCGACGCCGAATGTCGATATGCAGAGCGTAGGCGCCATTATCGAAAGCGGTTCGAAGCTATTCCCGCTCGTCACCATACACTGCGAGTTGGACTATCCAGACGAATGCTACATCGGTCGCCCAACGGCCATCGACCGACGCGCCGTTACGGTTTTACCAATCGATACAAACGCAAAGTGGGAGGAGAACGTCGAAACCTATGCCTTGGCGCGGATTACCCGCGTTGGCTTCGACGCCCACTACGAAAATGCGCTGCATCTTGTCGGCGGACCTCCGCCCGGCTGAATCAAGCGGCGGCGTGGCAGACTTGGCCCCCTCATCCGCGCCCCGGAAACACCCCCGCCCGGGTCAGCGCCGACGGCGGCGTCTTGCCCAGCTTGTCGCTGATCCACAGCCCCGTCTCGATCAGCCGGTCCAGATCCAGCCCCGTCTCGATCCCCGCCCGGTTCAGCATGTAGACCAGATCCTCCGTGGCGATGTTCCCCGTCGCCGCCGGGGCGAAGGGGCAGCCGCCGATGCCGCCGCAGCTGGCGTCGAGCACGTCGATCCCGGCCTCGACGCTGGCGTAGGCGTTGGCCAGGCCGGTGTTGCGGGTGTTGTGGAAGTGCATGCGCAGGCGCGCGTCCGGCGCGGCCCGCCGCACCGCCTCGATCCGTGAGCGGACGGTCCAGGGATCGGCGACGCCGATGGTGTCGCCGAGGGCGATCTCGGGGATGCCCAGGGCGGCGGCCTCCCGGGCGATGGCTGCGACCTGGTCCTCGCTGACCTCCCCGTCGAAGGGGCAGCCGAAGGCGACGGAGATGGTCAGGGACAGGCGCGGGCCGCCCTCCTTGGCCTGGCGTTCGGCGATGGCGGCGAGGGTCGCCACCTGCTCGGCCACCGACGCCCCCTGGTTGCGGATGCCGAAGCCGTCGGAAGCGCAGACCACCACATTGGCCTCGTCGCAGCCGGCGGCCACCGCCCGGTCCCAGCCGCGCTCGTTGAGCACCAGGCCGATGCGGGTCAGGTCCGGATCGGCGGGCAGGCCCTGCATGATCTCCTCGGCCCCGGCCATCTGCGGCACCCGCCGCGGGTTGACGAAGGAGACCGCCTCCACCCGGCGCACGCCGCAGGCCTTCAGCCGGGCGATGAATTCAAGTTTTTCGGCCACGTCCAGGGGCCGGTCCTCGTTCTGCAGCCCGTCGCGGGGGCCGACTTCGACGATTTCCACTCTTTGAGTAAGGGGGGGGCGGGTCATTTGGCGGCTGGGCTTTCGGGGGCGGTGTCCGAGTCGGCGGGGGGCGGGCTGTCGGAGCGATAGACCACCAGCCGCATCTTGCGGCCGGTGGCATAGTCCCATCCGGCCACCGCGCCAACCGGCGAGGCCTTCAACTTGTCGCCAGCCAGTTCGCTGAGGAAGCCGGCCTTCTGGCGATCCTCGACCACCACCGGCCGGCCTTCAGCGATGGCCTCGGCGCCGTCGCCGGCGTCGCCCAGCTCGGTCTCCGTCCCCAGGGTGAAGACCATGCTGGGTTCGGTGAAACCGATCACGGTGACGGGCCCGGGGGTCAGGCCGTCGCGGGGGTTGAGGTGGGTGCGGTCCAACAGGGCGCCGGTGCGCTGGGCCAGCCACAGGCCGCCCAGGCGGGGCGCGAGGCCGGCGGCGAGGGCGGCGTGGCCCGCAAGGCCCAGGGCGCAGGCCGCCGCGAAGGCGATCCGCCGCCGGGGGGCGATCAGCATCCAGCCCGCGGCCAGGGCGGCGGCGGCGATGGCGAGGACGGTCAGGAGCAGGGCCGCGACCGACCCGGGCTCGCCGAACGCCGCCCAGCCCGAGATCGCCAGGCCGATCCAGCCGGCGCCGGCCAGGGCGGTCAGGGCCCAGCCGGCGCGGACGGTCCAGGCGCCGGCGGGGCGGGCCAATCCCACGGCGGCCAGGATCGCCAGGCCGCCGTAGACCGGCAGGGTCGACCCCGCGCCGAGGATTTCCAGCACCAGCCAGCCGGGAACCAGCGAGCAGATGGCGAAGCGCACGCCGGGCTCATGGCGCGCGGTCCAGGCCTGGACCGCGGCGAGGGGGAGGAGGGCGGCGGCGGGGAAGATCAACAGGGGCGCCAGCAGGGTGTTGCCGCCGGGCCAGGCGCCGTGGCCGCCGGCGAGGTCCCCGGCCAGGGTCCCGCCGCTGTTCGGGTTGAACCAGTAGTGGGCGTCGGTGTGGACGGTGATCGCGGCTAGCCAGGGCCCGATCATGCCGGCCACCACCAGGACCCCCCAGCCCCAGCCGAGGGTCTTGAGCCAGGGCGTGGCGCGGTCGCTGGCCCAGAGGGCGACTACGGCGCCGACAATGGGCAGGGCGCCGATCGGCCCGTGGTCGAGGAGGGCCACCCCGATGCCGAGCCAGAACACCAGCTTGGTGCGGCGCAGGGGCGCCTCGCCCCTGAGGCCAGCGGCGTAGAGGTGGGCCAGGGCGGCCAGGGACAGGGTGACCGCGCCGCACAACAGGGCGTCGCCGCTGGCCAGCCCGGCCTCGGTGGAGAGAAGGGCGCTGATCGCCAGGATCATCCCGGCGGCCAGGGCGACGGGCGCCTCGAAAAACGCCGCCGCCCCCCAGACGCAGGCCGCCGCCGCCAGCATCGCCGCCAGCAGCGAGGGCAGGCGATAGGCCCAGATCCGGCGGGCCTCGGCCGAGGAGGTCGCCGCCACGCTGGCCGCCTGCAGCCAGTGCACGCCGACGGGCCGCTGGTCCCCCGGCCGGTCCTGATAGCGGACGGTGACGAGGTCGCGGGTCTCCAGCATCTGCGCCGTGGCCTGGGCGGTGCGGGCTTCGTCGCGGTCGAGGGGCGGCAGGGCCAGGGCCCCGGGCAGGCCGGCGGCGAGGGCGATCAGGGCGGCGAGCCCCCGGCCCCGCCAGCCTTTCGCGATCGATTCGAGACGTGCATTGCCAAGCATCGGGGGCTTGGTAGCACGAAAGGTCGCAGGTCAGACTGCGACGGTTTGGATCAGGCGAGAAGTGGGCTAGGCTGGCGGTCGGAAGACGCTCCGCGCTTCCGTGATTTCGGGGGAGGTCGCATGTTCGCCGCGTTTCCGCTGCTGGCCCTGCCAGTCTTGCTCTACAACCTGCTGGTGCTCACCCTGGGGCGCGGGTTCTCGGATCCGGACGCCGCCGGCAAGATGACCGGCCAGCTGTTCACCATCCGCATGACCTCGCACACCGCCTGGGCCGTCAGCCTGGGCGACCTGCTGCTCGCCGGCGCCCTGGTGGTGCTGTTCGTCGAGCTGCTCAAGTCCACCACCAGCCGCAATGTGGCGATCATCAACCACTCCCTGTCGATGATCCTGTTCATCGCCTGCCTGGTGGAGTTCCTGCTGTTCCCGGCCTTCGCGACCTCGACCTTCTTCCTGCTGATGCTGATGGTGCTGCTCGACGTCCTCGCCGGCTTCGTGGTCACCATCGTTGCGTCTCGGCGCGAGGTGGACTTCCACAACGGCTGAGGCTGTTTGGGGATTAGGGTTGGATGAATCTGACCTGCAGGGTTGCGGCTGACCGACGCCCCCTCAGTCGGCTTCNNCCGACAGCTCCCCCGTTTCACGGTGGAGCAAAGCGGAAGTGTTGTCCTCCACCGCGTAGCGGGGGAGGTGGCTCAGGCGAAGCCTGAGACGGAGGGGGCGTCGGTCCGGCGCAAGGGCGGTCGGGCGCAGCGTCTTTTTGCCCAGCTCAGCTCAGCGCGGTGAAGATCAGCGCGACCACGGCGATGTCGAAGGCCTTGACGGCGAAGGCGGCGAAGGCGGGCATGGCTCGTTCCGGGACACGGTTAATCTGCGGTTACGGCCTGCAAGTCGCGGGCCAGCCGGCGGGAGGCGGCAATGGCCCTCTTTTTTGATCCAGACTGGTTCGACGTCCGCCTTGCGGACCGGGGCCTGACCCGCGAAATCCTCGCCGCAGCCTGCGGTTTGAGCCCCGCCGACCTCGCCCTGGTGTTCAAGGACCAGCGCGAACTCACCGCCGCCGAGGTGGCCGTTTTGGCCGAGATGCTCGGCGTGCGCCCGGCGGAAATCGCCGAGCACGCCGGGGTGGCGACGCCGGGGCGGGTGGCCAACCCGCTGGAGGCGCGGCTGCGGGCGCTTGAGGCGCGGGTGGCGGCGCTGGAGGCGGGGGTGAAGGGGCGGCCGGGCTAAGCCTTGTTCAATCGCGGTCGCTTCCTGATCCGGGAAGGACCCCACCCCGTCGATCGCATGCCAAGCCTACTTTCGAGACGGAGGCCAAGTCAAGGACGGCGCCGAAGGCGCCGCCGCGTAGCGGCGCGGCCAAGCGGCCGCGTTCTTGACTTGGCCTCCGTCTCGAAAAATCATTCCATCATGCGTTCGACGGATCACTCTGACGGGGTGGCGTCGCCCCAGCGTGCGCTGGCGCCGCGACCCCCAAACCCGTCATAGCCGGGCTTGTCCCGGCTACCCAGGAACACGGGCGGCGCGGATCAATTCCCAAGGTTCGCGGCTGCGCAAATCCGCTGCCGATGGAAGGATGGCTTCTCGTTCCAGGTCCGTGATCCTGGGTTGCCGGGACAAGCCCGGCAATGACGGGGGAAGAGGAGGTATGGCCCCCTAG
>PLSW01000340.1 GCA_003165275.1 Caulobacteraceae bacterium
ACGCGCTTACAAGGCGCAACCCGCATCGTTCCAGGCTAAGCCGACATAGGTGACGCCGAAGCTGGTTTGGGACCAGCGAAATAGCCCCGGCAACAACACGCCGATCAGTAGTGCGCCAGCCAGTTGGACCCGCCCTCGCGACATTGTCCTAGGCAGCCAGCCGGTCTCCCGACGGTCACCACCCAGGGCCAACGCGCGATCAGCGTCGTCGCTCGCTTTCAGACCTCTTTGGTCTACGATCCCCGGCCTCGATGCCGCATCATGGAGCGAGCAAAACACTTGCGCCGGCCGGGCTTATTTTTACCCAGTCTAAAGGCCAACGAACGGGAAACCCCCTCGCAGCCTCGAAGTTCCGCTCCGCAGTACAGATTCCTGACAATTCGTAACGCCCGCACCCAAAAACGCTAAGCTCAGGGCGCCAGCCGCGGTACTCGGTATCTTCGCCGTCGCGGTCGTGGCGCCAATTAGGGACCGTATCACGTCAAGGGGTCGCCGCCAGACGCACCTGACGCAGTCGGCGAGATCCCGGGCAGGGCGCCGTGTGGTTGTCACGCTGGAAGCGGTCGCCTCTCAGCGCACCATCTTTACTCCGGCACTCCCGCTGACGCCGCCTTTAGGCGCGCGCGCAGCCAATCGCTCCGCGGTGTGATTGTCTCCCGCGCCCCGTACCTGCCCTCGCCGAGGGGAGACAAGTTGGCGTTTGACTGACAGCACCACCATTCCAGCCCCCGCGCTGGCTTCGTCACTCCTCACATCCTACCGACTGATCGGCTTCCGACTCGCCAGCCGCCAAGGCTCGCGCTTTGGTTAATGGCGTCGCGGGCGTTCGCAACGTGTGGTTGGCGATCCTTGAGGGGTCTGACCTGGCTTCTGGTCGATTGGAGCGCGCCATGGTTGTCAGGACGAACCGATCGGCCGAGAAGCGCGCGCGGTCGCGGCGCCGCAGACCCATCTTTGCCGGCGCGCTGCTCAACCTGATCGCCGCCGCCGCCGTGGCCGGGCCGGTGCTGCCCACCGGGGCCAGGGTCGTCGCCGGAACCGCGGCGGTGACCGCCCCCTCGGCAACCCAACTGACCGTCACCCAGTCGTCGGCCAAGGCGATCATCGACTGGCAGGGATTCTCCATCGGCTCGGGCGGGAGGGTGCAGTTCAACAACGGGACGGGTGCGACCCTGAACCGGGTGACGGGGACCTCGGTCTCGTCCATCGACGGGCTGCTGTCGGCCACGGGCTCGGTCTATCTGATCAACGCCAACGGCGTGGTGATCGGGAAGACCGGGGTGGTGAACACCGGCGGGACCTTCGTCGCCTCCAGCCTGGACGTCACCGATGCGAACTTCCTCGCCGGCGGCGACCTGACCTTCTCCGGAACCTCAAGCGCCGCCGTGGTCAACGACGGCAAGATCGGCAGCCTGGGGGGCGACGTGGCCCTGTTCGCGGCCAAGGTCGACAATGAGGGCTTGATCAGCGCCGCCAATGGCGCGGCGGGCTTGGCGGCCGGCTACACGGTGATCCTCCACGACGGCGCCCTGAACGGCGGCAAGTTCTCGGTGGTCACCGGCGGCGCCTCGACCTCGGCCACCAACGCCGGGGCCATCGCGGCCGCCGAGGCGGAGCTGCGGGCCAACGGCGGCAATGTCTACGCCCTGGCGGGCAACACCGGCGGGATCATCAAGGCCACGGGAGTCGCCGCCGGCGGCGGCAAGGTCGTGCTCTACGCCGAGGGGGGAACGACCACCGCCAACGGCCAGATCGACGCGGTGAACGCCGACGGCTCGGGCGGCTGGGTGGAGACCTCGGGCGCCAGCGTCGACTTCACCGGCCTGAAGGTGAAGGCGGCAAACTGGCTGGTCGACCCCACCGACCTGACCGTCGACGCCGCCGCCGCGGCGACCATCAGCAGTAACCTGGCCACCACCAGCGTCACCCTGCGGACCACCGCCTCCGGGGCGTCCGGTCCTGGGAACACGGCCCCCGGCGCTGGCGACATCAACATCACCGCGCCCATCTCCTGGTCGAGCGCCAACACCCTGACCCTGGACGCCTACCACGGGATCACCATCACCGCCCCGATCACCGTGTCCGGCGCCGGCCAGGTCGCCCTGATCACCAACGACGGCGGAACCGGCGGCGACTACAGTTTCGGCCTGGGGCCGACCGGCTTCGCCGGCAGCCTGTCGTTCACCGGAACCCCCGGCGGCGGCCTGGGCCTGACCATCAACGGGCAGGCCTATACGTTGCTCTACCGGATGACCGACAGCACGACGACGTACGGCAACGGCCCCGACACCGGGACCGACGACATCGCCGGCATCGACCACGCCGGCGACGGCGGCCACTACGCCGTGGCGATCGACATCGACGGCGGCCAGTGGGGATTCAACGCCCCGCCGGCCGGATCGGGGACGAACGTCTTCACCGGGGTGTTCGAGGGGCTGGGCAACACCGTCAGCAACGTCGACGTCTATGGCGCCAACAACCTCGGCCTGTTCGGCAAGAACGCCGGCGGAACCATCCGCGACGTGGCCGTCGCCGGCAATGTCGGCGGGAACGTCCATCTCGGCGGCCTGGTGGGCTGGAACGCCGGGGTCATCCTCAACGCCTACGCCTCCATCTCAATCAACATTAACCTCGAGAGCCAGCTGCAGCCCGGGGAATCGGACGGCGGCCAGACCGGCGGACTGGTCGGGCTGAACACGGGAACCGTCCAGAACGCCTATGCGATCGGCGGGCAGGTCGTCGGCGCCGGATACGCGACCGGCGGTCTGATCGGCGCGAACTTCGGCATGGTCTCCAACGCCTCCGCCAGCGACCAGGTCATCGGCGTGTTCAGGGTCGGCGGCCTGATCGGCTACAACGACGGCACGATCACCAATGTCCATGCGACGGGACTGGTCACGGCCCAGTCCGAGGTCGGCGGTCTCGTCGGCCAGAACGACGTCAACGGCTGGATCGTGAACGCCTATGCGACGGGCGTCGCCAGCTCCGCGTGGATGACCAACCTTTCGACCGGCGCCGTCAGCATTTCCCAAACCGGCGGCTCCATGATCGGCGGTCTCGTCGGCGAGAACCTGGGCACGATCTGGAACGCCTATGCGACCGGCGCAATTTGGAGCGGCGCGACCGACGGCGGCCTGGTCGGCTACAACGCCGGCGCCATCAACAACGCCTATGCGACGGGACAGATCATAATGGGCGCCTCGGATGCGGGGGGCCTGGTCGGCGACAACAGCGGGACCATCTCGAACGCCTATGCGGCCGGCGCGGTGGAGGCGACCGCGGGGGCGGGCGGGCTGGTGGGCTACAACGAGGCCGGCGGCGCCCTGACGGACGTCTACGCCACCGGCGCGGTGATGGGCGGGACGTCCAGCGGGGGCCTGGTCGGCCATGGCGCGGGGGCGGTCACCAACGGATACTGGGACGAATCCACCACGGGAAAGATCGTCAGCGCTGGGGGAGCCGGTCTTACGACGGCCGCTCTGCAAGGGGTCGTCCTGCCCGGCTTCAGCTACACCTACTGGCGGGCCGGGGCAGGGCTCTACCCCTATCTGGCCGGCTTCTTCCCGAACGGCGTCTACGCCATCACCGGCTTCACCACCGCGGGATTGGGGACGGTGGATGTCTGCGCCAACGGCGCTGAGCTTGGCGCCATCGCCTCGATTGGCGCGAACGGCTACTATTATGTGATGGCCGGCGGCCCCAGCCCATTCGGCGCCGGCGCTCAGATCGGCGTGACGATGACGCCCTTCGAGGAGTCGTTCACGCCCCCCATCCTCGCGGTCGCCTATGCGGACGATGTGCGTCAGGTCGGCCACGTGGTGCAGATGCCGACGTTCGGCTATCAGGCCGTCACCCTGTCCACGGATCAGGCGACCTGGTCGGCCACCCTGTCCGGCGCCGAGGCCGCCTTCGGCCCCACGAACTGGGCGGGGGCGATCTCCATGGCCCGGGCCCAAAATGAGGACAGCTTCATTCCCGCCTATGTGATCGACGCGGACGGCGCCTACACCATCGACCAGGCCCTCACCGTCCAGGTGGAGCCGCTGACGATCACGACCAAGGTCGGCAACCTGACCATCGCCGCGCCGATCACGGCGCCGGAAGCGTTCCTCAATTCGGCCAGTTCGGTCCTGGAGACCGGCGGCGGCGAGATCACGACCAGCTTCCTGACCGGAAGCGCCAACGGCTGGATCGGTTTGACCGGCGCCAACGCGATTGGGTATTTCGGCGGGTTCACCGACCCCAACACAGCCGGGATCAATATCGTCGATAGCGTCGCCCTGGGGCTGGGCAATTTGAACATCCCCGGCGCCCTGTCCGTCCACGACAGCGGCGCCGGCGTCACCATCGAAGCCCCGGTCAGCATCGGCGGCGCGGCCTCCATCCAGACCCAGGGGGCCATCGCCATCAACGACCACCTGACCACCGGCGGCGCCCTGCAGCTCTACGCCTTCGGCGGCGCGGTCACCGAGAACGCCATCGGGGGAATCATAACCACACCCAGCCTCAGCGGCGGCGGCCAGGGGCTTTCCCTGCCCGATTACCTGAACCAGATCGGGACCCTGGCCGGTTGGGGCCGCACGGGGACCACCGACACGATCGACGTCGTCGACAACACCCCGCTCACGATCAGCGGCGGGGTCAGCGCTGGGCAGGGCGCGATCACCATCCAGGACTATGCCGGCGGCGTGACGGTGAATGCGCCGCTCACCGCAAACGGCTTGATCTACCTTTACGGCCAAGGCGGCCAGATGCAGGTGAACGCGGCGATCACCACCAATGGCGATATCCGCCTGGCCGGGAACCATGTGACCGAGGGGAGCGGCGGCCTGGTCTGGGGCGTCGGTCTGACGTTGGAGTCCAATGGTCCCACCGCCTTGAACGGCGCCAACCACATCAGCCGACTCCTGAGCGCGAGCAATACGTCTTCGGGCGGCGGGGCGTTGAGTTTCAACGACACGGTCGGCCTGACGGTGACTGGCCCGATCACCTCCTCCGGCGCCATCACCCTCACCTCCACCGCCAGCACCAGCCTGATCCTGAAGGCCGTCGTCTCCACCCCCACGACCCTCAACCTGAACGGCGGCGGGGTGGTCACAGAGGGCCCCGGGGGCATATCAAGGCGAACACCATCAATGTCACCGCCCAGTCGGGGATCAACCTCTCCAACTCCAATACGGTCGCCCATGTGGGGATCGACACCACCGTCACCGGGCCAAATGTGATCAACCCTTAGGCCGAGCGTCGGGGGTCACTCTGCGACGCCGATTTTCCGGATGACGCGGCGGCTGCGATCACCCAAGGATCAGCCGGATCGAAGCGCCCGTTCGGCGGCGCGTCAGCGGGGCGGGACGCGGCATGAGCGGACGATTTGGCGCGGGTCCGCGCCTGGGCGCGGCCCTGATCGCGGCGGCCTTGGCCCTCCTGCCGCGGGCCGCGCGGGCGCAGACCGACGAAATCCAGGTCTACAACGGCGAGATCGCCGCCCCGGGGGTGCTCAACCTGACCCTCCACGACAACTATACCCCCGACGGCTTGAAGACCCCGGCGTTTCCGGGCGCAGTCGTCCCCAACGGGGTGCTCAACGGCGTGCCGGAATTCGCCTACGGGGTGAACCCCGGTTTCGAGGCGGGCCTCTACCTGCCGCTCTACAGCGTGCCGAGGGCCGGCGGTCTGCAACTGGACGGGTTCAAGCTGCGGGCCCTGTTCGTCGAGCCGGACGCCGCCAAGCAGTCCTTCTTCTACGGGATGAACTTCGAGTTCAGCTTCAACTCGAAGCATTGGGACCCGAACCCCTACACCTCGGAGATCCGCCCCATCCTCGGCTGGCGGCTGGGCAAGGCGGACATCATCGTGAACCCCATCCTTGACAATTCCTGGAAGGGGATCTCCCACCTGGATTTCGCGCCATCGACGCGGATCGGCTACAATCTCACCCCGGCCTGGGCGGTCGCGGCGGAGGAATACGACGATTTCGGGCAGATCCGGCGCTTCGAGCGCCCCAACGCCCAGTCGCATCAGCTGTTCGCGGTCGTCGACTACACCGGAAAGCCCATCGACATCGAAATGGGCGTCGGCTTTGGCCTCACCCCCAACACCGACCGGTTGACGCTCAAGCTGATCCTCTCCCGTGACCTGAACTAGGACCCCTCGGCCCTGGCGCGGCCGATCCTGCCGTAAACCGCTGTTGCGACAACTATAGTTGCGACTAATTCGCATGTGCGATTGACAAACCAGCCCATTGCCCGTTCAAGAAGTTGCGATCAATTCGCATCTGCAGTTGACGGGTTCGGGGTTGGCGATGACGCGACAGCGCGATGCACGGGGTTGGCGCCGCCTGAGGCCGGCCGCCCTGGGGACTACGACCCTGTGCGTCGCCTCCGCCGTGGGGTTCTCCGCAACCGCCCAGGACCGGGCGGACGCCCAGGCGCCTGACACGGGGTCGGTGGTGGTCACCGGCCACAGGCCCGGGATCGCCGCCCTGTCCGAGACCATCCAGAACACCGCCCAGAGCATCAATGTCGTGCCGCAGGAAGTCCTCCACCAGCAGGGGGTGACGACCCTGCAGGACTCCCTGAAGAATGTGCCCGGCATCACCCTCAACGCCGGCGAGGGTGGGTCCCACGGGGATACGATCAATCTGCGCGGCTTTCCGGCCAGCGACGACTTCTTCCTGGACGGCCTGCGCGACACCGGCTTCTACACCCGCGACAGCTTCGACGTGGAGCAGGTCGAGGTCTACAAGGGCCCGGCCTCGACGCTGTTCGGCCGCGGCTCCACGGGCGGGGTGGTCAACCAGGTCAGCAAGACGCCGGTCCTGAGGCCGATCGCGGCGGCCAGCCTCACCCTCGGCGGCGCGGAAGAGGTGCGGGCGACGGCCGACGCGAACTATGTCCTCGGCGCCGCCTCCGCCCTGCGCGTCGACGCCATGGACCAGCGCGCCGGGGTCGTCGACCGGGACTTTGTGCTGAACCGCCGCTGGGGCGTCGCGCCCGCCATCGCCTTCGGGATCGGCCAGACCACCAGCCTGACCCTGAGCTACCTGCACCAGGCGCAGGACGACATTCCCGACTATGGGATTCCCTTCGTCGCCGGGCGGCCGGCGCCGGTGCGGCGCGCCAACGATTACGGCCTACCGGCGGACGACCGCTTCCAGACCCATGTAGACGTCGGCGCCCTGCGATTCGACCGCCAGCTCACCGCCGACCTCTCGCTGTCAGAAACGGCCCGGCTTGGCAGCTACTGGTTCAACTCGCCGATGACCGCCCCGCACTACGACGACTCCGCGGTCTCCCCCGTCCCGCCCCCCACCGCCGCGACGCCCCTGGACACGGTGCTCATCTACCGCGACCGGCCCAGCAGCGCCGGCATCGTGCGCACGGCGATGAGCGAGACGGATCTTACCGCCCGCTTCCGGACCGGCGCCCTCGCCCACACCCTGGTCGCGGGCCTGGATATCGACCAGGAGAGCGCCGACCTCGTTCGCTACGCCAACCAGATCGGCCAGATCGCCCCCACGCCGCTGCTGGCCCCCGACCCCGCCGAGGCCTACCCCGGCCACCAGACCGCCGTGACCCAACGGCCGGCGACCAGCACCGACACCCTTGGCGCCTCCCTGATCGACACCGTGGACATCGGCGATCACTGGAACCTGGTCGCCGCCGTGCGGGTGGACCGGTTCCACGCGATGCTGAGCGAGCCGATC
Source organism: Caulobacteraceae bacterium (assembly GCA_003165275.1). Lineage (GTDB taxonomy): Bacteria > Pseudomonadota > Alphaproteobacteria > Caulobacterales > Caulobacteraceae > Poindextera. The sequence continues at coordinate 7,706 of PLSW01000340.1, forward strand.
ACGGGCAAGCATTTCGACCACACCGACACCATCGCCAGCCCGCGCCTGGCCCTGGTCTACAAGCCTTCGCCCTCGACCAGCCTCTACGTCTCCTACGGGACCTCCTTCGATCCCTCGGCGGAAAACCTGTCCCTGTCGGCCAGTAACCAGGCCCTGCCGCCGGAAAAGGACCGGACCCTCGAGGCCGGAGCCAAGGGCGTCGTCCTGGACGGCAGGCTGTCGCTGACCGCGGCGGTGTTCACCACCCAGATGACCAACGCCCGCATCTCCGACCCAACCGATCCGAGCCTGCAGTCCCTCTCCGGCAATCTGCGGGTGAACGGGGTGGAGCTGGGGGTGCAGGGCCATCTGACCCCGCACATCGAGATCCTCGCCGGCTACACCCACCTGGACGGCCGAAGCTACGGCCTCGCCGGCGCCGGGACGAGCGTGGGATCCCTGCAGAACACCGCTCCCAATTCGGCCAATCTCTGGACCGTCTATGAATGGGGCCGCGACCTCAAGTTCGGCCTCGGCGCCAACTCCCTCGACCGCCGCCCAGCCGATGTGTCCGGCACGGATGTCATCCCCGCCTATGTCACCGTCGACGGCATGGTCAGCTATCGGATCAGCCGGACCCTGACGGCCCAGCTGAACGCCTACAACCTCGCGGGCGTCCTCTACTTCACCAATTCCTACGACACCTCCCCCATCGAGAACCACGTCCTGCCCGGACCGGGCCGCACCATCACCCTGACCCTGGCGGCGAAGTTTTGACCGCCGCCGGCTCCATTACTGCGCTCAACGCCCCCGCGATGTTGGTCGGGGCCCTGGCCGGGATGACCGCCGACGTCCGCCGCCGCGCCCTGGCCGCCGAGCCCGCCCGGGCGGCGATCTGGATTCGCGCCGCCGCCGCCTGCGGCCTGGCCGCCGGCCAGGTCTGCTACGGTCGCCTGCTTCTGGAGGGCCGGGGCGTCGCCAGGGACCCCGCCAAGGCCCTGGCCCTGTTTCGCCGGGCGGCGGAGGCCGGCGACCCGGACGGCCTGAACATGGTCGGCCGCTGTCTTGAGAACGGCTGGGGCGCGCCGGCGGACCTCGCCGAGGCCCAGCGTTGCTATCGGCTCGCGGCGGAGGCGGGGCATGACTGGGCGCAGTACAACCTCGGTCACCTCCATCTGAACGGCCACGGGGTTCCCCGGGACGCGGGCCTTGCGTTTCACTGGTACCGCCGCGCGGCGGACCAGGGCCACGTCCGGGCGATGAACCTCGTGGGACGCTGCCTGGAACAGGGGTGGGGCGCGCCGCCCGACCCCGCCGCGGCCCGGGACTGGTACGAACGATCCGCAAGGGGCGGCTATTTCCGCGGCCAGTACAACTTCGGCCTCATCCTCGCCGACGAGGGCCGGATCGATGAGGCCCTGCCCTGGCTCGCCGCCGCCATCGCCGAGGCGCCGGCGCCAAGCCGGCGCATCATGGCCGTCGCCCTGGCCGCTCGCCCCGAACCGGCCATCGCCGCCCTCGGCGCCAGCCGCGCGGCGGCGCGGCAGACGCAAGCCCAGCTGGAGGTCGCCCCATGCTCCTGACCCTGAACAACGTCCTTTCCCCGGCGCAGGTGGACCACTGCCGCGCCCGTCTGTCCGCCGGCGTCTGGGCCGACGGCCGAATCACCGCCGGGGCCCAGTCGGCGCGGGCCAAGCAGAACCTCCAGATCGACGAGACGTCCGACGTCGGCCGCGACCTGGGCGCGCTCATCCTCGATCAACTGAGCCGACACCCTGGCTTCCTGTCGGCGGCCCTGCCGCTGAAGGTGTTTCCGCCGCTGTTCAACCGCTACGACCCGGGCATGGGCTTCGGCGCCCATGTGGACAACGCGATCCGCCATTCGGCCGAGGGGCGGCGATACCGCACCGACCTGTCCTGCACCCTCTTCCTGTCGGACCCGGCGGACTATGACGGCGGCGAGCTGGTGATCGAGGACACCTTCGGCGAAAAATCGGTGAAGCTCGCGGCGGGGAGCCTCGTGCTCTATCCCTCCTCCAGCGTTCACCGGGTCACGCCGGTGACCCGCGGATCGCGGGTGGCCTCGTTCTTCTGGCTGCAGTCCATGGTCCGCGACGACGGCCAAAGGCGGCTGCTGTACGACCTGGACCGGGCGACCATCGACATGCGCGGGGCGTTGTCCGACGACCATCCCGGCGTGGTCAGGCTGACGTCGGCCTACCACAACCTGATCCGGATGTGGGCGGACGCCTGATCAACGGCGTTTGCCGCGCTCTGGGCCAAGGCGCGGCGAACGCGCGCAGGCCGAACAGCGTTCTTGAGTTCAACCCCCGATTCACCATATCGTAACAATCAAAATAACGGTTCCGGGGGGAACACCGCAATGTTGAAGGAACTCCAGGCGCTTCTGATGCGCGGTCCGATGTTTCGGATCATGGTGCGCGACGAGGTCTTGACCATCATCGGCGAACACGGCGACCGCGCCCACGCCTATGTGCTCGAAAAGCTGCGCCGGACAGATCTGACCTCCCGCTATCGGGTGATGCTGAGGGCGGTGGAGCGCCAGTTGCGCCTCCAGGCGCGTCAAAGCGCCGGCTCGGACCAGCTCGCCCGCAGCTGACCTAGGGTGTCGCCTCGATCCCCAAGGACGTCCGCAGCTTGCGGCTGAGCCCGGCGGCCACCAGGGCATGGGCCTGGGCCAGATAGGCGGCGAGTTCCGCGTCGCTCAAGGCGTCGGCAGCGATCAACTGCACCCACCTGAAGCGCGCCGCATAGGGCGCCGGGATCGCCAGCCCCTGTTCGATCAAGTTTTCGAACGCCAGGTCCGAGCATTTGAAGCCGTAGCGCGGCGCAGGGTCGCCCACCACGCCGGCGCCGGCGAACATCTTGCCGCCGAGCGAGTAGATCCGGTCCGCCCCCCACTTGATGTCGAAGGTCGCCCCCGGCAGCGCCATGGCCGTCTCGTGAAACCTGTCGGCGTCCATATTCGGCTCCGCCCGCCTCGCGGACGGCAACTCTATCGCCTCCCGGTGGAGCCGCAAGGCGCACACGACCCTTGACGGCCGCCCCCGGTCGCCTGACCCTCGGCAAGGGTAGGGGGAAAACTGACAATGACGATTACGGTCATCGGCGCCGGCTTCGGCCGCACGGGCACGCTGTCGCTGAAGCTGGCGCTGGAGCGGCTGGGCGTTGGCCGCTGCTATCACATGCTCGAGGTGTTCCAGATCCCGGCCGCGCCGGACCAGTGGCGGGCGGCGGCCGAGACGCCGCCGGGGAGCTGGGAGGCGATCTTCGAGGGCTTTTCAGCCACGGTGGACTGGCCGGGCGCCACCTTCTATCGGCAACTGGCGGACCACTACCCGAAGGCCAAGGTGATCCTGACACAGCGCGATCCGGACGCCTGGTTCAAGTCCACCCGGCGACGATCTTCGCCAATGATCTGGGCGGCGACGAGGAGACGCCCTTCAGCCGCATGGCCAAGGCCGTGATCGGCCGCCTGTTCGACGGCCGCCTGCACGACCGCGACCATGTCATCGAGGTCTACCGCCGTCACAACGACGAGGTCCGGCGACTGATCCCGGCTGAACGACTGCTGGTCTACGAGGTCTCCGAAGGCTGGGCGCCGCTGTGCGATTTCCTCGGCCTGCCCGAGCCGGACGGGCCCATGCCCAAGGTCAACTCCACCGAGGAGTTTGTCGGCCGGACCGCCGCCGGATCAAGACCCTAGTTGCTCAAGACTTCAAGACTTCGCTGCAGTGCACAAAATATTCACCGTGATCTCGCGTTGCGAAGACCCTGGTGAAACTTGATGTGAATTAAGGCGACAGAAAGACATTCCAGGCAAAGGTCCGCTTCCGATCCGACAGGAGGTCGCGATGGCCGCTCAGCAGAAGTTGCAGCCGGTGGAGTCTTTCCGCCCCGAGGAGCAGGCATTGCCGCGCCTGGGGCCGATTCTGTCGGAAGCCATGGCCCACGACCCCGTGGCCTCCCCCGCCCTCGCCCTGCAGTCGGCGCTTTCGGAGGCCTTCGGCTCCGAACCGCGCTGGTCGGCGCGGCGCACCCTCGGATTCGCCGTGATCACCTGCGGCGCCTTCTGGATGGGCGTCGGACTGGTGGTCGCCCGGGTCCTGGCCCACTAACGCCCTATCACCGCCCTAGCAGGTCGACCCGCCGTCGACGACGATGGTCTGTCCTGTCGTCCAGGCGCCCGCCTTGGAGGCCAGGTAGATCGCCGCCCCGGCGATGTCATCGGGATTGCCCAGGCGGCGCAGGGGCGTGCCGACGCTGGAGCGCTTCTCGGCCTCGGGGGTGTCCCACAGGGCCTTGGCGAAATCGGTCTTCACCAGCCCCGGCGCGATGCAGTTGATGCGGATATTCGAGGGCGACAGCTCCTGCGCCAGGTTGCGGGCCAGCTGCATGTCGGCGGCCTTGGAGATGGCGTAGGCGCCGATCACCGGCGTACCGCGCAGGCCTCCGATCGACGAGACGATGATGATCGCCCCGTCCTTTCGCTCGGCCATCTCCGGGGCGACCATGTTGATCAGCCAGTTGTTGGAGATGATGTTGTTGTCGAGGATCTTGCGAAAGGCCTCGTCGCTGATCCCGGACATCGGGCCGTAATAGGGGTTGGAGGCGGCGTTGCAGACCAGGATGTCGATCTTGCCGAAGGCCTTGCGGGTCTCGTCGACCAGGCGCTGAAGGTCCTCCTTGGAGGAGATGTTGGCGGGAACGGCGATGGCCGCGCCCGGATACTTGGCGTTGATCTCGGCGGCGACCTCGTCGCAGGGGCCGGGCTTGCGGGAGGAGATGGTCACCTTGGCCCCGTGCTCGGCCATCCGCTCGGCGATGGCCTTGCCGATGCCCTTGGTCGAACCGGTGATCACCGCCACCTTGCCGCTGAGGTCGAACAGTTCCATGGCGCCGCTCCGTCAAAACGTTTGTTTGATTTTCGGCGCGCACCCTGTCGCGGGGCGCGGGGCAGGTCAAGATGGGGAAGGGGGACGCGCCTCGGTTTGAAATTTGGCTTCGCCGCCGAAGGAGCCAAATACCAGATGCTATGAAGGCCCCATCGATTACTGCGAGCGCCGTGAGGATGATCGAGGCCCGCGCGTTCATCGAAAATCCAACCGTGTACATATGATGCGCCCAGACCAGCAACAGTATGGCGACGACCGGCAGCAGCCCCATGAGAAGCGCCGCCACTCCAAGAACTTGTTTCATTCGATCACATTCCGTCTTTGCGGATCGAGAGGTTGGACCGCTCAACGTAGCAGGTAGAGATAGCAGCCCGATCGCGGGGCGCCGTGCCTGTCAACGGCCGGGGCAGGAACGGTGGGCGCACCGGCTCACCGGCCAGCTGAAACGCACGCGTCCTTAAACCTTGGTAGCGAGCTTGCTCCGGCGTTTGACGCAGTCAAGGACGACGCTCTTTGCGTCGCCGCGTCGCGGCGCGGCCAAGCGGCCGCGTCCTTGACTGCGTCAAACGCCGGAGCTCCAATCTTGCCAAGGGTTTCAGGGACAGCCAGCATCGATGATGCAGGCCTTAGGCACCGGGCGGAGCGGGTCGCGGGATTCCAGGGGCCCCTCCGCAATCATCCCCAGTGGCCTCGCCCGCCCAACCTGGGCTAGATGCGTCCATGGCCGAAGGCGATTCAAAACCCTCGCGCGCGAGCGCCGCCGCCCCGCGGTTCGGGACCGGCTTCCTACGCGACATCTGGTATTTCGCCGCCCTGTCCGGCGACCTGCGTCCCGGCAAGCTGCAACGCTATGAGATCCTCGGCGAGCCGATCCTCCTGGGCCGCAAGCACGACGGCGAAATCTACGCCCTGCGCGACGTCTGCCCCCACCGCGCCGCGCCCCTGTCCGCGGGCCGGCTGGTGCGTGACGGCGCCGGCGGGGAAGAGGTCGTCGAATGCCCCTATCACGGCTGGCGGTTCCGCGTCGACGGGGTCTGTTCGGCGATCCCCTCCATGGTCGAGGACCAGCAGGTGGACGTCGGCCGCATTCGCGTGCGCGCCTATCCCGTCGCCGAAAGCCAAGGCCTGGTCTTCGTCTGGATGACCAGCGCCCCCCGGGGCGATGGCGAGCCCGACGGGCCGCCGCCCCAGATTCCCGGCATCGTCGGCGGCAAGCCCAAGCTGGTCGACCGGATGGTTTTCGACGCCCACATCGACCATGCCGTCGTCGGGCTGATGGACCCCGCCCACGGGCCCTATGTGCACCAGAACTGGTGGTGGCGCTCGCCCGCCTCGCAACATGCGAAGGCCAAGACCTTCGAGGCCCGCGAGGCCGGCTTCGCCATGGTCCGCCATCCGCCCTCGAAGAACAGCTACGCCTATCGCCTGCTGGGCGGCGCGCCCCTGACCGAGATCGTTTTTCGCCTGCCGGGCCTGCGCTGGGAACATATCGAGGTCGGGCCGCGCCAGGTGCTGTCCCTGACCTGCCTGACCCCCGTGGACGAGACCCACACCCGCATCACCCAGGTGATGTGGTCTGATCATTGGGTGTTCAGCCTGTTGAAGCCGGTCATCGCCTCCGGGGCGCGGCGGTTCCTGCGCCAGGACGCGACCATGGTGAATCTGCAGAACCAGGGCCTGGCCTACGACGCCACCCTGCTGTGGATCGACGACGCCGACCGCCAGGCCAAGTGGTACCAGGCCCTGAAAAAGGAATGGACCGCCAGCCGCACCGAGGGCCGCGCCTTCGTCAATCCGGTCGACGGCGGCGTCCTGCGCTGGCGCAGCTGAATCCTTTCGGCCCGCGGCGCGTTGGTAGGGGCCAGGAGCCTTTCATGAGCGACGACGGCCAGAGCGTGCAACGCTATAGCGTCCACGCCCGGCACGCGGATCGTCGTCACGCCCGCGTGGTTGAGGAGGCCTCCTTCGAGGCCGCGGCCGTGGCCTATGCCGAGGACTTGGCCGAAGCGGCCGACGGCGGCGGTGAGATCAGCCTCGTCGTGCGCGACCTCGCCGACGGCCGCGAACACTGCTTCACCATCCACCTGGACACCGGCGACGCCGCCCCCTGCGGGTGACTGTTGCAGCCGTGCGCGTGGTTCGAGACGCGCGCAAAGGGCCCGCTCCTCACCATGACCATGAGTATTGCAGCCCACTATCCTAGTCATGATGAGGGCGACCGAAGGGAGCGTCTCGAACCACGCACCGGCCGCAATGCAGCGCCCACTGCGACCGACCGAACCTATCGCCCCCATAACCGTTGAGTCCGCCGACAGCCGCCCCGGCCGAGCCCAAGGATCCCCGCATGGCGTACCGCCCGACCTGGCAAGGCCACCTGAAGCTCTCCCTGGTCACCTGCCCGGTAGCGCTCTACACGGCCGCCAACCCCGGCGGGGACGTCCATTTCAACCTGATCAACCCCGAGACCAACAACCGCATCAAGATGATCACCACCGACCCGGACACCGGGCCCGTGGAGCGCTCGAAGCTGGTGAAGGGTTATGAGGTGTCCAAGGGCGAGTACATCCTGCTCACCGACGAGGAGATCCGTTCGGTCAAGCTGGAGAGCACCAAGACCATCGACATCGAGCGGTTCGTTCCGGCGGACGAGATCGACCGGATCTACTGGGACAATCCCTACTACCTGGCCCCGGACGGCAAGCTGGCCGAGGAGGCGTTCGGCGTGATCCGCGAGGCCATGCGCAAGTCCGGCCAGATCGCCCTCGGCCGCATCGTCATGGCCACCCGCGAGCGCCTGCTGGCCCTGGAGCCGAGGGACAAGGGGATTCTGGCCTACACCCTGCGTTCGGACGCGGAGGTGCGCAAACCCGGCGAGATCTTCGCCTCGATCAGCGGCGCCGCGGCCAATCCGGCGATGATCGAGATTGCCGAAAAGATCATCGAACAGTTGGAGGGCCCCTTCGACCCCAGCCTGTTCGTCGACCGCTACGAGGAGGCGCTGAAGGGGCTGATCGCCGACAAGGCCAAGGGCCACAAGCCCGCGACCGTCGCCGAGCCCGAGGACACCAATGTGGTCGACCTGATGGCCGCGCTTCGGGCCAGCCTGGGCGGCCATACCACGGCGGCGAAGCCGGCGAAGGCCGACCCGGCGTCCAAGCCGAAACGGCGAAAGGCCGGCTGATCGCCGGTCCCGGCCGCCGGCGTTGCAATAGGCCGGGCGCGGCGACGACGGTGCGTAGAAGCCGAGCCGGCCCTCGAACACCTTTAGCCGGCGTGGGGATGGCTTGCGCACCGGAAACCTTCGCCCCTATGGCTTGCGCCTCAGCATAAGACGCCGAATCGACGCGGGCGTTGCAAGACGGCCAGGACAATTGCCCATGGATGATCCAAGCCTAATCCCATGCGCATAGTCGCCGGGGCCTATCGCGGCCGCAGCCTGGTTTCGCCGGAGGGCGAGGGCACCCGGCCCACCGCCGACCGGGCGCGGCAGGCGGTGTTCAATGTGCTGGAACACGCCCCCTGGACGGAGGGGCTGGCGGACCTTCGGGTCATCGACCTGTTCGCCGGCTCCGGCGCCCTGGGACTGGAGGCCCTGTCCCGGGGCGCGGCCTTCTGCCTGTTCGTGGAAACCGACGCGGCGGCCCGGGGCGCGATCCGCGACAATGTCGAGGCCCTGGGCAAGGGCGAGCTTTTCGGCCGCACCCGCATCCACCGCCGCGACGCGACCGACCTCGGCCCCAAGCCCGCCGGCGACGGCGACCCCTTCGACCTGGCCTTCCTCGATCCCCCCTACGGCCAGGGCCTGGGCGAGCGATCCCTGGCGCAGTTGGCGCAGGGTGGTTGGCTGGCTGAGGGAGCCCTCGCAGTGCTGGAGCGCGGCGCTGCGGAACCCGATCCGCAAACGCCCGGTTTCGAGCGGCTCGACGCGCGGACCTATGGCGCGGCCCGCGTCTATTTCCTCCGCTATTCGACCTCGACGGCCTGATCGTCCAGCCGGGTCCAGCGGCGTAGCGGCCGCCAGCGGACGGTGGCCTCGACCAGGGCCAGGGCGACCGCGCTGAGGGCGACGTTGGCCATGACGCTGCCAGTGGTCGACGGGGCGATCTGGGCCGTCTGCGGCAGGGTGCCGGCCAGCAGCAGGATCACCAGGTTGTTGGCCGCGTGCACCCCGATGCCGAACTCAAGGCCGCCCAGGCGCAGGGCGCCGTAGCTGAGCACCACCCCGAAGACCACCCGGGCGAGGTTGCGGCCCAGGTCGTTGTCCACATGCATCAGCGAGAACAGCACGCTGTTGAACACCAGGATCGCCAGCAGGTTGGGGGTGAAGGCGGCCGTGGTCTGCATCAGCCAGCCCCGGCAGAACACCTCCTCGCTGGCCGCCGCCAGGGGCAGGATGGCCAGCATGACCAGGAAGTAGACCACCCGCACGACGCCGCTCTCCCCCGCCCTCAGGATCACCGGGCGGTCGGGCCAGCCGTGCAGGGCCTCCGGGATCGCGCTCATCGCCGCCAGCAACAGGCTGAAGAGGCCGAGCCCGGCCCAGAACAGCCGCCAGCGGAAGGCCGGCGCGGCGGTGATCCAGGACAGGGCCGGCCGGCGGTTGACCAGGGTGGCGAACAGCAGGGTCGCCACCAGGAAGCCGATCGATATTCCCCCGAGCACCAGGGCCTCGGTGATGCCGCCCAGCAGGCAGTCCTTGCAGTCGACGATGCTGAGCCGGGGGTCGGCGAAGAGGTCGCCCACATTCGCGCCGGCCGATTCCGGCGTCAGCACGGCGATCAGACGGCGATTGATCACCCCGGCCACGCCATAGCCGACGAGACCCAGGGCGAACCCCCCGCCCACCACCAGGGCGCCGGTGAGGGGCGGTCGCCACAACTCGTGCTCCTTGGGCTGCACCGCGCGCAGGAAGGCCGGCACGCGGGTCAGGTTCAGCTGGCGGTCGAGGGCGAAGGGAAGCGCGGTCATCGGCGGCCGAACAGCCGCTCGATGTCGGCGAGCTTGAGCTCGACATAGGTTGGCCGGCCATGGTTGCACTGGCCGGAATGCGGCGTGGCCTCCATTTCGCGCAGCAGGGCGTTCATCTCCGGGGCGCTGAGCCGGCGCCCGGCGCGGACGCTGCCGTGGCAGGCCATGGTCGAACAGACCGCCTGCAGCCGCTCCGCCAGGGCCAGGGGCGCGCCGTTTTCCGCCAGGTCGTCGGCGAGGTCGCGGATCAGGCCGGCGACGTCGGTGTCGCCGAGCAGGGCCGGCGTCTCGCGCACCAGTATGGCGCCGGGTCCGAAAGGTTCGATGATCAGGCCCAGGGCCGCCAGCTCCTCGGCCTTTTCCGCCACCCGCTCGGCCTCGGCGGGATCGAGATCGACCACCTCGGGTAGCAGCAGGGTCTGGCGGGCGACCCCGCCGGCGGCGAGCTCGGCCTTCATGCGCTCATAGACCAGCCGTTCGTGGGCCGCGTGCTGGTCGACGATCACCACCCCGTCCCGGGTCTGGCTGACGATATAGGTCTCGTGCACCTGGGCCCGCGCCGCCCCGAGGGGGTGCGCGGTCAGGTCCGGGGCGGCGGCCTCGAACACCGCCGTCGCCGGCTCGCGCAGGCCCTGCATCCAGGCCGGCGCCGCGCCGCCCTCGACCCGGGCGGAAACTCCGGTCAGGCCGGGCAGGTCGGGCGCCAGCACGGCGGTTCCCCCCTCCGCATTCGGCGACCAGCCGCCGGCGCTCCAGGCGGAATAGCCCCGGGCCGACGGCCCCGGCCGGAAGCCGCCCAGGGCCGCGTCCGCCACCGTGGTCGAGGCCCTATGGCCGGAGCCGGCCAGGGCGTGGCGCAGGGCGCCGATGATCAGGCCGCGCACCAGGGCCGGATCGCGAAACCGCACCTCCGCCTTGGCCGGGTGGACGTTGATGTCCACCAGGTCGGGCTCCAGGGTCAGGTAGAGGGCCGCCGTCGGATGTCGGTCCCGGGCGAGGAAGTCGGCGTAGGCGGCGCGCAGGGCGCCCTGCAGCAGCCGGTCCCGCACCGGCCGGCCGTTGACGAACAGATACTGGTGGCCCGCGTTGCCGCGGGAATAGGTGGGCAGGCCCGCGTAGCCCGCCAGCGCCACCCCCTCGCGCACCTGGTCGATCAGCAGGGCGTTGGCCTCGAAGTCAGAGCCCAGCACCGCCGCCAGCCGTTTCAGCCGCCCGGCCGGCCCCGCCGTCTCGGCGGGCAGCCGCAGGGCGCGGCGGCCGTCGAGTTCGAGGGTGAAGTCCACCGCCTCGTGGGCCATGGCCTGGCGCTTGATCTCCTCGGCGATGGCCATGGATTCCGCGCGCTCGGACTTCATGAACTTCAGTCGCGCCGGGGTGGCGTAGAAGAGGTCGCGCACTTCGACCCGCGCCCCGTGCGGCCCCGGAAAGGCCGCCGGCTGGGCTTGGCCCACGGCCCCGCCCTCGACGAAGAGGGCGTGGGCCTCCCCCGCTCCCTTGGCGCGGGCGGTCAGGGTCAGCCGCGCCACCGAACCGATCGAGGGCAGGGCCTCGCCGCGAAAGCCCAGGGTGGCGATGCGCAGCAGGTCCCAGACGCCGTCGGCGTCGGGCGAAAGCTTTGAGGTCGCGTGACGCTCCACCGCCAGCGCCAGCTCGTCGCGGGTCAGGCCCTTGCCGTCGTCGGCGACCAGGATGCGGCCGAGGCCGCCGCCGTCGGCCTGGATGTCGATCCGCCGGGCGCCAGCGTCGATGGCGTTCTCCACCAACTCCTTGACGGCGCTGGCCGGCCGTTCGACCACTTCGCCGGCGGCGATGCGATTGACGGTCTCTGGCGGAAGGCGGCGGATGGTCATCGGGCGGGCTCGCGAGCGAAGCATCACTCTAGCCGATTCCACGCCGACCGCGCGCCCCAACTGGCCTGGCGCCGCATTGACGCCAAGGTTGCGCCTAGCTTGGCGGCAAGCCCTGGAAGGAGCCACCTCGATGAACGTCGGCCGCGCCGCCAAACCCCTCCTCGCCGTCCTAGCGCTGATCGGCCTGACCGCCGCCGCGCCGCCGCCCTTGCCGGATCCCGAGGCCCAGGTCGCCGACGAGTTCGTGGTCAACGGCCGCCTGCCCGGGCCGGCCTGGTGGACGGCGAGCCGGGGCGACTCCAAGGTGTTCATCCTCGGCATGCCTGGGGCCCTGCCCAAGGGGCTGGCGTGGGACACCTCGGTGCTGGAGCGGCGCCTGAAGGGCTCCACGGTGCTGATCGGACGGCCCCAGGTCAGCGCCGGCCTGGGCGACCTCTTCGGCCTGATGAAGCTGCGCAGCGCCAAGCCGATGGAGGACGCCCTGTCGCCCGCCTTGCGCGCACGGCTGAAGGCGGACGAGGCGCAGATCGGCCGCGACCCCGGCGCCTACAGCCACTGGACCCCGGTGGTGGCTGGGCTGAAGCTGATCGGCGACTACCGCAAGGGCCAGAATCTGGACAGCGGCGAGCCCGGGGCGACCATTGAGCGGCTCGCCCGGCGCGACGGGGTCCACGTGGAGCCGGCCGGCGTCTACAGGGCCGGCGCCCTGCTCAAGACGATCACTCCAGAACTGGGCGCCATCGGCGAGCTTTGCCTGTCCGACGCCCTCGACGAGGTGGAGGCCGGTCCGGAACCGATGCGGACCGCGGCGGAGGGCTGGGCGCACGGCGATTCCCGCGCCGCCCTGTCCGCCTCGCGGGGCTACGAAAAGTGCGTCAACGCCATGCCGGAAGGCGCCGATCTGGCCCGGCGGGCGATGATCGATACGACGACGTCCATCGAACGGGCCCTGGCGCGCCCCGGACGCGCCATCGCCATCGTCAACCTGCGCACATTGCTGGCGTCGGACGGCGTGCTGCAGCAACTGAGGTCGCAGGGGTACAGGGTGACAACCCCCGAGGAGGAATAGGCGGGCCCGCCCTCGCGAAGGAGCCGGTCCGTCGTGCCGTCAAACCGGGCTTACAAACCAGGCAGCTTAATCTTGCTTTCCGTCTTGCGCTCGATGACCACCGTCTTGTTGCCGGTGAGCTTGGCGATGCGGCTGGCTTCCACGGCGGGGTCGATCGGCGCCGAGGCGTCGGCCTGGCTGGTGGCGATGCCGCCGGCCGGGGTCGCCGGCTTGTCCTTGCGCCAGAACATCACCCGGTCGGCGAAGGACTTTTCCTTGTGCGTCACATTGCCGAACTCGTCGTCGACCACGTAGCGAATCAGCGGATCGGCGTGTTCGGCGCCGGCGCGGCTGACCAGCAGCTTTTCGCCGTCCGAGCGCTGTTCGGCCGCACGGGCGCCGGCAATGGCGACCCGGGCCTGGCTTTCCGGCTGCAGTTCCTGCGGGCGCGGCTCACCGGGAGACGGCGGACGCAGGGCATAATCCGGCGGCACCACCAGGGGCGCCTTCGACACCACGCGGAATTCATCGGGGACCACCTTGGTCATCCCCAGCGCCTCTTTGGTGCTCGTGCAGCCGACCAGACCGGCTCCGGCCATCAAGACCGCGACCACCGCGACGCGATTAAAACTCATCAGACGATGCTCCTGGGGCCGCCCCGGCCGTTTCCGCCGTTTCGATACCCCATTCTTGGGCCCGGCGCCAATCGCCTATGACGGCGTCGTATTGTCCTTGTCCCGCCCACCGAGCAGGACCTCGATCAGCAGCACCGCGACGCCCACGTTGATCGCCGCGTCCGCCACGTTGAACACCCAGGGAAATCCCAGGGCGGAGAAGTCCAGAAAGTCGGTCACCCGGCCGAAGCGGACACGGTCGATGATGTTGTTGCCCAGGGCGCCGCCCATGATCAGCCCCAGCGCTACGGCCGGCAGGGGCTTGGTGAGGCTGCGCGCCCAGACGCCGACGGCGATCACCACCGCCAGGGCGAACAGCACCAGCAGCCAGCGGCCGGGGCCGGACGCCGCCAGCAGGCCGAAGCTGACGCCGGGATTGTAGACCAGGGTCAGGCGAAAGAACGGCAGCACCCGGATGGATTCCCCCGGGATCAGGCCCTGACCGAGGATCCAGGCCTTGGTCAGCTGGTCGAGAACCACCGTCAGCAGGGCCAGGCCATAGGCCATCCAGCCGAAACGGCTGACGTAGCCGCGAGGATCGACGCGGGCGAGGAGACTATCGACCATGCTGGGCATCCCACCAGGCCACCGCGTCGGCGTCGCGCAAGGAAAGATCAGGATAGCGGGGATCGGACCCCACTTCCGGCAGGATGCGCCAGGAGCGGGCGCATTTTCGGCCCTGCGCCAACAGGGGCTCGACCGCGACCGCCGGCTCGCCGTCCAACTTGAACGCGCCGGACGGGCCGTCGCCGCTGTTGAGCGTCGCCTGGCTGGTGCGGAACACCTCCCCCGCATCCAGGCCGTCGAAGGCCGCCAGCAGGCCGGGATCGGCGATCCAGACCCTGGGCGCCGCCTCCAGGGCCGCGCCGAGGCGTTTTTCCCGGCGCTCGATCTCCAGGGCGCCGGTGACCGCGCGGGTCACCGCCTGCACCTTTTCCCAGCGGGCGGCCTCGGCGTCGTTGCGCCACGCGGCCGGCGTTTCGGGGATCACCCGCAGGCAGTTGGAGCCCGCGTCCGGGAAGCGCGAGGCCCAGGCCTCCTCCATGGTGAAGCTGGCCAGGGGCGAAAGCCACGCGGTCAGCCGCTCGAACACCAGGTCCATCACCGTGCGGCAGGCGCGGCGGCTCAGGCTGTCGGGCCGGTCGCAATAGAGGGCGTCCCGGCGGATGTCGAAATAGAGGGCGGACAGGTCGTTAGAGCAGAAGTCCGCGAGCGGCCGCCACACGTCCTGGAACCGGTATTCGGCGTAGGCGGCGCGCACCTCGGCGTCCAGCTGCCACAGCCGGTGCAGGATGAACCGCTCCAGGGGCGGCATGTCGTCCAGGGCCACGCGCTCCGCCTCCTCGAAGTCCGCCAGGCCGCCCAGCAGGTAGCGCACCGTGTTGCGCAGCTTGCGGTAGCCGTCGATGGTGGTCTGCAGGATGGTCTTGCCGATCCGCTGGTCCTCGGCGTAGTCGACCATCGCCGCCCACAGCCGCAGGATCTCCGCCCCGCTCTCCTTGGTGATGGTCTGGGGGGAGATCGAATTGCCCCCCGACTTGGCCATCTTCTCCCCCTTCTCGTCGAGGGTGAAGCCGTGGGTCAGCACCGCGTTATAGGGCGCGCGGCCGCGGGTGCCGCAGGCCTCCAGCAGGGAGGATTGGAACCAGCCCCGATGCTGGTCGGAGCCTTCCAGGTAGAGGTCCGCCGGCCAATGGCTGTCTGCGCGGCCCTCCAAGGTGAAGGCGTGGGTCGAGCCGGAGTCGAACCAGACGTCGAGGATGTCGTCGACCTTCTCGTAGCGGTCGGGGTCGTGGTTGCCGAGGAAGTCGCGCGCGGGACGCGTGAACCAGGCGTCGGCGCCGTCCGTGGCCAGGGCGTCGCAGATGCGGGCGCTGACCAGGGGATCGGCGAGGGGCTGGCCGGTTTCCTTGTCGACGAAGATGGCCAGGGGCGAGCCCCAGGCGCGCTGGCGGCTGATCAGCCAGTCAGGGCGGCCCTCGACCATGCCGCGGATGCGGTTGCGGCCCTGGGCGGGGAAGAATTCGGTGGCGTCGATGGCCGAAAGGGCGCGGTCGCGCAGGGAGGTCTCGCCCCCCGCGATGGTCTCATCCATGCGGATGAACCACTGGGGGGTGTTGCGGAAGATCACCGGCGCCTTGGAGCGCCAGGAGTGGGGATAGGAATGCTCCAGCCGGCCACGGGCCAGCAGGGTCCCGGCCTCGATCAGCTTCTCCATCACCGCGCCGTTGGCGGGACCGAACTTGCCGACCTTCTTGCCCTCGGTCTCCAGCACCTTCAGGCCGGCGAACAGGGGCACGTGGTCGAAATAGGCGCCGTCCGGATCGACGGTCTCCGGGATCTCCCGATGACCGTGGGCCAGCCAGACCAGGTAGTCGTCCTGGCCGTGGCCGGGGGCGGTGTGCACGAACCCGGTCCCCGCGTCGTCGGTGACGTGGTCGCCGGAGAGCAGCGGCACGGCGAAGCCGTAGCCCGCGTCGAGGGCGGCCAGCGGGTGCGCGCAGACCATCCCTTGGCAGTCCACCGTCTCCACCCGGCGCCATTCGGCGATCTTGCCAGCGGTGCGCACGTCCTCGGCCAGCTTGTCGGCGACGATCAGCCGGTCCCCCGGCTTGGCCCAGGGCTCGAAGGCGAGGTCCGTCTCCATCGCCTCGACCCGATAGACCCCGTAGGCGATGCCCGGATTATAGGAAATCGCCCGGTTGGCGGGGATGGTCCAGGGGGTGGTGGTCCAGATCACCACGCTGGCGCCCAGGGCCGCGTCCGAGCCCTCGGTCACCGGGAACTTCACCCAGATCGTCGGGCTGACGTGGTCGTGGTACTCGACCTCCGCCTCGGCCAGAGCCGTGCGCTCCACCGGGCTCCACATCACCGGCTTTGAGCCGCGATAGAGCTGGCCGGAAGTCACGAACTTGTGGAACTCCGCCACGATGGTGGCTTCGGAGCTGAAGTCCATGGTGGCGTAGCGGTTCGCCCAGTCGCCCAGCACGCCGAGGCGGCGGAATTCCGCGCCCTGGACGTCGATCCAGCCGGCGGCGAACTCGCGGCAGCGCTGGCGGAACTCGGCCACCGGAACCTCGTCCTTGCGCCGGCCCTTGCCCCGGTACTCCTCCTCGATCTTCCACTCGATCGGCAGGCCGTGGCAGTCCCAGCCGGGGACGTAGTCGACGTCGTAACCGAGCAGGAAGCGCGAGCGGACGACAAAGTCCTTGAGGATCTTGTTCAGCGCATGGCCGATGTGGATCGCGCCATTGGCGTAGGGCGGGCCGTCATGCAGCACAAAGAGCGGCGCGCCCTTGGCCTGGCGGGCCTTGCGGATGGCCTTGTAGAGGTCCTGCTCCGCCCAGGCGGCCAGGATTTCCGGCTCCTTCTGCGGCAGGCCCGCCCGCATGGGGAAGGCGGTCTCTGGCAGGAAGACGGTTTCGCGGTAATCGCGGGTTTCGACAGCGGCGGAATCGCCAGGGGAATCGGGGGCCATGTTCGGGTCCAGCAAGGGTTCAAGACGTGGGGCAAAAGAGCGGGGGGGGTGGAACATCCCGGCGCGCGCTGGAGCCTCGTCCGGCCGCGTCACGCCGGGCGTATAATTCGATACCTTGCCCGAACCATCGTCATCGCCGCGATGTAACAGAGCTCGCGCCGAGGGGCGAGAGGCATTCCTACGCTTGCGCCGCCAAAGGCTCGGCGAAACCGCCGATCGCGGACTAACGCGCCGTCAGTCTCGCAAACCGGCGGAATTGCGATAGAGAGGGCGGTATGAGCGCGCCAAAGCTTGTCCGCCTGACGCCAGACATGCCGATTCCCTTTGCCGGGAACCGGGTGACGACGGTATCGGCCGCTTTGGCGGCGCGATTCGCCGAGGGCGACAGTCTGCTGGTGCTGCAGGACTCGGGGGAGCTGCTGCATATCCCCCGAACGGTGGGCGAGATCGCCGAGGCGGCCGTGGGCCGGGCGCAGGACGCCTTCCACCGCATGGGCCGGGTTTCCGACGCCGACATCACCCAGTTCTTCGCCGCCTTCGCCCGCGCCCTTCAATCGGACTCTGTCTGGCCGAACATCGCCGCGGCCAACGCCGCCGATGTCGAGGACGCCCGCAAACGCGGCCGCTCGACCACGCGCCTGGCGGTAAGCGAGGCCATGCGGCGCGACATGATCGCCGGCCTGTTGCAATGGCGCGACGCAAACTCCTCCCGCGGCAAGGTCATCGAGCGCATCGACCATCCCGGCTGGACCCTGGAACAGGTGACCGCCCCCCTGGGGGTCGTGGGGTTCGTCTTCGAGGGCCGGCCCAATGTGTTCGCCGACGCCACCGGCGTGCTGCGCGGCGGCAACACCGTGGTCTTCCGCATCGGCTCGGACGCCCTGCGCACGGCGCGGGCGATCATGGCCGAGGCGCTGGAGCCGGCGCTGAAGGCGGCGGGCCTGCCGGCTGGGGCGGTGAGCCTAGTCGACAGCGCCGAGCACGCCGCCGGCTGGGCCATGTTCGCCGATCCGCGCCTGGCCCTGGCCGTGGCGCGGGGGTCGGGACCGGCGGTGAGCCAGCTGGGCGCCGTCGCCCGCCAGGCCGGAACCCCGGTCAGCCTGCATGGAACCGGCGGCGCCTGGATCGTCGCCGACCCCAGCGCCGACGGCCGCCGTTTCACTGAAGCCGTCTTTCATTCCCTCGACCGCAAGGTCTGCAACACCCTCAACGTCTGCTGCATCGTGCGCGAACGGGCCGACGAACTGGTTCCGCTGTTCCTGGAGGCCCTGGAGCGCGCCGGGGAGCGGCGGGGCGGGGGCTGCAAGCTGCATGTGGTCGCCGGCGACGAGGCCGTCCTCCCCGCCGACTGGCGCGGCGCCCGGGTCACGGTGCGCCGGGCCGAGGGCGAGCGGGACGAGGCGCGGGTCGAGACCCTGGCCGAGGACCACCTCGGCCGCGAATGGGAATGGGAAGAGACCCCGGAGGTCACGCTCAAGATCGTGGGCGACGTCGCCGAGGCCGTCGCCCTCTTCAACCGCTTCAGCCCCCGCTTCGCCGCCTGCCTGATCGCCGAGGACGCCCTGGCCCAGGGCCGCTTCTTCGACGCCGTCGACGCCCCCTTCGTCGGCGACGGCTTCACCCGCTGGGTGGACGGCCAGTACGCCCTCAACCGGCCGGAACTGGGCCTTTCCAACTGGCAGAACGGCCGGCTGCTCGCCCGCGGCGGCGTCCTGGCCGGCGACAGCGTCTTCACCGTCCGGGCCCGCGTGACCCAGACCGACCCCTCCCTCGACCGCTCCGGCCAGCCGGGCGCCCTCTCGAAAGACACCGAAATCCATGTGGTTCGCGGGACCGGCCAGACGCGTACCTGACGCCGGCCGCCCCGCAGTGCTTCGGCCAGGCTTCGACCTGACGCCGGGCATGCGGGTGGGGCTCTATGGCGGCTCGTTCAACCCGGTGCACGCCGGGCATCTGCACGTAGCGCGCACGGCGCTGCGGCGGCTCGGGCTGGACCGGGTGATCTGGCTGGTCTCCCCGCAGAACCCGCTGAAATCCGCCGCCGACACCCTCAGCCTCGCCGACCGCATGGCCGCCGTGCGGCGATTGGCCACCGGGCCGTCGATGATCGTCTCCGACATCGAGACCCGCATCGGCTCGGCCTACACGATCGACACCTTGCGCGTGATGCAGGGGCGCTGGCCCGATGTTCAGTTCGTCTGGCTGATGGGCGCCGACAATCTCGCCCAGTTCCACCGGTGGCGCGGCTGGACGGAGATCATGCGCTCGGTCCCGGTGGCGGTGGTCTCGCGGCCCGGCGCCATGCTCGGCTCGCGGTTCTCCCCCGCCGCGCAGCGGTTTTCGCGGTCGCGCCGCCCGGCCGAGGCCGCGCCGGTGCTGGCGGGTCTCAGCCCCCCGGCGTGGATCTACCTGCCGGTGCCGCTCAACCATGTATCGTCGACGATGCTGAGGGAGCGGGCCAAGGTCCTGGGGGTCCCGCCGAATACCCCCTGACCCCGGCCGTCATCTGTGGTACGGTGCCTCCTGCGACTTGCGGCATAGGAGCACCAAGCTGAATCGCGATCCCGCGCCCCCGGCGCCCGAATTGTCGGCCCTCGAGGCCGAAAGTTCCTCCCCCGACCAGGCCAGCCCCAGTTTGGGGACCGCCGTCCAAGACCTGATCATGGCCCGTCTCGACGACGACAAGGCCCAGGACATCGTTCTGATCGACCTGAAGGACAAGAGTTCCGTCGCCGACGCGATGATCGTCGCGTCCGGGCGTTCGCAGCGCCATGTCGGCGCCCTGGCCGACCACCTGATTCGCGCCCTCAAGGACGCCGGCGCCGGCAAGGCGCGGGTCGAGGGCCTGCCCCACTGCGACTGGGTGCTCATCGACGCGGGGGACGTCATCGTCCACCTGTTCCGCCCCGAAGTGCGCGCCTTCTACAATCTCGAAAAGATCTGGTCGGTGGAACCGCCCAGCCGCGCCGTCGCCAATTGAAGATCGCGCTCCTGGCGGTCGGCCGCCTTGGCCGTTCCGTCGAGGGGCAACTGGCCAAGGACTACGCTGAACGCGCCACCGCCTCCGGGCGCTCGCTGAGCCTGGGTCCGGTGGAGATCATTGAGGTCGAGCCCCGCAAGCCGGGCAAGGCGGCGGAAGCCGAGGCCCTGATGGCGCAGCTGGCCGACACCCATGTCATCGCCTGCGACGAGGGCGGGACGGCCCTGCCCTCCCGCGCCTTCGCCGACCGCATCGCCATGCTGCGCGACCAGGGGGTGCGACGCGTGGCCTTCGTCATCGGCGGCGCCGACGGCCTCGACGCCACCTTGCTCCGCACCGCCCGGGAGCGGCTGGCCTTCGGGCCGCAGACCTGGCCCCACGCCCTGGCGCGGGCGATGCTGGCCGAACAGGTCTATCGGGCGGTAACCATCCTGGCGGGATCACCCTACCACCGGGACTGACGCGCCGCTCGCCCCCCACTCGTCCCCGCTAACGCGCCGTTCGTCCCACGGACCCCGCGGCCGCCTTGATCTTTTCCGCGCCCGCCGCCCATGCTCAGGGCGACAACAAGCGGAGCGCGACCCATGAACCGCCGTGAACTGTTCGCCGCCAGCGCCGCCCTCGCCGGAGCCTCGGTTCTGCCCGCCGCCGCCTGGGCCTCGGCCATCAGCCGCCCGCGTCCCGGCCAGGCGGGCTGGCCCAGCGACGCCGAATGGGACGCCCTGAGCCGGGCGACCGGTGGGCGGCTGATCCCCGGCGGCCGACCCGCCCTCGAAACCCCCGAGGCCAGGGCCCTGCTGGCCAATCCCTTCTATATCGGCGACCAGCCCGGCCTGACCGAAAGCTCCGGCTGGCTGGACGCCTGGCGCTCGTCCCCCAGCGCGTACGTGGTCAGGGCCGAGAGCGCCGCCGACATCGCCGCCGCCGTCCGCTTCGCCGGGGCCCATAACCTGCGCCTGGTGGTCAAGGGCCGGGGCCATTCCTACCTCGGCGCCTCCAACGCGCCGGACTCCCTCCTCGTCTGGACCCGGGCGATGGACGGGGTCACGGTCCACGACGCCTTCACCCCCGCCGGCTCCGACGTGGCTCCCGTTCCAGCGGTCTCGATGGGGGCGGGCTGCATGTGGCTGCACGCCTACCAGGCGGTGACCAATGTCGCGGGCCGCTACGTCCAGGGCGGCGGCTGCAATACGGTGGGCGTCGCAGGCCTGGTGCAAGGGGGTGGCTTCGGCAGCTATTCCAAGGCCTTCGGTCTCGCCGCGGCCAGCCTGCTGGAGGCCGAGGTGGTCACGGCGGACGGCCGCATCTACGTGGTCAACCATGCCCAGGGGCCGGATCTGTTCTGGGCCCTGAAGGGCGGCGGCGGCGGCACGTTCGGCGTCATCAGCCGGCTGACCCTGGCCACCCACCCGCTGCCGGAAAACTTCGGCGCGGTGCGTCTGAACATCAAGGCCGGGTCCGACGAGGCCTTTCGGCGGCTACTCGCCGCCTTCATCGACGTCTACGCGAACAACCTGTGCAATCCGCACTGGGGCGAGACGGCGCACATCCACGGCGACAATCGCCTGGAGATCACCATGTCGTTCCAGGACCTGACCCAGGCCCAGGCGGCCGCGGCCTGGAAGCCGCTGCTCGACTTCACCGCCGCCAGCCCGGGCGACTATCAGGGCCAGGGCGGGTTCTTCTGCGTCACTGTCCCCGCGCGGCGGTTCTGGGACGCTGACTTCCTGCGGCGTTACGCCCCCGGCGCCACCACCTCCGACAGCCGTCCCGGGGCGCCCGCGACGGACTTCTCCTGGTCCGGCGACGGCGACCAGATCGGCCTCTTCTGGCACGCCTACACCTCCGCCTGGCTGCCCGAGGATCTGCTCGAACCGCGGAACCGGCCCCGGCTGGTCGACGCCTGGTTCGCCGCCAGCCGCCACGCCCAGGTCGGCGTCCATTTCAACAAGGGCCTCGCCGGGGCGGACCCGTCAGTCATCGCGGCCGCCCGCGACACCGCCATGAACCCCGACGTCACCGAGGCCTTCGCCCTGGCCATCATCGCCACCGGAGAGGGGTCGCTCTTCACCGACAGCCGGCCCGATCTCGTCTCCGCCCGCGCCCGCGCCACCCGGATTCAGGCGGCAATGGCGGCGCTGCGTGTCGCCGCCCCGAACACCGGCGCCTACGTCAACGAATGCGACTACTTCCAGCCGGACTGGCAAAGGGCTTTCTGGGGCGCGAACTACGCCCGTTTGGCCCGGACGAAGCGGCGGTATGACCCTGCGGGGCTGTTCACGGTCCATCACGGGGTCGGCAGCGAGGCGTGGAGCACGGACGGGTTCACGCGCACTCCCTAGCGGTCTGCCGCACGCGCCATTCCAACGCCGGCGAAACTCGTCTAGGTCGCTGGCATGCTTCGCCTCACCCAGCCCGCGACCTTGCTGCTGGCCCTTGGACTGATCGCCGGCGTCGCCGCGGCGGCGCCGGGGCTGCGCGCGACGCAGAGCGCGGACCTGCGCCAGGTCGAGGCTGACCAGCAGGAGCGCGAGCAGGCCCGGGACGCGGCCCGCGCCCAGGCCGGGGCCGCGCGGCTGGAGATCGCGCAGCTGCAGGCGGAACTCGACGCCCTGGGACCCGCCCAGCAGAAGGGCGTCGCCGCGGTGGGCGAAAAGCGGCTGAAGCTTGCGGCGCTGAACGTCCGCGAAAACGCCCTCGACGCCCGCCTCGGCGGCGACCAGACCCAGCTGGCCCGGCTGTTGGGCGCCCTTGAGCTGATGCGCCGCGACCCGCCCCCGGCCCTCTTCGTGCATCCCAGGGATGTCCGCGACGCCGTTCGCGCGGCCATCCTGATGCGGGCGATCACCCCGGAGCTGCGCGCCCGCGCCCAGGCCCTGAGACTCCAGACCGAGGCCATCGTCAAGATCCGGCGCGAGGTCGCCGCGGCCAGCGAAGACCTCTTCACCTCGGAAAGCGACGTCGCCGACCGGCGGGCCAAGATCGAAAGCCTGATCGCCGCCAAGACCGACCTGGCGCAGCAGTCCACCGCCGAAGCCGTCGCCGCCGACCACGAGGCCCAGGCCCTGTCCGGCCAGGCCCGGGTGCTGGGAGAACTGGCCCAGGGCGTCGCCGCCTCCCCCGCCCCGTCGGTCGGGCCCGAGCCGCCGGACCCGGACCACGCGGGTCTGTTCGGCCGGCCCCAGCTGTTCACCGCCCCCGTGCCGGGGCCGCCCGCCGCCCGCTTCGACTCCGGCGGCGGCCGGGCCGGGGCGCCGGGATGGACCTGGCGCACCGCCGACCTGGCCACCGTGGCCGCCCCCGCCCGGGGGGTGGTCGAATACGCAGGGCCGCTGAAGGGCTGGGGCGTCGTCTTGATCTTGCGTCTGGGCGGCGGATACCATCTTGTATTGGCGGGATTGGAGACGGCGCTGACCGCGCCCGGCCGGATGGTGGCCGCGGGGGAACCCGTGGGCCGCATGGGGCGGGCTGGCGCCAGCGCGCCGGAGCTCTATTTCGAGATACGCAAGAACGGTGCGCCGATCGACCCGGCGCGCTGGCTGAAGGTGGCGCCCGCGACACTGCGGCGCGGCCATTGACCTTATCCTAGCGGGTCGACGCTTACCGTCCGCGTCACGCAAATGACGTAAAGGAGCCCTAGGGCCAAAAGCATGCGCAAGACTCTTCTGATCGGTGTTTCCGCCTTCGTACTCGGCGCCGGAACCATGGCCTACCTGAACCATCCGGCCCTGGCCTCCGTCGCCGCCTCCTCCCCCGCCGAAGCCTTCAAGATGCTCGAGTTGTTCGCCGACGTGCGGCACACGGTCGAGACCGAATACGTCGTGCCGGTGGATGACAAGAAGCTCATCCGCGCCGCCATCGACGGCATGCTGACCTCCCTCGACCCCCATTCCGGCTACCTGAACCCTGACGACTACAAGGACCTGCAGGAGCAGACCGAAGGCGCCTACGGCGGCCTCGGCCTGGAGGTGACAAGCGAGGACGGGGCGGTGAAGGTGGTCACCCCCATGGACGACACCCCGGCCGCCCGCGCCGGCATCCAGTCCGGCGACTACATCACCGCCATCGACAAGCAGAGCGTCCTCGGCCTGCCACTGAACGACGCGGTCAAGAAGATGCGCGGCGCCGTCGGCGCGCCCATCGAGCTCACCGTGGCGCGGCCGGGCAAGGACCCCTTCGAGGTCAAGCTGGTGCGCGAGTCGATCCACGTGGTCTCGGCCAAGGGCCATATGGAGGGTGACTACGCCTATCTGCGCGTCTCCGCCTTCAACGAGACCACCACCGAACAGGCCCTGGCGACGATCAAGGACCTGCAGGCCAAGAACCCGCACATCAAGGGCTGGGTGCTGGACCTGCGCAACAACCCCGGCGGCCTNNATCCTCGATCTGCGCAACAACCCCGGCGGCCTGCTCGACCAGGCGGTGAGCATCTCCAGCCTGTTCCTGAACGGCGGCGAGGTGGTCGAGCAGCGCGGCCGCGATCCCCGCGACATCGAACGCTACAACGCCACCGGCGGCGACCGGCTGCACGGCCTGCCCATGGTGACCCTGGTCAACTCGGGCACCGCCTCGGCGGCGGAGATCGTCGCCGGCGCCCTGCAGGACCGCCGCCGGTCGGCCATCGTCGGCATCACCAGCTTCGGCAAGGGCTCAGTGCAGTCGATCATCCCCCTGCGCGACGGCGACAACGACGCCCTGCGCCTAACCATCGCCCGCTACTTCACCCCGTCCGGCCGCTCGATCCAGAAGGCCGGCATCGAGCCGGACCTAGAGGTGGCGGAAAGCGACGATCAGGCCCAGGCCCTGGCCAACGACGCCTTCCAGTTCTCGGAAGCCAGTTTCTCCAACGCCCTCAACGCGGCGGAGGCCAAGACCCGGCGCCCGCCCCACGCCCCGGCCGAGGCGCCGCCGAAGGACTATGACGTCAAGAAGGACTTCCAGCTGCAGCGCTCCCTGGACGTGCTGAAGTACGGCTCCGTGGCGGCGGTGCCGAAGCTGCCGGCCGCGCCCCCCAAGATCGCGGCCTATATGACCTCCAAGCCCGTCCCCGGCGCCCCGGCCGCCCCGGCGCCGGCGCCACACCCCTGACGGCTGGACGCCTCCGAGACCTCGTCACCCCCCGGCTTGTCCCGGGGGTTGGGGAACACGAACGGCAGGAGGTAATCTCCCGTGCGTCAATTTCACCGTCGGTGATCCCTTGCCCCCGGGACAAGCCCGGGGGTGACGGGGCTTTTTCATGACTTGCTCATGCCCGGCTTGGCTTCATCACATGTCCGCCAAGGTCCGCGAATTTGGCCTTTATTAACCATAAACGGCGACCTTCAGCCTGAGCGCTGAGGGCCGTCCTGCGGACCCGTCCTGCGCACCGGATGTCCGCGTCATGTTCGCCAAGCCAAGCATCGCCCGCCGTTCGAACGCCAGGCTCGGCCCGTCAAGCGGCTCGCCCGCACCGGCTGGCGGCGTCGCGGCCAGGGTCCTGGCCAACCCCACCTTGAGCGTCAGCGCGGCGGGGCTCTTCTTCGTGGTCACGGCCGCCGCCGCCCTGCTGATCGCTGGCAATCCCCGCGCCGGCACGCCCAGCGTGCGCATCCACCTGGCCCAGCCCGGCGCAGCATCGCCCCCCGGCTGGCGCGAGGCGCTGACGCCAGATCCCACCGGACCAGCGCCGGTGAGCGTCGACACCCTGCAGCTGTTCGCCACCCCGGCCGCCGACGCCGCCCCGATCCAGGGCCAGGCGGTGATCACCATGCCCGGCGCCGCAGCCATCGACCACACCGGCGAGGCCCTGCCCCCCGCCCCCCTGGCCGGCTTCACCGCGCCGGGCCCGGGCGGCGGCCTCCTGCCCATCGTCGCCGCGAACGGCCGCACCCCGGCGGAGGCCTACGCCCGCCCCTTCCATTCCAACGGCAAGCCCCGGATCGCCATCGTCATCGGCGGCCTCGGCCTCAACGCCAAGTCCACCCGCGAGGCCATCGAACAGCTGCCCGCCGACGTCACCCTGTCGTTCGTCCCCTATGCCGAAGGCCTGCAGGGCTGGATCGACCTTGCCAGGGCCAATGGCCACGAGGTGCTGCTCGAGGCGCCGATGGAGCCCATGGACTATCCGGAAAACGATCCGGGGCCCTACACCCTGATGGCCGGGGCGCGTCCGCAAGAGACCATCCAGGGGCTGGAGTGGCTGTTGTCCCGGGCCACCGGTTATTTCGGGGTGACCAACTACCTGGGCTCCAAGTTCGTCAACGCCGACGCGGCCATGGGGATCTTCACCGCCGGACTGAAACTGCATGGGCTGGCCTTCATCGACGACGGCTCGGCGGTTCGAAAGGGCGGCGGCCTGCCCAGGCTGTCCGCCGACCGGGTGATCGACGACCAACTGGCCGACGACGCCATCGACCGCCAGTTGCTGGCCCTGGAGGCGGCGGCCATGCAGAACGGTCAGGCGCTGGGCTCCGGCTTCGCCTACCCCGTCACCCTGGCCCAGATCGCCCGCTGGTCCGCCGGCCTGGCTCAGCGCGGCTACCAGCTGGCCCCGGCCTCGGCGCTGATGGTCAAGCGCTAGACACCCCCTCCGGACCCGCCCCTTGGACCTTTCCCGCTATCGCCCCAACGTCGGCATTGTGCTGTTCCGCATGGACGGCCAAGTCTGGTACGGCCACCGCGCCGGGACCGTGGGTCCGCATGACTGGCAGTTTCCGCAAGGGGGGATCGACTCCGGCGAGGACGTCGAGGCCGCCGCCCACCGGGAGCTGGCCGAGGAGACCGGCGTGACGTCTGTCCGGTTTCTGGCCCGAACCCCGGACTGGGTGGCCTATGATTTTCCTTTGGAGGTGCGCCGCGCCAAGGTGGCGCAGGGCTGGAAGGGGCAAAAGCAGATATGGTTCGCCTTCGCCTTCACGGGCGATGAGTCGCAAATCGATCTGAACGCGCACCATCCGCCGGAATTCGACGCCTGGCGGTGGGGCGCCCTCGACGAGGCCCCCGGACTGATCGTACCGTTCAAGCGGGCGGCCTACGAACGGGTGGTCACAGCCTTCGCCGCCCTAGCCCGCGGCCTTTGAGTTCAGGAGCCGGATGGCCCAAACAACCGGTCTTAAGCCCCCCGTCCTTTTGATCCACGGCGCCTTCTGCGGCGGCTGGGCCTTCGACGCCTTCCGCAAGCCCTTCGAGGCGGCGGGCCATGTCTGCGTGGCGCCGAACCTTCGCGGGCACGGGGCTGACGATCCGGCCTCGGCCGCGACCGGGGTCTCCATGGCCGACTTCGCCGACGACGTCGCCGCCCTGGTGCGCGCTCAGCCGTCGCCCCCGGTGCTGATCGGCCATTCCCTGGGCGGCCTGGTGGCCCAGATGGCCGCCGCCCGAGCCCCCGTGCGGGCGCTGATCCTGCTGGCGCCCTCCGCCCCCTGGGGCGTGCAGGGCGGTAGTCTTGAAGAGGCGGTCTCCGCCGTCAGCCTCTATGCGCTTGGACCCTTCTGGGCCCAGTCCATCGACCCGGACTACGGCTTGGCCGCCCGCTACAGCCTTGACCAGATGGACAAGGACGCCCGCAAGGCGATCTTCGCCCGGATGAAGCCGGAGAGCGGCCGGGCCCTGTGGGAGACCCTCAACTGGTGGCTGGACCCGTTCATGACCACCAGCGTCGCCCGCGACAAGGTGGCCGCGCCGGTGCTGGCCCTGGCCGGGGAGAAGGACCTCATCCATCCCCCCGCCACCGTGCGCCAGACCGCCGAGCGGCTGGGGGGCAAGGCCAAGGTAATGCCGGGCATGAGCCACTGGCTGCTGTCGGAACCGGGTTGGGAGACGGCGGCGAACGCCTGCCTGGCGTGGCTGGCGGAGGAGGTGGCGCTCAGCGCCGCGCGAGCATGATCCGCACCAGGCCGAACAGGGCCACCAGCGCCCAGGCGCCTTCCATCAGGGCGGCTGCCAGGTTGAACGCCTGAAACAGCGAGGCGAGCACCAGGCTCGATCCCGCCAGATTCAGCACCAGCGACGGCGCCTTGGTGGGGTCGAGGCGGTGCAGCTGGGCCGCCGCATAGGCGAACAGCATCATCAGCACGCCGATGACGCCGCCGATATCGAGCAGGCTCAGCCGGCCCACTCCACCGCGTGCTCGGCCAGAATGGTCAGGCCGGCGGGGGTGACGTCCGCAAAGCCGCCCTTCAGCTCGTAGCGGAGGCGGCGCTCGCCGTCGTGCACGATGACGAAGCCTTCACGCAGGGCGGTCATGAACGGCGCGTGGCCGGCCAGGACGCCGAAATCGCCCTCGCTGCCCGGCGCGTCGACCTGGTCGACGTCGCCGGAGAACAGTTCGCGCTCCGGCGAGACCAGGGAAAAGTGCAGCTTCTCGGCCATCAGGCTTCCGCCGCCAGCTTTTCGCCCTTGGCCAGGGCGTCTTCGAAGGTGCCGACGTTGTAGAAGGCCACTTCCGGCAGGTGGTCGCCTTCGCCGTCGCACACCGCCTTGAACGAGCGGATGGTGTCTTCCAGGGACACGAACACCCCCGGCAGGTTGGTGAACTGTTCGGCCACGAAGAAGGGCTGGGCGAAGAAGCGGCTGATCTTGCGGGCGCGGGAGACGACCAGCTTGTCCTCTTCCGACAGCTCATCCATGCCCAGGATGGCGATGATGTCCTTCAGCGACTTGTACTGCTGCAGGATTTCCTGAACCCGGCGGGCGACCTGGTAGTGCTCCTCGCCGATGACCAGCGGGTCCATGATCCGCGAGGTGGAGTCCAGCGGGTCGATGGCCGGGAAGATGCCCTGGGCCGCGATGTCACGGCTGAGGTTGGTGGTCGCGTCCAGGTGGGCCATGGAGGTGGCCGGCGCCGGGTCGGTGAAGTCGTCGGCGGGCACGTAGATGGCCTGCACCGAGGTGATCGACCCCTTGTTGGTCGAGGTGATCCGCTCCTGCAGATTGCCCATCTCCGAGGCCAGGGTCGGCTGATAGCCCACGGCGGAGGGGATCCGGCCGAGCAGGGCCGACACTTCCGAGCCGGCCTGGGTGAAGCGGAAGATGTTGTCGATGAAGAGCAGCACGTCCTTGCCCTCTTCGTCGCGGAAATATTCCGCCTGGGCGAGGCCGGTCAGGGCGACGCGCGCCCGGGCGCCCGGGGGCTCGTTCATCTGGCCGTAGACCAGGGTGCACTTGGACCCCACGGTGCTGCCGTTGTTCTTCTTCGGGTCGATGTTCACGTTCGACTCGATCATCTCGTGATAGAGGTCGTTGCCCTCGCGGGTCCGCTCGCCGACGCCGGCCAGCACCGAATAGCCGCCGTAGTTCAGGGCGATGTTGTTGATCAGCTCCTGCATGGTCACGGTCTTGCCGACGCCCGCGCCGCCGAACAGCCCGATCTTGCCGCCCTTGGTGTAGGGGCAGAGCAGGTCGATCACCTTGATGCCGGTGACCAGGATTTCCTTCGAGGTCGACTGGTCGGCGAAGGAGGGCGCCTCGGCGTGGATCGACCGGCGAAAGGTCTGATCGATCGGGCCGGCTTCGTCGATCGGCTCACCGATGACGTTCATGATCCGGCCCAGGGCGCCGGGGCCGACGGGGACGGTGATCGGGCCGCCCGTGTCGGTGACCGGCTGGCCGCGGACCAGGCCTTCGGTGGTGTCCATGGCGATGGTGCGCACGACGTTTTCGCCGAGGTGCTGGGCCACTTCCAGGACCAGGCGGAAGGGCGCGCCCGTCCGTTGGTCGGTGTTGGTGGTTTCCAGGGCGCTCAGGATCGCCGGCAGGTGACCCTCGAACTCCACGTCGACGACGGCGCCGATGACCTGGGCGACCTTGCCGGTCGCCACGCTGGCGACGGGGGCGGCGGTCTTTTCCGGAGTTTGGGCGGGGGTCTTCTTGACGGCCGCCTTGGGGGCGGCGGGCTTCTTGGCGGCAGCGGCAATGGCCATCGGTCGGACTCTCTTGTCTTAAAGGGCTTCGGCGCCGGAGATGATCTCGATCAGCTCCTTGGTGATCTGCGCCTGGCGGGTGCGGTTATATTGGATCGTGTAGGCGTTGATCATGTCGCCGGCGTTGCGGGTGGCGTTGTCCATCGCGGCCATCTGGGCGGCGAAGAAGCCGGCCTGGTTTTCCAGGGCGGCCGACAGGATCTGGGTGGTGATGTTGCGTGGGAGCAGGGCGGCGAGGATGGTCTCCTCGTCCGGCTCGTATTCGTAGCAGGCGCCCTTGAGATCGATTTTCTGGGCGCCGGCTTCCACCTCGGCCGGGATCAGCTGCTTGGCGGTGGGGATCTGGGTGACCACCGACTTGAAGCGGCTGTAGAACAGGGTGACCACATCCACGTCGCCGGCCGCGAACAGTTCCAGCACCCGGTCGCTGATCTTCTGCGCCGTGGCCAGGGAGGGCGTTCCGGCCTCGATGAACTCGATGATGTTGGCGCCATAGAGCCGGCGAAGCTGG
Source organism: Caulobacteraceae bacterium (assembly GCA_003165275.1). Classification (GTDB taxonomy): domain Bacteria; phylum Pseudomonadota; class Alphaproteobacteria; order Caulobacterales; family Caulobacteraceae; genus Poindextera. Next base: position 38,009 of record PLSW01000340.1, read on the forward strand.
TCGCGCGCCTTCTTGCCGACGCAGATCAGCTTGACGTCCTTGCCCTGGGCGATCAGGGCGGCGATCCGGTCGCGGGCGGCGCGGACGATGGAGGAGTTGAAGCCCCCCGCCAGGCCGCGGTCCGAGGTCGCCACGATGATCAGGTGGCGTCGGTCACGGCCGGTGCCGACCAGCAGCTTGGGCGCGCCGTCGCCGGACACCCCCGCCGCCAGGTTGGCGATCACCGCGGCCATGCGGGTCGCGTAGGGCCGCGCGTTCTGGGCCGCGTCCTGCGAGCGGCGCAGCTTCGCCGCCGCCACCATCTGCATCGCTTTCGTGATCTTCTGCGTGGACTTCACGCTGGCGATCCGATCGCGCATTTCCTTGAGGCTGGCCATCCGCCTAGATTTCCTTCCGGCTTGCGCCGAGACCGGCCATCGACCCCACGCCCGTCATCACCGGGCTTGTCCCGGTGATCCATGCCAAGGGCGCCTCGATCATTGAGGCGTGCGCCTGCGCAATGGATCGCCCGGACAAGCCGGGCGATGACGGTGAAATGTGGTCGAAAGCAGCCATGGTTGCGGGTGAAGTCTCTTACGCGAAGGTTTCGGTGAAGCTCTTCAGCGCGTCTTTCAGCTCGCCCTCCAGCTCGGCCGACAGGGCCTTGCTGGTGCGGATGCCGTCCAGAAGCGACTGGTGCTTGCCGTGCAGCCGGGCAAGCAGTTCCTGCTCGTAGCGGCCGACGCTGGCGGTGGGAATGCCGTCCAGATAGCCGCGGGTGCCGGCGTAGATCACGCAGACCTGCTCTTCGACCAGCAGCGGTGCGTACTGGGGCTGCTTGAGCAGTTCCGTCAGGCGCTCGCCGCGGGCCAGCTGCTTTTGCGTGGAGGAGTCGAGGTCGGAGCCGAACTTGGCGAAGGCGGCCAGTTCGCGATATTGGGCCAGCTCGCCCTTGATCGGGCCGGACGCGGTCTTCATCGCCTTGATCTGGGCTGACGAGCCCACGCGGCTGACCGAGATGCCGACGTTCACCGCCGGGCGGATACCCTGATAGAAGAGGTCGGATTCCAGGAAGATCTGGCNNGAACAGGTCGGTTTCCAGGAAGATCTGGCCGTCTGTGATGGAGATCACATTGGTCGGGATATAGGCCGACACGTCGTTGGCCTGGGTCTCGATGAGCGGCAGGGCGGTCAGCGAGCCGGAACCGAAATCCTCGTTCAGCTTGGAGGCGCGCTCCAGCAGGCGGGAGTGCAGATAGAAGACGTCCCCCGGATAGGCTTCCCGGCCCGGCGGGCGGCGCAGCAGCAGGGACATCTGGCGATAGGCCACGGCCTGCTTGGACAGATCGTCATAGATGATCAGGGCGTGCATGCCGTTGTCGCGGAACCCCTCGCCCATGGCGCAGCCGGCGAAGGG
>PLSW01000243.1 GCA_003165275.1 Caulobacteraceae bacterium
CTGAGGTTCATGTGTAATCAGGAATCTGTTTGTCGGCATCGAGGTCAGCGGCGGCGGTCCCAGCGAAGGCGCTTCGCCAGCGGGCGTCGTGTTCGTTCAGGGCGGACTGCAGCGCCCGAAGGGGATCAGCGGCGGAGTGGGGCAGGGGACGACCCATATGTTGAATCGCATAGTGCCCATATGTCACATAATATGTCAAGTTGGGAACGGCACGGACGGCTCAGCCCGGCCGGAGATCGTCACCTATGGTGACAAATGGGCTGGTATGCCGATGTCGGCTTTAGGGGCGAGAAAGGCTCAGCCGTCGGTTCCGGTGGCCCGAATGGCCCGGATAACCGCGACGGCCTGCTGGCGTTGGTGGGGGCTCAACGTATCCCAGATCGACCAGATCCCCTCGGGTTCGCTCGGATCCCGCGTGATGATATCCCCGGGACCACAACGCAAGGCCTCCGCCGCCGCCTCAAGAAACGGCTGATCATACCGGCGCGTGCCGCGCTCGATCTTGGTCAGGTAGCTCCGGGCGATGCCGATGCGCTCGGCGAGCTGTTCCTGGGTCAGCCCCCGGTATTTCCGCCACGCTTTGATGTAGTGGGGCTGTTGCGCCATGGGGACATATTGGCACATTTTTTGAATCCGGAAAGTGAAAATTTCACCGTCGGTGCTTGACGCCTATTGTGACGATATGGCACGAATAAACCATGAACATCACATCCAGGACTGCCGCCCCGGGGGGCGAGGCGCGCCGCGTGCGCCCGCCGAAAAATCAACTCAGGCGAGAAATAGAGCTACTGGCCTGACTTCGGCCGGTGTAGGGTTACTACCTGCTCGGCTCCCCTCCGGACTCTTGGGGCTGGACCGACGACCCCTACGCGCGCCGGGCCCCCCCGACCCCCAGGTCTGCCCAGCGCGCGCGGCGTGCGCTATCGCCGATTGGCGCCGCGGGAGGAGGCGATGGCCGTCACCCCGTTGCCGGCGATGGATTGGCCGCCGCCCCCGGGCGCGCGGGCGGCGCGAATGGCCGATCGCCCTCCGCGCAGTTGCGCCTGGCCCCTGGGTCCGGCCGAGGCGCCGGGGGACGCCGCAACGCTGTTTTGCTGCGCGCCCCTCGCCGGCCGCGGCCCCTATTGCGAGACCCATGGCCAACGGGCCCGCCGGGCGGCCGACGTTGAATTGGCGCCCCTAGCGCCCCGGAGACCATGAATGGCGTCATCGAAGCGCAAGCTGCGGCAGGAACGACCGCGCATCACCGTCAACGGGCGGGCCCTCACGCCGCAGCAGGCCCGCCGGGTGCGGACAGCCGGCGAGGACCTGGCCTCCGGCGAGGCCGACAGGGTCAAGCGGGGCGGCTTGGCCCTGCGGGCGCTGGAAGCCGAACTCGCCGCCGAGCAAGCCGCCGCCGAGGTTAGCGCGGGCCTTGACGAAACCGAGCGGTTGGAGCGAAAGCGCGGCGAGCGGCTCGAGGTCTCGACGCTCGCCGAATCCCGCGGCCGGATCCGCGTGCGCAGCCGCGACGGTCTGGAGACCCTGGCCGGGTCCGGCGCGATTACCGCGACCCAGCACAGGGCTGGGCTGCTCTATCGCACCCTCTATGAAGCCACCGATCCCGAACGGGGCCTCAAGAGTCACATGGACGACCTGGAACGGCGCGGCGGCGGCGGCCCCGGTGACATCGCCGAGGCGTGGGCGGAACGCCGGCTTCGCCTGGCGCGCACCATCGCCGGCATCGAGGCCAAGGTCCGTCTAGCCGACCGCAACGATCGGGCGGTTCTGGCCCTGCGGGAAGTGGCGGGCCATGCCCGCTGCATCGCCCAGTTGTCGGCGGGCGGGAGCGCCCAGGCCGCCTATCGCCGGGCCTTGGTTCTGGCGCTGGATGTCTGCGCCGAGCACTTTCGGCTTTAGGACTCGGTCCCGCACAGGATGTCCGCCAGGCCGCCCGGCGCGCTCAGGAAGGGCGAATGGCTGGTGTCGAGGGTGTGGACGCTTTGGCAGGGGCTGGCCGCAACCATCGCCCTTTGCTGATCGATGGGCACGGCCTGATCCTGCAGGCACTCGATATAGTGGCGGGGGACCCGGCCGAAACGCTCCGGCGTCAGATGGACCGGTTCCAGGGTGGGGCGGGCCCCCATCGGTTTGATCCGGGCCTTGGCGAAGGCGTAATCCTGGTCCGAACAGTCCGCGTAGAAGGCGGGTCTGAGGCAGGCCTCCGTCACCGAGACCGTCGTCCCATCCTCGGAGAACACCGGCTCGACAAGGGAGGTCCCGGGGGCGTTTCGTCCCGCCGCCGCGATCAGGCTGTCCCCGTCCTGGGGCAGATAGGCGCACAGGTAGACGAGGCCGCCCACGAGATGGGGATTGAGTTCGGCCGCCTGGCTGATCGCCAGGCCGCCCATGGAGTGGCCCACCAGCAAAGGCGGCTTGTTCACCCGCTTTAGAGCCTCGCCGATGCTCAGCGCCCAGAGATCCAGGCTCATTTCAGCGGGCGGCGTCGTGTCATCCCCCATGCCGGGCAGGTCGATCGCCAACGCCCCGCGCTCGCGCAACTCCAATTCACGCAGGACCCTCAGCCAGCACCATGCGCCGTGCCAAGCGCCATGCACCAGGATGATCGGGGTCATGGGCGCGCTCCAAAAGGTGTCGACCGCGGTCAGGGCGACCGCGGCCGACGATGGAGACTAGCGTCAGAATGCTCGCTTACGAAACCCGGTGAACAGCAAGGCTGGGCTGTCCGGTCGGGCGCCGCCGACTAGTTCGGATTGGGCGGCGTCTGCGGCGCGGTCGCGGGGTTGGGCGTGGCGACATCCGGCGTTTGCGGCGCGGACGGCGTTGCGTCCGGAATCGGCTGGGCGAGGGTAGGCGTGGCCGGCGGGTTCGCCGGGGCCGGCGCGGTTGGCGACGGCGCTGCCGGGGTGGTGGCGAAGACGTCCTGGCCCCGGTCGTTGGCTACCGGAGCGCGGGCGGCGCGGCGCACCGTCACGGCGCTGGGCTGGGCCGCGCGGGCCGGAGCGGCGGCGATGTGGGGCGGGGCCTTTTGGGCGGGGGCGCTGGCCTCCCGCGCCTCGGCGGCGCTCTTGCGGTCCGCCGCGGCCTGATCGGCTCTGATCTGGGGGGCGAGGGCGGGGGCGGGTTGCGCAGCCGCTGGCGGGGTGACGGCGGGGGCGGACGCCGGCGTGGTGGCGCTGATGGCGTAGATGGCCGCGCCGGCGGCCACGACGATGACCGCGATCGGCGCCGCCGTCATCCACATGGGCCGGCGCGAGCCGCCCTGCAGGCGGGCGAAGGTGGGCGAGCCGCCGGCGATGCCGGTGTCGGCGTCGGCGGGGGCGTTGTACGGACCTAGGGAGTCCATGGTCTGGACGGACATTATCATCTCCTCCAATGTTCGTTCCGTGCCTATCCGGTTGACGCA
>PLSW01000001.1 GCA_003165275.1 Caulobacteraceae bacterium
GGCCGCATGGCGGCTTGGCGTTGGCCCCTGACATGCAGCGGCTTGAGAGTCATTAGGGCGATCTCAGTCCGCGCCCGCCATGGCTCTGGCGAACAGCCCGTCCAGTCGGCCGCCCTTATATTGGACCGAACGCACCCCGGCGGCGGCGGCCGCCGCCAAATCGGTGGGTTGATCGCCGATCATCAAGCTGGCCGACAGGTCGACCGGCCAATGCTTGGCCAAGTCCAGGATCATCCCCGCCTCGGGTTTGCGCCAATCGCAGGTGACGGCGTAGCCCGTCTTAACTCCATCGATGTGGTGCGGGCAGTAGCGAAAATCGTCGACGTGAGCGCCGTGAGCGCGCAACTGATCGGCCATGTGCGCGTGGAAGGCCAGGACGTCGCGTTCCTCGTAATAGCCACGCGCCACGCCGGATTGATTGGTCACCACGAACACAAACAGGTTGCGCTCGTTAGCGGCCCGCACCGTCTCCACCGCGCCAGCGACCCAGCGCAGTTGGTCGGCCCGGTGCACATAGCCGTCATCCTCGTTGAGCACCCCGTCACGATCCAGGAAAAGGGCCGCCCGCCTGAGGCTGGCTGGGACTGAGCTCTGAGCCTCGGCATAGCTGGCGGGCACGCCGATATCGATGAAGAAGCCAGCCTTGACCGCGCCCCGCACGCGTCCGGCCGCGGCCAGGGCCGGCAGCACATCCCGTTCAAACGAGCTTTTCCCGTCAAAGCCGTCCAGCGCCGAGCGGCGGACCTGATAGACGCCGGCATTGATCAGCCCGCCCTGGGCGTCGCCGCGCTCATGGAAGGCCATGACCCGGCCTGCGTCGAGCTCGGCTACGCCGAAGCGCGAGGCGTCCGCCACCGCGCGCAGGCTCATGGCCACGGCGCTGTCCGGATCATCCCGGAATGCATCGCCGAGGGACAGCCAATTGAAGTCGAAAAGCGAATCCCCGTTCATCAGCAGGAAAGTCTCATCCAGCCGATCGCGCGCCGCGTACAGGGCCCCGCCGGTGCCCAGGGGCTCGGCCTCGACCATCACCTGGACATCCAGACCTTCCAGACGGAGTTCGGACAGCTGGTCGTCCACCACCTCTGCGCGGTAGCCTGCCAACAGAAGCGCACGCTCGAAGCCGAAACGGCGGGCGTGCCACAGCAGGTAACGCAGGAACGGCCGACCCCCGACGGGCAGCAGAGGCTTGGGACAGTCCGCCGTCAGAGGGCCCAGACGCGTGCCCAGGCCCCCGACCAGAATGACGCATTGCTTGGGCGCGGGCGTCACTATTGGCGCCGGGGCCTGACCGGCGCGGCCGCGCGGGCTTGGAGTTCACAGGCGTCGCCTATGGGTATGGAATCCCTCATCCGACTGTCCGTTCGCGCCGCGGGCCCATGAGCGGGTCCGATGACCATTTCTGCGCCGCCCGCACACCCAATGTTCCATATCCACCGCAAAAGGATGCGTAAATGCGCGGAAGGGCGGCGTGCGGACTGATCGATTTTCCGCCGCAGCGCTTGTAGGGTGAGAATCAAGGGCGGCGCATCAAACTTCTAAGACGATCGGAACAAATCTGCATGGACTTCACCGGCGAGCGGTTCATCCCTACCGATTCCGATACGGAAATCTCCCTCGAACACCTTCATCGCTACATTCTGGCGGCGGACCTTTGCCAGGGCGCGGTCGTGCTCGACGCCGCCTCAGGCGCCGGATACGGCTCGGCCTTGCTGTCGGCCAAGGCCGCCAAGGTCTACGGCGTGGATGTCGACCCGGAGGCGGTGGAGTACGCCGCCGACCGGTTCGGCAATGACGTCGTCAGCTTCCATGCGGCCAGCGTCACAGCGCTTCCCTTCGCCGACCACATGTTTGACGTGGTCGTGAGCTTTGAAACGCTCGAACACATCACTCAGCATGAAGAGATGCTCGGCGAGTTCGCGCGCGTCCTGAAACGGGACGGCCTGTTGATCATTTCGACGCCCGACAAGCCGATCTACAACCAATTTCTGGCCGAGCCGAATGAGTTCCACGTCCGCGAGCTGACGCGCGAAGAATTCGAAGCTTTGCTCATGTCCAGATTCAAGGCGGTTTCGATCTACGGCCAGCGCATCGCCTTCGGCTCTCTTGTGGTCAGCGCTACCCCCGATAACCACCCACTGGAAACGATCCGTCGGCTCGAAGGCGGCGGCCTCGCCCGGCAGTCGGCCGAGGCCGCCTCCATGTATCTGATCGCCCTGTGCTCGAACGGCGCCCTGTCGACCCTGGCGACAGGTATTTACGAAGGCGGCGTGCCGCAGAACGCCATGTCAGCCCTGCTAGGCGGCATCGGCGAGCGCGACGGTCAGCTGCGCGAAGCCCGACAGCTGGCGCTGGAGGCCAACGCCCTCATCGAGCAACTAGAGTCGGAGGCTGCCGAATCGGCGATGCTGCTGCAAAGGCTCGTCAGCTCCGTCCAACGTCTCAGCGAGGGACTGGACGAGCAACAACGCTTCGCCTTCAAGACCGTCGTGGCGGCGGCGAAGGCGCGCGCGGCAAGGCGCAGCCCGGGGCTGAAGCTGCGGCGGTTCTTGGGAGACCTGTATTGGTCCGCGCGGTTCGCCCGCACCCGGCCCCGCCTGTTCTTGCGGTTCATCCGCTCGATTGGCCGTTTGCGGGCCAGCGGCCTAATCGACACAGCCTTCTATGCGCCGCAAAAGGCCGCCACGGCTTGGCCTTTGCTGGAAGACGCACGTCACCAGGTGATGGTCGGCCCTGAACTGGACCCCGATCCGATGTTCAGCGGCGGGGCTTATTTGCGGCTCAACGACGATATCGCGGGGCGGTGGATCAATCCCCTGCTGCATTATCTCGAGAACGGGTTGGCGGAAGGACGGCAAACGGCGCCCTCCGATCGAGCGGACGTCGGACCGGGGGGGGAGGGCCGCTTGTCAGCCCAGGTCCTTCGGACGCCTAGAGCGGAAGACCGGCCCCGCTATCCCTGGCCGCTGGCCGAACTTAAGCCGGGCCAGGCGTTCGGCGCCTTCGATGCGCGGCCGGACGACGACATGCTGGCCGTGGGGCGCGAGGGCCAGGACTTCATCAATCAGTTCGACCTGTTGTCGGAGCGCCCGCGCTTTGCCCAGGCCTGCGCGGCGCTGAACGCCCTGACGGCGAATCCGGCCGTGATAGGGCCGGACCAGGACGACGCGCCCAAGGCCTCGATCGTCATCCCGGTCTATGGCCAGCTGGCCTATACGCTGAACTGCCTGCACGCCCTGCTAGCGCATGGCGCGCACCACCGCTTCGAGATCCTGATCGGCGACGACGCCTCAGTGGATGAGACCCCCGAAATACTGTCGCGGCTGGACCGGGTTCGCTATGTCCGACACCCGCAGAACCAGGGATTTATCGACAATTGCAACGCCACGGCAGCCCTGGCGCGCGGCGAGTATCTGGTGTTCCTGAACAACGATACCCGGGTAGCGCCCGGCTGGCTGGACGCCCTGATCGATTCCTTCAGCCTTTTCCCCAAGGCGGGCCTGATCGGGTCCAAGCTGTTCTATCCCGACGGTTCGCTACAGGAGGCCGGCGGCATATTCTGGCGGGATGGATCGGCCTGGAACTATGGGCGCGACGATGATCCTAATCGCCCCCGATATTGCTATGCCCGTCAGGTCGATTACGTGTCCGGCGCCGCGATCGCCATTCCGGTCGTCCTGTGGCGCGAATTGGACGGGTTCGACCCGATTTATCGTCCCGCCTATTGCGAGGATTCCGATATCGCCTTCCGCATCCGGGCCAAGGGCCTGCAGACCTGGATGCAGCCCCTGTCCAAGGCCATTCATTACGAAGGCAAGACGTCCGGCACCGACCTGACCCAGGGCGCCAAGGCCTATCAGGTCGCCAATATGAAGACCCTGGCCCGCCGGTGGGAAGGAGCGCTGCAGGCCTTTTCGCCCAATGGCGAGCGGCCAATGCTGGCGCGCGACCGGGGCGTGCAAAAGCGCGTACTGATCATCGACGCGACCACGCCGACGCCCAACGAGGACGCCGGTTCGGTGACCACCGTAATGAACATCCAAATGTATCAGGAGATGGGGTACAAGGTTTACTTCGTTCCGCTGCACAATTTCCTGTACCGGCCGGGTCTGACCGACGCCCTGATGCGCATGGGTGTGGAATGCGTCTATCACCCCTACACTCGCAGTCTGGACAGCTTCTTGGCGGAGACGGGGCGGTATCTCGACCTGGTGCAGGTCTTTCGCGTCGAGGTCGCGGAGGCGGCGTTGGAGTCCCTGCGGCGACTCGCACCCCAGGCGCCGATCATATTCCACAATATGGATATGCATCACCTGCGGATGGAACGTCAGGCCACCGTCGAGGGCGATGCGCAGTTGATGCAGGCCGCCCAGGCGATGAAAGCCAGGGAGCTGGCGGTGATCGGGGCGGTCGACTGCATGATCCTGCATTCCGAAACCGAGATGCACATCGTCAGGACCGAAGCGCCCCAAGCGCAAGCCGTCATTTTCCCATTCATGACCCCCTTGGTGGGCACTTCAGCGGCCTATGCCGATCGGGTGGACGTCATGTTCCTGGGCGGTTATCTGCATGTCCCCAATGTCGACGCGGCGCTCTTCCTGGCGCGCGAGGTCTGGCCGCTCGTGCGCCAAGATCTGTCCGGGGCCCGTCTGATGCTTGTCGGCGCAAGTCCGCCGGACGAGGTGCGGGCGTTGGCGTCTGAGGACATTCTGGTTACCGGTCAGGTGGAGGATCTACGGCCCTGGTTCGACCGGGCGCGCGTATTAGCCGCCGGAATTCGGTACGGCGCGGGCGTCAAGGGCAAGGTCGCTACAGCCATGTCCCACGGCGTGCCGGTGGTGGCGACGACCATCGCCGCCGAGGGAATGGAGCTCGAGCACGAGCGGCACGTGATGATCGCGGACGACCCGGCCGATTTCGCCCGGCGGATCGTTGAACTCTACCGCGACGAGGCCTTGTGGACGAGGCTGTCGCAGGCGGGTCTTACCTTCGTGCGCGACCGCAATTCAGTGCCCGTCGGCATCAGGATCCAGACCGAGGCGATCGGCAAAGCCCAGCATCGCTTGCGCCGTCGTGCTCTGGAGCGTGCCCGCGCCATTGCGGCGCAGATCACAGCCTGACCGCCGTCCAGGTCGGATTATGCCGATGATGTGACGCTCAATCGCCCGGAGTCACCTCGCTTTAGGACCCGGCATAGGCTCGGCTCCTCAGCACGGCGCGTCAGAAGCCGTTACACCCGCCAATGCCGGCCAAAGGCTGGCCGCCAGGTCTCAACCGTATCGCCATGTAGCGACTCCATCGGAGGTGAAGCGACAGACCTCGACCGAGCCGTTGGGGATCTGCGCCAGCCGACGGACGAGTTCGGGCCGGCGAATCGGGTCGGCGATGAACATAAAGAAGCCCCCGCCGCCGGCGCCGGAGATCTTGCCCGCCATTGCCCCGTTCGCCCGGGCGACGTCGTAGATCGCATCGATCTCGGCATTGGCCACGGCGGGCGACGTGCGCTTCTTCGCCGTCCAGCCCAATTCCAACAGGTCGGCCAGCCGGTGAATATCGCCCAACAACAGCGCCTGTTTCATCAAGACGGCATTGGTCTTCAAGTCGTGCATGGCCTCCAGGGCGCTGCCGCCGATGGCGACATTGGTCGACTGCTTCTCGATGATCGCTGCCGAATCCCGCGAAGCGCCGGTGAAGAACAGCACCATCGAAGTCTCGAGCTCGTTGGCTATCCGCGACTTCACCCGCAACGGATTGACAATGACGTGACCGTCCCGCTCAAACTCGATGAAATTGAAGCCGCCGAAAGTGGCCGCATACTGATCCTGCTTGCCCCCTTGCAGAGCGAGCTCCCGCCGTTCGATATCGAAGGCCAGCCGCGCCACCTCATATTCGCCGAGTGGAGCGTGAACCACCTCGCGCAGGGCCTCGATCATGGCGACCACGAGGGCTGACGAGGAGCCCAGACCCGAACCCAGCGGGCTTTCCACATGGGTGGTCATGGTCAGGGGAATGAACTCGCCCCCATTGAATTGCTCCATCAACCGCCGATAGACCCCGCGATGCAAACGGAGCCCCTCATCGGTCGAGAATGGTTCGGACAGATCCAGTCGCTCGATACGATTGAGGTCGGTAGAGAAAAATTCGACTTGCCGGTCGTCGCGCAGGCGCACGGAGGCCAAGGCGAACCGGTCGATTGTGGCGTTCAGAACACAGCCGCCATAGGTATCCGAATAGGGCGAAACGTCCGTCCCCCCACCGGCCAGGCCCAGACGTAGCGGCGCGCGAGCGCGCACCACCCCCCGCATACGTTCCCCAGGATTATCCCAACGCACGTCCCGCCCCTCATGCCACGGTCCGCACACGGTCCCGATGGTTTTAGTGGTTAAGCCGATCGGTGCGATCGAAGCAACTGTAGCAAGGAACCCGCTTCACGGTGCGGCGTCTCAAACGGGGTTGGAAGACTTGACCAGGATGAGGCGGCCGCTAGTGTCCGGTGCGCTCCGGACGACAAGTTCCCATTGGACGGCAAGTCCGTCCTTCGGTACAAAATCGATCTGTAACAAGTCTTTTGCGAACAGCTAACATCCAATTCATATAGATGAAAATTACCGAATCCGACGTCAAAAAGGCCCGCATTCGGCTTCTCACGATGCACTATGAAAGCAAAGTTGGCCATGTCGGTGGAAATCTTTCCTGCCTAGACAGTCTATTGGTTCTATATAACGAATTCATCGGCCCAGATGACCGTTTTATACTTTCGAAGGGCCACTCCGCCGGCGCCCTTTATACGGCATTGTGGAGTATCGGCCGGCTCAGCGACGACAGCCTCAAGACCTTCCACAAGGACGCCACCCTGCTGGCTGGCCATCCGCCGGCCGCAGGGATCGACGAGATTCGATTCGCCACCGGGAGCCTGGGTCACGGCCTGTCCCTGGCGGCCGGCGCCGCCCTGGCGCTGAAGCTGAAAGGCCTGGCCGGCACCGTCTACTGCCTGACGTCCGACGGCGAATGGCAGGAAGGCTCAACTTACGAAGCCATGGTGTTCGCCGCCCATCATCGGCTCAACAACCTGAAGATCCTGGTAGATCACAACAACCTGCAGGGATTCGGCCGCACGGGCGATATCGCCTCGATGTCGCCCCTGGCGAGCAAGCTTTCGGGCTTTGATCTGGACTTGCGGGTGATCGATGGTCATGACCTGGACGCGATCCGATCAGCGGTGTCAGCCACATCCAACACCTGCCAGTTGATCGTGATGGAAACCCGCAAGGGCCGTGGCGTCAGCTTCATGGAAGACATGATGGAATGGCACTACCTGCCGATCGGGGCCGATCAGTACAGCCAGGCCATGCGGGAGCTGGCCTAAGGTGAGGAAGCAGCTTTGCGACGCCCTGGTGGCGCGATCGGCCGATCAGCGGATGGTCTTCCTCACTGGCGACCTGGGATTCATGGCCCTGGAGCCCTTGCAGGCGGCAATGGGCGAGCGTTTCATCAATGCGGGCGTGGCCGAACAGAACATGGTGTCGGTCGCCGCCGCCATGGCCCGCGAGGGCCTGGATCCGTGGGTCTACAGCATCGCGCCCTTCTGCTACGCCCGGCCGTTCGAGCAGATCCGCAACGACGTCGCTTTCCACAACCTGCCGGTCAAGCTGATCGGTAACGGCGGCGGCTACGGCTATGGCGTGATGGGTCCGACTCACCACGCCATTGAGGACTACGGGGTGCTGCTGACCCTGCCCAACATGCGCGCCTTCGTGCCGGCTTTCGACGAGGATGTTCCTGAGACTATCGCCCGGGCCGGCGACAGCGGGCCGGCCTATGTGCGGCTGGGCCGGGGAGAGCCGCCGGCGGGCTATGCCGTGCCGGCCTATGCGCCCTGGCGTCAGCTCACAGCCGGCGCAGGCGTGGTGGTAGTGGCTGCAGGCCCCTTGGCCGGGACCTATATCGAGCCGTTCACCGCCTTGCCTGAAGCCATGCGGCCCAATCTGTGGGCCGTTGCCGAATTGCCGTTGACCCACAATCCGCCGCCCGCCGCCCTTCTCAAACAATTGGCTCGGTCCGGCGCCCTGTGCGTGGTCGAGGAGCATGTGCAGCGTGGCGGCCTGGGCGGCGAATTGGCGCTGATGGCGCTTGAACAGCATTGGCCTGTCGACCAATTCCACCACCTGTTCGCCCGCGCGCACCACTACGCGGCCTATGGATCTCAAACCTATCTACGCGCCCAGTCCGGACTCGATCCCGCCTCGGTGCTGAGAGCGGTCGCTCCAGCGCTGCGGACCGCCGTTTGATGGTGATCGACCGCCACATCGCCGCGCTCAAGGGACCGATTCTTGTCACCGGCGCGTCGGGCTTTGTCGGGGCCAATCTGTTCAAGATGCTGTTGGCCAAGCGCGGCGACGTGATCGGCGTAGTCCGGCGTGACAAGGGCTGGCGTCTGGCGGAGATCGACGACAACGCCATCGTCGCCCTGGACCTCAACGATCCGGCAGCCATGCGTAATGCGGTCGGCTCGATCTCCCCGATGACGGTGTTCGATTGCGCCGCCTACGGCGCCTATTCCTTCGAGGAGGACCCGGCGCTCATCTACCGCACCAACTTCCAGTCCCTAGTCGAGTTCGTCAGCCTGCTGTCAACCCGGCCCCTGGCGGCCTATATCCATGCGGGATCGTCGTCGGAATACGGCGCCAACTGCGGCGGGCCGGACGAACACGATCGTTGCGAGCCCAATAGCCATTATGCGGTGTCCAAGGTCGCGGCCTCCACCTATCTAAACTATGTGGGCAAGGCGAACGCCTTTCCCGCTGTCAACCTGCGGCTCTATTCAGTCTATGGTCCGCTGGAGGACTCCTCGCGGCTGATCCCGAACCTCGTGCGCAGCGCCTTGCGGGGGACCCTGCCGCCGTTCGTGGACCCCAATACTTCGCGTGATTTCGTCCATGTACAGGACGTGTGCGCCGCCTTCATCATGGCGGCCACCAAGATGCAGCCGGAGCTCTATGGCGAGAGTCTCAACATAGGTTCGGGCCGAAAGACCACCATCGCCGATCTGGCCGAAACTGCCCGAGCGGTGTTTGGCGTGACCGAGGAGCCCAGCTACAGCACTATGGAGGGGCGACCCTGGGACTTGGCGGAGTGGTATTCCAACCCGAACCGCGCCAAGGCCCTGATTGGCTGGTCGCCAGAGGTTGCCCTGGCCGACGGCCTAGCGCAAACCGCCGGATGGGTCAGCCCGTTGACCGACGACGCCTTCAGGGCCGGCACTAAGAAGACTGCCCAGCTCAACAAGCGCAGTCTGACGGCCATCATCGCCTGTTACAAGGATGGCCAGGCGATCCCCATCATGCATCGGCGCTTGACCGACACCTTCCGCAAGATCGGCATCGATTACGAGATCATCTTCGTCAACGATGGCAGCCCGGACGACAGCGCCGAGGTGATCCGCGCCATTAGCGCTACCGACGGACGGGTTATCGGTATTACTCATTCGCGCAATTTCGGCTCGCAGATGGCCTTCCGCAGCGGGATGGAGCTGTCGAGCAAGCAAGGCGTGGTGCTGCTCGACGGCGATCTTCAGGACCCGCCCGAGCTAATCGAACAGTTCCACGCCAAGTGGGAAGAGGGCTATGACGTCGTGTTCGGCAGGCGGGTCAAACGCGACATGCCCCTCCTCTGGGGTTGGCTGTACAAGGCGTTCTATCGCGTGTTCGCCGCCCTCTCCTACGTCAAGATTCCCCACGACGCGGGCGACTTCTCGCTGATCGACCGGCGGGTGGTCGGCTGGATGCTGACCTGCACCGAGCGGGACCTGTTCATGCGCGGCATCCGCGCCTTCGTCGGCTTCAACCAGACCGGCATCGACTACGTTCGGCCCGAGCGGATGTTCGGCGTATCGACCAACAGCCTGTTGAAGAATCTGGACTGGGCCAAGAAGGGCATCTTCTCTTTCAGCAACACGCCCCTCACCATGCTCACGGGCATGGGCGTGATCCTGCTCGGCGCATCCTTTTTCCTGGCGATCGTCGCGGCCGCCCTGCGCGTGTTCCTACCCTCCATCGCGCCGCGTGGGGTGACCACCTTGCTGATCGCAATCCTGATTTTCGGCTCGCTCAACCTGTTCGCTATCGGCCTGGTTGGGGAATATGTCTCCAAGATCATGGCCGAGGTCAAAGGCCGGCCGCGGCTGATCCGTTCGGCCCTGATACGGCATGGAGCATCGACCCAGCTCCTGCCGGAGGGCCGGTATTCGGAATGAGCCAACCCCGTGCGCGCATCGACGGGGCGCACCGCGCGTATTGGCGAATTGCGGCCGTTGCGGCGCTTGCGGCGACGCTGTTCGGCGCAACTGAACTGACCTTCCATCGATGGCTACCGCACTTGTTGATGGGCGACGATCTCAACAACTATGTCCAGTTCCTCGATGGGCGGTTCGCCAGCACGCCTGTTCAGGCTCTGACCCAAAGCAGCGCTGAAAAATTCCGGCCGGTATTTGCGCTCGCCATGGAGGCGCTATTTTCGGCGTTCGCGTCCCATGTTCGACATTATATGCTGTTCAATATCGGCTTGAACGCGTTGAGCGGCCTAGTTCTGGCCGGGACCGTCTTTTTGGCGTCGGGTCGCAGACCGATCATCGCGATCGCAGCGGCGATCATGACGGCGACCTCGCATTTTCTACTTTATCAAATTGCTCAGGTCACAGGCGTTCTCGAGGGACTAGGCTACCTGTTCTTCCTGCTTATGGTGTTCGGCGTGGTCGGGCTGCATGCGGACCCTACGATAGGTCGGCGCAAGGCTTTGGCGTTTATCACGATAGCCATCATTGCCCAGTGGCTCCTGGTCTTTACCCACGAACGCTACCTGCTTACGGGCGTTTGGCTCGCGGCCATGCTGTTGCTGGCTCCAGCCGCGAAATCACTCACTCCGTCGGGCCGATTCACCGTACTTGGCCTGAGCCTCGCCCCAACGGTCATCAATCTCGCCTATAAGGTCCTGGTCCTCAAACAAGCCATTTTCGTCGGAACTGGCGGAACTCATATAAGGCTCGACTTGGGGGGCATGATCGATCGGCTGATCCAGGCCGCATTGTCGTTGCTCGGGTTCAATGACGGCCCCGAATACCTCGTTGGATTTTCCGTCGCGGCGCACCCGTTCAATTTTGTGGGCGCCGCCGGGCTGATCTACCTCGTGCTACTGATCAGCCTTGTCGTGCTCACACTGCGATCGCTTGGCCGCCCAGGAACAAATTTTCCCGGCGAACGCCTGCTCCGGCTAAGGTTGCCGCTGTCCCTGGCGATTTTGGCGGGCCTGCTGCTTGCGCCCCCGCTCCTGACCATTCGGCTCGAGCAGCGCTGGCTGGTCGAGCCGTTCGCCCTTCTCGTGATCTCGGCCGCATGGTTCGCTGGAAAGCTCGTCGAGCGTCACAGCCGGGTCGGTCATATCCTGTTCGTTGCGCTCGCCGCGGCCTCAATGGTGATCGGAGTGAGGCTTGGCCGGGCCGCCGACAATATTTTCTTCGTCTATAGCGACGCCATCGCCGACCACGCCAAGCACGACATTATTAACGCGCCGGCTATGCCGAATGGGGTTGATATTATCGCGCCGCCTGACGTTTGCGGCTGGGTGCTTTTGAACGGCGAGTTCTTTCATCTCTACGCGCCAAAGCTCGGCTCATACCAGTGCGTCACTTCCGTGGATCAGTTAGACCACGCCACGTACAAACAAGCCCACAGGCCACGCATTTTCACCTTGGAGTCCTACAACTTCGTGGATGTTTCTGCATCGGCCTATGATCAGCTCCAAGAATTGGATTCCATACCCAGGGTCGATCTACTGCGACGGTTCGACGTCGGGCGGATCAATAGCGAAGGGCATGCTGATAACCCCACCGGCAAGGGGGCCATGCTGTTCGACCTCGACGGTCAAGGCGGACCGATCAGAACCCTGACCGTGCTCACTGGCTTCACCTATCGCTACGACCACTTGGCCGTGCGGCCCGGCGACCGGCTCAGATTCGGCGCCGCCATGGTTTTCCCAACCCGTACACCCGCCGAGGCCGTGGTCAGCGTGATCGGCGCCAACGGCCGCACTGCCACCGCCTTCGACGTCGTGCTGCCTCTTCGGCCTCCCGGCGGCGCGCCCCAGACCGTGCAGGCATCCATTCCGCTTGACGGCTTTGGACCGGACGTTTCGGTGGTTTTCAAGACCTCGACGCCGGGCGTCGATCGGGCCGGCCACTGGGTGGCGTACGAACAGCCCCGTATTGTCGGAATGGGACCACACGCAGGCTCCGGCGCGCGATCGGAGTCAATATTGTGAGCGTGAAGGTGGCCGCGCCTATCGACATTCCAGCTTTCAGGCGCACCCCGCTCTATTGGGACGAGTTGCAACGCATTGAGGTGATCAACGCCCTGCGCCGTGTGGGTGTGGACGTCGATACTCTGCAGTTATATCCCGCCGCCGCTTCGGCGCTGGGCTTGGGCCGTCCTGGCGGGGAGCTGGACGACAACTCGATCCCAATCCGGCTTTCAAACAGGCCCTGCAGCGCGTTAGACCCGTTGCATCGGGCGCGGGTTCCAGCCGCGGACCTGGTCGAGCGAGCTAAACCCGCCCATGACTGAACCAAGACCCTGCCCAGTCTGCGGCGCCCCGGTGCAAGCGGCCGAGCTTTGGCTGGAGGAGAACATCGACCCGGCCAAGGTGTCGGGCCTGTCCTTCGCCTCGCGCAAGCCGCCCGAATACATGTGCCATCGGATGATGCGCTGCACGGTGTGCGATGTGGTCTATGCCGACAACCCGCCGGATCAGCAGGACCTGGCCCACGCCTACCATGTGGCGGAATATGACAGCGCCGAAGAGGCCAGCGACGCGGCCGACGCCTATATGAAGGCCATGGGCCCGATCCTGGCTAAGCTGCCGCAAAAGGCCAGCGTGATGGAAATCGGCGCGGGCACCGGTGTGCTGCTCGAACGCCTAGCCGAGCAGGGCTTCACGACGCTTGTCGGCGTCGAGCCATCCTCAGCCGCGATCGCCGCGGCCCCGGCCCATCGCCGGGCGTGGCTCAAGGAGGGCATTTTCGAGGAGAGCGACTTCGCCCCGGCCTCGTTCGACCTGATCTGCTGCTTCATGACCCTGGAGCACGTGCGCGAGCCCCTGGCCACCGCCCAGTCGGCCCGGCGCCTGCTCAAACCCGGCGGCGCCTTCGTCGCCGTGACCCACGACTATGGCAGCTTGGTCAACCGCCTGCTGGGCAGCAAGTCCCCTATCGTCGATATCGAGCATATGCAGCTGTTTTCCGGTCGGAGTATCTGCGCCTTGTTCCAGGCGGCCGGATTTCAAGAAACTTCGTCTCGACCTTTTTATAATAGATATTCTTTGCGCTACTGGCTGAAATTGGCCCCCCTCCCGCCGGGGTTGAAGAAAATGGTCGATTCCATATGTACAGCCGCCGGACATGGAAATATCCAAGTAAAACTAAATGTTGGTAACACAATGACTGCAGGTTATTAGTGTTCGTGAAGTCGCCTTCAGCTTATATATCCCCACGATTCATTCGTTTTATTTTTGTTGGCGGCCTAAATACATTAGTCGGGCTAATCGCGTATTCTGTATTGATTTTTATAGATCTTCCAACCTGGGTGGCGCTCATTGGAAGTAATGTCATGGGAATGATCTTCAATTTTTTTTCGACGGGCGGTCTTGTTTTTTCCAACCTAAAACTCGCAATAGTTCCTCGTTTTATATCGTGCTATGCGGTGATGTTCTTCCTTTACTGGTTTTTGATCCGAGGATTAGCTCCGATCGTGGGCGGTCGACTTGGCGCCATGCTGGTCATTGTCGCACCCATGTCGCTTGCGACCTACTTCTTACAGGCTAGATTCGTGTTTCGGGCGCCGCGCGGCGGCGTGGAAGATCTCGCGACCTGAATCCGCGCTTCTGGGTGAGTCCATTTTCCGGGTCCGCCCCTTCCTGGCAATGGCGCTGGCACAACCTCGGGTAGTGCTTGCTGTCCGCCGATCGCTCGGCATCGCTGGTTTATTCCGTTGCTCTATTTGGCGCGCTGCGGCCCTCGCCTGAGCCATCGCCTAGCCGTTCGGGCCAGTCGGGTCACGAATTGCATCTGTAGCGCCGTCTGCAAAGCGTCTCGCTCAGCCTCTACCTCGACGAGCGAGCGCTTTTGTTCGGCGGCGTCGCGGCGCTGTTGCTCCAAATCGTCCGCCATCGACCACTGTTGCCGCTGCATGGCCTGGAAGGTATAATATTTACCGCGCTCTTGATCGGCGGCGGCATTAAGAATCTCTGCCAAAGGCTCGGCCATCGCCGGGTCGTTGGCCCAGTCGATCGCCTGGCGGGCCGTGCTCATCGCATCACGGGTTTGCTCCAGAAACCACCGCCCGTTCTTGGAGTCGGGCTCCAGATATGTTCCCTCGCACCATTCATTCCAGGAATGCAGGAAAACGATCCTCTCCTGCGGGGCATTCCGGCGGAAGGTCTGCAGAAGCACGCTGAGGAGCCAAGCGCGATAGGCGCCGCCGTGCCCGTTGACTTGCACCATCGCACGTCGGCCGTAGCGCGCCGTGTTATCCCACGGAAGCATCACGGTTCGAAAGCGTTTGTAGGGCGGCGCAGGCCGACCCATGTGATAGGCGGCGAACTTCGTGTAGTCGACGATGCGGCCCTCGAATCCCTCAACCAAGTCCAATTGGTCGGCCTCGTCATATAACACCTGTTCGGGCGCCCGGTTTGACGGGATCTCATAGGAGGCGTCGAAGCCGAAGTCGCCGCGCGGATTGTCCACGCCACCGCCCCAGTCGTCGACCATGACCAAGTAGAGTCCCGGGAAGCCAAGCGCCTCGATCTCCTGGCGCCAAGTTTCGACGGTTGCTTTGGGATCTTCGAACAGCTGGGCCCTGTAGACCATCAGGATCGGTTTGCCATCCACCTTGGCGTAACGCGGGTCGGCAAACACCGGGGCCAGCTCCCGAAGGAACACCAAGTCGTCCTCGCGCGAATACTCCTGCGCGATGATGACCTCTTTGTCTCCGCCATCCCAACGCTTGCTCCAGTTCTCGTTGGCCCAAAGGAACATGAACGGGAAGTCGTGATCGGACTCCAAGAAGGTCTTGATCGGGTCATAGAGCAGCTTCTTGCCCTTGAAATAGTAGTAATAGAAGCAGAATCCTGAGACGCCGTGGGCCTTGGCCAGCTCAACTTGGCGGTCGATCACCTCGGGCGCACGCAGGTCGTAGAACCCTAGCTCGCCAGGCACGCGCGGTTGGTCGTGGCCGCGGAACAGGGGCTTAGCCCGCACGACATTGTGCCACTCGACAAAGCCTTTCTCGTGCGCCCAGTCATTCTCGGGGATCGGGTGGAACTGGGGCAGATAGAAGGCGAAGGTTCGCGGGTATTCTGATTCGTCCAGAAGGCCGGCGCCAGGCGCCGAGATCGGCTCGGCGCTGAACGGGCGCGGCTCGCGCTCCAGCCCGGTCGGCGCGCCGGACGAGCGGCGGCCCTCAGCCCGTCCGAACCGCAGGTAGTGCAGCAGGGAGTTGAATCCGGAATCGGCCACGTCCGGATTGTCGTTCAAGTAGAAAGCCGCGTCGAAAGCCGGTCCTGGAGAAAGGTCGCGGTGCAGACCGTTGGTCAGGAAATGCTCCAGCGGGTCTTCTCCGCTGTCCAACTCGGGCGTGTGCAACAAATACCAACCAGCATCGAACAGGCCCGAGTCCAGAATCAGGGTGCGGTCCGCAGCCGTCAGCGGTGTTACGGAACGGGCGAGCGGGTCGGCCTTCATGGCCACGTTAGTCGACCTCTTGAGCGCGCTCGCGGTCACGACGTAGCGGGCCGCGTCCATCACCTCAGCAGCGGGCAGCTCGCTGACATTGCCATTCAGGTTGCGCACGAGCTTCACGCCCGGGCTGCTGCTGGCGTAATAACCGGTATATGGCGTGTACTTTCGGACCGGACCGTGCCGGCCGAGCAGCACTACGCCGGGCGTGCGCACGGCATTCGCCAAATGCGCGGGTCCGCCGTCGACGCCTACAAACAGGCTGGCGCGCCGAATGACCTCAGCCGTCTGTAGAATCGGGAGGCGGTTGAACAGATCGATGATCTCGCCCTCAAGCGGCGAAGGCTTCGTCATGCGGCCGTCGCCGACATCCACGATGGATAGGCCAAGCTCTTCTCGCAGGAATGTAACCGTCTTGAGCCAACCCTCGTCGGTCCAGGCTTTCACCAAGTCGTTGGATTCTCGATGGATCACGCAGAAATCCTGCGGAAGATGCAGGGCATCTACCGCCGCGACGTGTTCGGGACCAATGTAGACTTGCGGCTGAGCCGACAGCTTGGGCAAGCCCGCGCCCAGGGAGAACGCTTCCAGTATCGAGCCGTAGTCGAACCATTCGTAGGCGCTAATGAATGGGTTGCCGGTCTTCTTAACCAATGGAATCCGGCAGTGCTCGCATACGCGGTAGTTGGCGTGCAAGTCCACCACCTTGTCGTAGCCGCCGTGGTTAGATAGCCGCATCCAGTCGGTCAGGCACTCCACCGGCGCCGTCTCGTCGACGAACGGATTGGCGTCAATCAGCTCGCGATAGCTAGGCAAAACGGCCCAGCATAGGTGGGCGTCGGGATGATTCGCCTTCAGATACCGGGCAACGGGCTCGCATGCCACGATGTCGCCCAGATGTTCGATCAGACCGACGATAATCCGCATAAGGATGACTGCCCGAGATTTGTGCCGAAAAAGCTGGCTACATGCTTATGCGACAATGCGACGCTGCTGGTAGCCCAAGGAAACCAACAGATTTTTCGCCCGCGGGCAAGGCGAGATCTCGCGAGTGTTGTCGGGGCAAGCTTGGCGACTCGCTAATCGTGCCCAGCAAGCCATGGCCAAATCTCCGAATCCCTTAATATTTCTCCCGCTCTCCCGAAGTAAGGCCTCTATTCGTCGTGATTTGCGTCGTCTAAACTTGACGTTCTAAGCATTCAGGTCGGATGGAGCTGGGGTATGGGGCCTCGCGAGGCGTAAACCCCAAGGCCATTGGTTCGTTGGCGACGTCATTGATAGCGCGCCGGATCCGGAATCCGAGGGTGGTTCGGCATGGCTTTGCCGTTGCCAGGAACGATACGGAACGATACGGAACGATACAGACAAGTTCCCTAGCGGCTAGCCGTTCGCTAAATACCGCTTGTTCGGATGACGTATTGTTGGACTAGTTTGGGCGACCGCTAAGTTATTTCGGCGCTGAAATCAAAAAATTAAAGCCTATCCAACGCGCTTATAAGTAGTCGGAGGAAAAATTGAAAATCCCGAACGCCAAACAACTATGGTCTAAGCTATGGCCTGTTGAAAAAGCAAGGCCTGTGGACAAGCTTAGCCCCTATGTTGTCGGGCTCGAGGATGCAAGACTTGGCGGGTGGTTTAACGACGCTACCGGTGAACTCTATGAAGGTTATGCTGTTGAGGCGCACGACATTGTTTTAGACGTGGGGTGCGGCGATGGCGGGAACGCTTCGTTCTGCGCCAATCGCGGAGCGCACATAATCCTCGCGGACATTGATGCCGCCAACGTCGAACGGGCCGTTCAACGCTTGTCGACATCCCCGGCCCGCCGGGTTGATGGGCACGTCACTGACGCAAACCCGCTTCCGCTAGCGGACAATTCAGTGAGCCGCATCATTTGCACGGAAGTTTTGGAGCACGTGGACGACCTACTCAGGGTCACGGCGGAATTGGTTCGGGTGGGCCAGCCCGGCGCCCTCTACCTCATCACTGTGCCGGATCCAGCCGCCGAGCACCTGCAGAAACGTCTCGCGGCGCCGGCCTATTTCGAGCACCCAAATCACATCCGGATCATTGAGCGTGAGGATTTCGGCCGTTTGATCGAGGATTCAGGGCTAATCATCGAGCGGCGATCCTCCCACGGATTTTTTTGGGCCATGTGGTGGTTGCTCTTTTGGCAAGCCGAGAACCCCGTTGGCGACGGCGTCAATCCGTCCATCGATGCTTGGACTGAGACCTGGAACGCTGTTTTGAAGGCAAGGGGCGGCCTGAAGGTCAAGGAAACGCTCGACGCCTTTATGCCAAAAAGTCAGGTTATTGTGGCGCGCAAACCAGGCTAGAGCGGGGCTGGTTCAGGCTGATTCAACCAAAACCGATCCTGCTTTAGCCGACGGCCTCTGCCGTGCGGGCGCTTAGGCGGGCGGCGATGCGCGCGCCATGGTTTCGCAGCGGCATTTCCACTAGGCGATAGTTCAGTTCGCTCAAGACCACGATCAGCACTCCGGCCGTCAGCAGGTATCGCACGGTGAAGCGGCCATCGAAGACCGTGCCCATCGGCTCAAGGCGCCACCAGAGTTCGCGGGTAAACCGATAAACCGGCATGTGGATCAGATACATCGCATAGGAGCGCGACCCGACCCACAGCATGGCCTTTTTCAACCAACTGTCGGCCCAGAGGTAGTCCTGGTCATAGGAGGCGATGAAGACCAGCGCCGCGCCGATCAGAGACACCAGGCCAGGTGCAAAGGGAACCAGCGGAGCCCCGTCCGGGTTCACCATGGCCAGGCACAGCAGCAGCAGGGTCACCACGAAGATCCGGGCGAACCGGTGGTTTTTCAGACCTGTCGGCTCGAACAAACGGTAGCTCGGGTGCCGCGTCCATAGCGCCAGCAGCACCCCCAGCAGCAGGCCTTCGGTTCGGGTCATGGACAGCGCCATGCTTTGCATCCTCGGCAAAAACAGGCCGATCAGGACCCAGGCGCCCAGGACGTAGGGCAACCGGCGGCGGAACAGGAACACCGCGACGGGGAGCGCCAGATAGAACTGCTCCTCCAGCGACAGGCTCCAGTAGGGAGCCACGGCGTTGTTGAAGCTCTCGCGATCGTACGCCAAGCGGAAATTGGCGACGTTCAGCAGCGCCGACAGCGCGCTCTCCAGGGTCGAATGGAAAAGGCCGAACACGCCGGAGCGATTGAAGGCCGCCGTCAGCACCAGAATGACGCCCAGCCACAACCACGACGACGGCAGAATCCGCCAGGCCCGCCGCACCCAGAAACTGATCGTTGCATTGATGAATTCGTCGCGCGACGCGCTCTTTTCCAGCGAGCCGATCAAGGAGCGCATGATGACGAAGCCGGAAATCGCGAAGAACAGATCGACACCCGTGCTCAGGCCGAAATACTGCACAAAGTGGTCGAGCATAGGGCTGCTCCAACTGATCAGGTTGGAGCGCAAATGCTGCATCAGAGTGAACAGGATGGCGAAAGCCCGCAACACCTCGATATCGTCAATGCGGCCGTGCCTGGCGGACGCCCTCTGAAGTGTCTCGTCCGCGCCGATATCGTCCATTAGCCGGGGTCCCCGAAGATGATGCGGCGCCGACCTAAATCCGTTACGAACATATCCGCCGTTCCCTCGTTGATATGCCGATCTGACAATTGGTCAGGCGGCCGCCTCGTTTAGGCCGGCTTGCCTCGCCACGATGATCTGACCCTTGGGCATGAGGCCGTCGAGTGGCGCCCGGATCCGGGGACTGTTTCCGCGTGCAGCCTCCAGATTGAGCCGGCCAGGGCATCAAGCCGCGACGTCCGATCGGCGGCGCGATAATGCCCGGAGGGGTGGTTCCCGGGCGCGCCTTCAAGGGCGCACGGGTTGACGGTTAGCCCGCATCACGGCCGCGCTCCAACGCGCTGTCTGCGGCGCTCGGCCGACGCGTCGGACTTTCCGCCGAGACCCATGTGCGCCAGCACGTTGGAGAGCCTCTCCAACACGACCGCGTCGGAACAATAGGCCCGCAATGACTGGGTGGCGGCGACAGACATGCTGCGATAGCGGTCCGGATCATCGCGGGCGACAACAAAACTGGCTCGAAACTGGCGAACCAGATCGGCGACGCTGATTTCATGCCGCAGGCACCGGATGACCTGACGCGGGTCGTGCGCCCAGGTGGCTTGGCGCATGCCGCTGGAGACAATGAAGCTGTTTTCGGCGTTGACGTAGTCGAGCATGGCGGTGTGCCTCGGCGCCACCGCCGGACGACCGGCCGACATGAACTCCATCAGCGGCAGGCACTGGCCTTCGCCGTTGGACGTATTCACCGCAAAGCTCGTGGCCTCGACCAGCCCTGAATACTCATCATCCGCCAGTAGGCCATGCACCAGGATCACCCGGCAGGCGAAGTCGCCGAGCCGGCTGAGGTGGTTCAGGATCGGCAGCGCGCCGTCGATAAGGCTGCGGTGAGTGATCTTTATGATAAGGGTGGCGTCGGCCTGATCGCGAAAGGCCGCGATGAACCCGACGATCATGTCCATCCAGTTCTTGCGGCCGTCCACCGGGTTGAACACGGCATTGTAGATCACCCCCCGCAGGGACAGTCGAAGCGCTGGCCGAGACGTTTGGGCCGCCACGTCCAGCAGTCTCAGCGCGTGATAGCCGCGATCGTCTGGCCGATCGGGACGAAAAAGGGCCAGGTCGATGGCCCGGGAATCGATCGCGACGCCCCGGCTGAGCACGATCTCGAAACTGTCGCGCCACCCCTGCGCGGAAAAAGCCTTGGGCGCATTTGACTCGAAGACGGGAGCCGGAATGCTCCAGATCGGATAGTTGGCGCCCAGTTCGCGGCGCACGGCGTCGGCGGTGAAGCTGCAGTGGGTGACCGCGGCCGGCAGGCTCGACAGCACCGCCGCCCAATTGTTGCGCGGTTCGTTTTCCCAGACCTCGTTGGGGATGGTGTCATATTCCCAAGCGAAGACCGGCACCGTCGGGCAGTCCAGGCCGACCGGCAGATGGTGGGGCGGATTGTACGAGAGAAAGACGCTATCGATGCCGTGGGCCTTCGCGGCGTGGTGGATGCGGTCCACCTCACGGGTCGGGTCGGTAACGCCGACGGGGACCCCGAACCGGCTGAGAACGCGCCGGAACGCCTTGCGAACGAACCAGTAGCTGTACTCCGGCAAGCCCAGGTTTTCGGCGATGGAGTTTTCGTCGAAGGTCGAGTGCTCGATAATGATCATCGGCCGGCGCCGATGTCAGCGGCCTGGCGTTCCGCCGGGCGTGCGCCTGCGTCGTCCTGTGCGAAAAAGGCTTGTAGCTTGGCGGCGATGGTGCGGTCGCTGGTCAGCTCCCGGACCGCCGATCGCGCCGCGACGGACATCGCCGTAAAGCGATCCCATTCCTCGGTGACCACCCGGTAGCCTTCGAACAGGCTGGTCGACAGGGCCGACCAATAGATTCGATGCCGGACAGCGGTCATGGGGAGATGGGGCTCATTTGGCCACTCGCCGAAATCCTCGTCGGAGTGCACGACCAGGGCGTTATCGGCGTTGATGAAGTCGAGCATGGCCGAATGGATCGGCGTGATCGACGGGCGTCCCGCGCACATGAATTCGATCTGGGATCGACACTCGGCCTCGGCCGAGGATGGATTAACCACCCAATGGGTGGCTCCGATCAGTTTTTGCCGTTCGGTCGGCTCAAGCCCTCCATGCAGCAAGATCACACGGCAGACGAAGGATGGAGCCCGCGAGATGGCGTTGGCCAGACGGTCCCGCCAGAAAACGGGATCTGGGCCGAGATCGAGCACCAGGGTGGCGCCGCGAATTTCACGGAAGGCCGCTAGGAATGCCGACACCAGATCGAGCCAGTTCTTCAAGCCCTCTTCGGCGGAGATTTCCGAGGGAAACACCACGCCAGCCATTTCCGAGGTGAACACCACGCCGTCCAATTTGAGTGTGGTCAGCAGATCGCCCGGTTTCCGCGCCGCCGGTTCAGCCCCGTTCCGAAGCTGGCCCACGACGTCATCGGTGCGCGTGTCGAACACCAGGCCCTTGGTGGAAAAGGTCGTGGGGCCGCCGCGCGCCGGCAGGGGCGTCAGGTGGAGTTGGGGGACCCGATCCCACACAGGCGGAGCAATGCTAGCTAAGGTGAACGGTTCACCCACAGCCGATCGGATCGCTTGAGCCGCGAGATCGGACAGGGCGATGGCGCGGCCACAGCGGCGAAGGGCGTTCAGCGCGGGATCCGCGCCGGCGGTGGTTGGCGGCATCGGGTCCGGGTAGGCCCAGGCCAGCACAGGCACGACAGGACAGGACAGCCCGACCGGCGTTTCGGCTAACGGGCCAAAAAACAGCAGCACGCTGTTTTCACCCCGCCCCAGGTTCGCCGCGTTCAGGGCGTTGATATTGTGGCCAGGTTCGTCGACGATGGTGACCTTTCCCAAAGACGCAAGACAGGCGGCGAAAGCTGTCATCAACGAGCCAAAGTCCACCGCATACGGGCCGAAGGTCGGCAGTCCCCCGCCAGCCGTTTTGGATTTTAGGAAGAAGTTTGTCGGCGCCAGGCCCGGGATGGGCGCCTTGAACACCGGCGTCAGCCCTTGGCCGATGAGCTCAAGTTCCGAGGCCGCCTCGCGCACCAACCCGCGTGTGCGCCTGGGCAGGTTGCGGATGCGCGCAAGCGTCTCTGCGCGTGCGGTCCGCACCCTCGCCGCGATCACGTTTAGGGCCTTGCTATACTTCGGCCGCGCCGTCCGCACCCTCGCCGCGATCGCGGCTAGGGCCTTGTCATACTTCGGCGTGGCGCGATCCCATTGGGCGCCCACCACGGCGTCGACAAATGTTCTGAGCGCCGGCGTGGTCTTGTCGACCGCCACGGACTCCAGATTGAGCTTGATCGCGCCTCCGCTCAGCGCCGCGCCGTCCGCGCCCTGGACGACCACGTCGACAACGCCTGACCGGCGTCCGATCATTTCCAACGGTATCTTGAAGGCGTAACGCCCATGGCCGACGCCCGCGGCCCGCAGATCGGCGCGGAATTCGTTGGCGACGCCCTTACCGATGATCAGGCCATCGAGGACGATGTCGATTCGGACCTGGGTGTCGGGTTCCGCCGGACGCCAAGCCCAGCCTTCGAAGCGACCTCTTCGAAACCCATCCACACAACCCACCGTCGCGGCTTCTGCTTCCGCCATTCTCGCCCTGATTGTAATGCTTAGCGTCTCGGCCAACGCGCACCAATCCGAAGTACTGCGACTCGGTATCGTTGCGAAGTTCGGTCGAAACAGCTCCAGCCCCCGGCGACTGTATGGCTAGCGATTTCAAATGGTCAACCAACAATGGAGACAAAGTTTGCCAATACAGGACCGACATCTGTGGATGACCGAACGAAGTTGAAGCCCCCTACACGCTGATCCCGCGATACTGGCCCCGATTTCGCGGCGACGCCAAGCGAGATGGGGTAACGGGCCGGGCATGCGGCAAAACATCCTCTGGCTGCGCCACGTCTTCGACCGGGGCGCGCCGAGCGCCGCCGCGCATTTACGCGACCCGTGTCGATAGGTATGGAACATCTACTGTCGGCGGTCGGTCTTCGAAAGTTGCGAATTGAATGGACAGGCGAATGACGGGCGCGGACTGAAATCGCCCCAATGACTCTCAAGCCGCCGCATGTCAGCGTGATCATCGTCGCCTTCAAGGCCAAGCCCTTGATCGCGCGCACCCTGGCCCAGCTCAACGCGCAAACGTTCACCGATTTCGAGGCGATCGTACTGGACAACGCCTCGCCGGACGGCCCGCCGGACCTGCCGGACGATTCGCGCTTCCGTCTGATCCGCAACCCGGTCAACGCCGGCTTCGCCGGCGGCAACAATCTGGCCGCCGCAGGCGCGCGCGGGACTTGGCTGGCCCTGCTCAATCCGGACGCCTTTCCCGAGCCCGACTGGCTGGAACAACTGCTGGCGGCGGCGGAGCGCCATCCGGACGCGGCCATGG
>PLSW01000312.1 GCA_003165275.1 Caulobacteraceae bacterium
TGCCGATCAGGTGGGTGGGCACCTGGCCGGTGATCACCACCAGCGGAATGGAATCCATCAGCGCATCGGTAAGGCCGGTGACCGCGTTGGTGGCGCCGGGACCCGAGGTCACCAGCACGCAGCCGACCTTGCCGGTCGAGCGGGCATAGCCCTCGGCGGCATGCACCGCCGCCTGCTCGTGGCGCACCAGCACGTGGCGCAGGCGGGGCTCGTGGAAGAGGGCGTCATAGATCGGCAGCACGGCGCCGCCCGGATAGCCGAACAGGTCCGTCACCCCCTGGTCGACCAGGGCGCGGACCACGATCTCCGCCCCGGTCATTATCTCGGTGGCGGTCTCGGCGGCTTTGACGGTCTGATGGGCGGTCATCGGGGTGTTCCGGGAAGGGGATGGCGGTGGAATACAGGCAAAGAAAAAGGCCCGCGAGGGGCCTTGGGGGTGTGCGACCGTCTACGGCGTGACGAAGGTCAGGCCGAGGTCGGTCGCCGGAGGAGTACGAGCAGGGTGTCGCGCACGGGTCTTGCTCCAAAATCGAGGCGAGATGGATGCCACGCCGTCAAGCCGGGGTCAAGCCGCCGAACAGCGCAAGAAACTGCCCCCACTGGGCGTCAAGGTCGACGGCGGCCAGGCGCGGCCAGTCGGGGGTCTGGTTGCGGAACCAGGTCAGCTGGCGCTTGGCGTACTGGCGGGTGGCGGCCTGGGCGTCGGTGACGGCCTGGCTGAGCTGCGTCTCGCCCCGGGCCTGGGCCGCCAGTTCGCGAAACCCCACCGCCTTCATCGCCGGCAGGCGGGGATCGAGGCCGCGGGCGTCGAGGGCCGCCGCCTCGCTGACCGCGCCGGCCTCGACCATGGCCAGCATCCGCGCGTCGCAGCGGGCGTGCAGGGCCAGGCGGGGCGGCTCCAGCACCACGCCGCGCCAGGCGCCGGGGGCGAGGGTGGGCCGGGTCTGGGCCTGCCAGTCGCTCAAGGCCCGCCCGGTGGCCCGGGCCACGGCCAGGGCTCGGGTGAGGCGCTGGCGGTCGTTGGGGCCGATCCGCGCCTCGGCGGCCGGATCCGCCCGCCGCAGGACAGCGCGGACAGCCGCCTCGCCGTCGGTATCGTAGAGGTGCAGGGCCTCCGCCTTGGCCGCCTCGGGGACCGGCGGCACCTCCGCCAGCCCCTTGGTCAGGGCGTTGAAGTAGAGGCCCGTGCCGCCGACCACGATCGCGGGCCGCCCCCGCGCCGCGATCGCGTCCAGCACCATCGTCGCCGCCCGCAGCCAGCGCCCCACCGACCAGCCGTCGGCGGCGTCGGCGACGCCGAACAGGTGGTGTGGCGCGCGGGATTCGTCCTCGGCGGAGGGCCGGGCGCTGAGGACCCGCAGGTCGGCGTAGAGCTGCAGGGCGTCGGCGTTGACGATCTCCCCGCCCAGATGTTCGGCCAGGCGCAGGGCCAGGGCCGACTTGCCGCTTGCGGTGGGGCCGGCGATCAGGGTTATTTTCGCGAAGCTGCTCAACTTATCCGCTCATCCCCGCGAAAGCGGGGACCCAGGTTTTTTGCAAATGGCTTTCTACGTCTACATCGTCGCCAGCCAGCGCAATGGAACCCTTTATATCGGCTCGACCGATGATCTCGCCAAACGGATATGGGAGCATCAGGAAAAACTGCGCGCCGGCTTTACGGCGAGATATGGCGTCGGCCGGCTTGTCTGGTACGAGGTGCATGACAGCCGCGATTCCGCCTTCCAGCGAGAGCGCCGGATGAAGTCGTGGAACCGGGCATGGAAGATCGAGATCATCGAGCGGTTCAATCCGGGGTGGCGGGACCTGTACGCCGACCTGGCCTGAAAAAAGCCTGGGTCCCCGCTTTCGCGGGGATGAGCGGATTGGGATGCGCCGAATGCTGATCGCCGTCACCTTGGTCGGACCCGCGCCGGCCATCATCGACAAGCTCGGCGCTCGCCTTGCCCGCGCGCTCGCCGCCCACACCGGCCCCCTCGTCCGCACCGACACCCTCGGCCCCGGCGCCCTCGACCTCGTCGTCGAAGCCGACGACCTCGGCGCCGTCCGCCGCGCCGCCCAGGACGCCCTCGGCGACGCGCCCGTCGACCTCTGCGTCCAGGCGGCCCTGCACCGGAAAAAACGGCTGCTGATCGCCGACATGGATTCCACCATCATCGGCTGCGAATGCCTGGACGAGCTGGCCGACTTCGCCGGGGTGAAGGCGGCGGTCTCGGCGATCACCGAGCGGGCGATGCGGGGGGAGATCGGCTTCGAGGGCGCCCTGCGCGAGCGGGTGGCGATGCTGCAGGGCCTGCCCCTGGCGGCGCTCCAGCGGTGCTACGACGAGCGCGTGCGCCTCAATCCCGGCGCCCGCACCCTGGTGACCACCATGGCCGCCCACGGCGCCCGCTGCCTGCTGGTGTCCGGCGGGTTCGAGTTCTTCACCCAGCGGGTGGCGGGCGCCTCCGGCTTCCATGCCGACCGCGCCAACCGGCTGATCGCGGCGGACGGGGCGCTCACCGGGGCGGTGGGCGAGCCCATCCTTGGCCGGGAGGCCAAGCTCGCCGCCCTCAACGCCGAGGTCGCCGCCCTGGGCATCGATGCGGCCGAGACCCTGGCGGTGGGCGACGGGGCCAACGACCTTGCGATGATCGGCGCGGCGGGCCTCGGCGTCGCCTATCGCGCCAAGCCCCTGGTGGCGGCCGAGGCCGACGCGCGGGTGGACCACGCCGATCTGACCGCCCTGCTCTATTTCCAGGGCTTCCGTTCGGACCAGTTTTCAAGCTAGACGTGCCGATGGTCTTCCCTCGCCCCATCCTCGCCGCCGTCTTCGACATGGACGGCCTGCTGATCGACAGCGAGGTGATCTATCGCGACGCCCTGCTGGGCGCCGCCGCCGCCCGCGGCCAGCCGCTGCCTCTCAGCGTCTTCCACACCCTGATCGGCGCGCCGATCACCCAGAATCGCGAGCGGCTGCTGGCCCACTTCGGGCCCGATTTCGACGTGGAGACCCTGTTCGTCGACGCCAGCCGGCGGTTCCACGAGGAGGTCGACTATGAGAACATCCTCAAGACCGGGGTGACCGAACTGCTGGACCGGCTGGAGGCCCTGGGGATTCCCCGGGCGATCGCCACCTCGTCGCCGCACGAGGCCGTCGACCGGCACCTGGGCCCCAGCGGATTGAAATCACGGTTCCAGGCGATCATCGCCCGCGGCGACTACGCCCGCGGCAAGCCGGAGCCGGATCCCTTCCTGGCCGCCGCCCGCGCCCTCGGCGTCGACCCCGGCAATTGCCTGGCCCTGGAAGATTCCCACAACGGCGTGCGCGCCGCCCACGCCGCCGGGATGATGACCGTCATGGTGCCCGACCTGCTGGAACCCACCGACGAGATGCACGAAAAGTGCGTCGTCGTCGCTGAGAGCCTGCACCGGGTTTTGGCGCTGGTCGAGGCGCATCACGGTGCGGGGGAGTGCGGCTAAGCTCCTCCCCCATTTATGGGGGAGGTGGCGCGAGCGCAGCGAAGCGACGGAGGCAAGTGCGCCGCCCCCCACTTGCCCCCTCCGACCCCTCGCTTTGCTCGGGGCCACCTCCCCCATAAATGGGGGAGGTGCAATCACGCCCTATTTGCCCGGACCCGACTTGAAATATTTCAAAAATCCGTTGTCCGATGACAGCAGGACGGTGGTGTCGCCGCTCTCCATGGTCTTCTCGTAGGCCGCCATCGAGCGGTAGAAGTCGGCGAACTGCGGGTCGCGGCCGTAGACCTCGGCGAAGAGGGCGGCGCGCTTGGCGTCCCCGTCGCCCATGATCTTGCCGGCCTCGGCCTTGGCGTCGGCCAGGATGACGGCGGCGTTCTTGTCGCCGGCCGCCTTGACGACGGCGGCGTCCATCTCGCCCTGGGCCTTGATCTGGGCCGCCTCCTGCTGGCGCGCGGCCTTCATTCGCTCGTAGACGGCGGCTTCGTCGGCGCTGGGCAGGCCCACGCGCTTGAGGCTCAGGTCGATGACCTGGATCCCCATCTTCGCCGCCTTGACCCGGGCGGCGACGTCGCCGAGCGCCGCGCCGGCGATCGCCTCGCGCCCGCCGGCGATGACATCGGCCCCCTTCATGGTCGCGAATCGCTCCCGCAGGGCGCCGGCGATCAGCGGCGTCAGCCGCGTGCGCGCCGACTCATTGTCGCCGAGGCTGCGCAGGTAGGCGAGGGGATCGACGATCCGGTAGCGCAGGGTCGCGTCCACCACCAGGTGCTGCTGGTCCTGGGCGCGCATGTCCTGGCCGTCGACTTCCAGGGCCTGGTTCTGCCGATCGAAGCGGACCACGGTTTCGGCCAGGGGGATCTTCACCTGCAGGCCGGCGTCGTCCTGGCCAAGGGCGTTGATCGTGTGGTCCGGCCGGCCCAGGCGCATGACGACCGCCTGCTGGCGCTGATCCACTATGAACAGGGTGTTCCCCGCCGCCGCGATGGCGACGAAGGCGAGGGCCAGGAGCCCGATCATCAGGTTGCGGTTCATGGGAAGCCTCCCGGCGTGGTCGCCTCCACGCTCGGGCCGTGGGCGCGGAAGGCCTCCGGCGGCAGCACGATCGGCGTCGCGGCGCCGCGGGCGTCGACGATCACCTTGTTGGCGTGGGTCAGGATCCGCTCCATGGTCTCGGTGTAGAGCCGGTTCTTGGTGATGGCCGGGGCGCGGCGATATTCCTCGTCGATCTGGCTGAAGCGGCTGGTCTCGCCCTGGGCGTCGCCGGTCACCCGGGCGCTGTAGGCTTCGGCCTCGATGCGCATCTTGGTCGCCGCGCCGCGGGCGTCGCTCGCCGCCTTGGCGGCCGCGACGGCGGCGTTGTTGAGCGAGGCCTGCACGGCCTGGCGGGCGGCGGCCACGGCCACGCTGTCCGGCGTGACCTCCTTGGGCGGGCTGGCGGCGACGATCTGCACGTCGACGATGCTCACTCCCGCCCCGTACCGGTTCAGCACGGCCTGCATCAGCGCCCGCGTCCGATCCTGGATCGCGGTGTGGTCGCCGCCGAGGACCTGGGCGTAGGTCGACCGGCCGACCGCGTCGCGGATCGCGCTTTCCGCGGCGGCGCGGATCGCCTCGACTGGGTCCTTCACCTCGAACAGATAGCGGCGCGGATCGGTGATCCGGTACTGCACCGTGAAGTTCACCGCGACGATGTCGCCGTCGTTGGTCGGCATCAGGCTGCGCGGATCCTCCGCGCCGCCGGCGCCGACCGTGATCGCCTGCAGCGCGCTGGTGGAGACGAGTTCCATCCGCTCGATCGGGACGGGCAGGTGATAGTTGGGGCCCACCGAGGCCACACGTGAAAACGCGCCGAAGGTGGTCACCACCCCCTGCTCGCCAGTCCGTACAAGGAAGAAGCCGCTGCCGACCCAGAGGGCCAGCGCCACCCCGGCGACGCCTGCGGCGATCGCAGGCAGGGCGTGGGAGGTCTGCAGGGCGGCGAACTCGGCGGTCGCCCGCTGGCGCCAGCGCCGCAGCATGATGGTCAGATCGTCCGCGGTCGGCGGATTGGGCGGCTTGCGCGGGCCGCCGGCGGGGGGCTTGCGGGGGGCCTCGCGCTCGGGCGGGCGCGTGGGTTCGGGGCCGCGCTCGGGACCGGCGGTCGGGCCGGGAGCCGGCGGCGCGCCCCAGGGGCCGGGCTTGCCGCTCGGCTTTGGCGCGGGCTTCGCGCCGCCGGGCTTTGCACCCCCAGCCTTTGGGCCCCCAGCCTTTGGGCCGGCGGGCTTAGGGCTCGCAGCCTTTGCGTCATCGTCGTCGGAATGGTCGCTCCAGGGCATACGCTTGGTTGATATCTCATGCTGGCGGCCGATAAGGGCGCGGGACGGAATTAGGAGCGGCTCTGCGGGCGTGCGGACGGCCGATCTCGGGTGAGGCTTGTAAACCGTCGCCCGCGCCCGGATATGAAACCCCACAGCCGCCGACGCAAGACATACACCACATGGACGAGCATTCATCCCCCGACCGCGCCCAGGTCCTGGCCGCCCTGGACAAGGTCATCGACCCGCGCTCCGGCCGCGGCCTCGTCGCCGCGGGCCTCGTCCAGGCCCTGGTGGTGGGCAAGGGGCGGGCGGGCTTCATGCTCGAGGTTCCGCCGCAGGACGTGGAGCGCTACCAGTACGTCCGCGACGCCGCCGAGGCCGCCCTGCGGGCCATCCCCGGGGTCGAGCGGGCGCAGGTCGTGCTGACCGCCGCCGTGGCCCCATCAGGCGCCGGGCCGTCGGAACCGCCGCCGGCGCCGGGCGCGACCCGGGTGCGGCGCGGCGCGACCCTCTCCCCCGACGCGGTCGCGCAAGGGACCCCGCAACGCCTGGCCGGGGCGCTGAAGCCGGATCATGTGCGCCATGTGATCGCCGTGGCCAGCGGCAAGGGCGGGGTGGGCAAGTCCACCGTGGCGGTCAATC
>PLSW01000339.1 GCA_003165275.1 Caulobacteraceae bacterium
CTGCGTTAACCGGATAGGCACGGATGCAATATCGGGTGATACTTGCCATCACAATCGCAGCTGAACCGGCGCGTCTTGAAATACGGCGTCAACGCTGATCCCCCGCTGCTGAAACAGCGTCGCCCTTAAACCTTGGTGGCGAGTTTGCTCTGGCGTCTGGCGATGTCAATGACGGGCCCTCTCGGGCCCGCCGCGCAGCGGCGACGCGAAGTGCGTCGTCATTGACATCGCCAGACGCCAGAGCTCCAATCTGACCAAGGGTTTCAGGGTTGATCCCCGTCATCAATGACGGGCGCGGAAATTTGCTCAAATCTTAGTTTGCTGAGCCCGTTTGCGGTTTCCAAGGCAGTAGCCCCCCAACCTGGGGTTAGGTGAAAATCAGCTTGGCGCGGCCCCTTGGTTGAATTACAAAGCAACTATGACCGCTTTCGCCACCCTGGCTTGTGCCTGCTCGTACGGTCCCTTTGGGGGTCGTGGGATGTGGCGCGCGCTCGGTTAGGCGAACGATCATCCCACAGACCCCGCCGCTGAGGCCGGGGTCATCATCTCCGGCGGCGGCGATCAGCCCCTTCGGAAATGTTCATGACACCCTCAATCAAACCCTGGTTTCCCATCCGCACTGAACGGCTGGTGCTTCGCGATTTTCGCGAGACCGACTTCGAAGACGTCCAGGCCTACGGCTCAGACCCAGAGGTGACGCGCTATATGGTGTGGGGCCCCAATGCGCCCGACGACACCCGCGCGTTCCTGGCCCGCGCCTTGGCCCAGCAGACGGCCCGGCCGCGCCTGGAGTTCGGCTTTGCAATCGAGCATGCGGAGACGGGCCACGTGATCGGCTCGGCCGCCCTGCATCTGCGCGAAGGCCCAAACCGGCCGGTGGAGCTTGGCTATTGTCTCCACCGAGAATGGTGGCGGCAGGGCCTTGTCACCGAGGCGGCCAGCGCCTTGATCGACGCGGGCTTTCGCACGCTCGGCCTGCATCGCATCGCCGCCACCTGCGACGTGCGCAACGTCGGGTCGTTCGGCGTCATGGAAAAGCTCGGGATGCGCCGTGAAGGCCACCTGCGCGAGGATCGCCAGGTCAAGGGCGAGTGGTGCGACAGCTACATCTACGCGGTGCTCGCCGACGAGTGGTCGCGCCGGTAGCGTTTAGGGCGACCACGCTCAGCAGACGTTGAACGACATCACCCGCGACCGCAGACCTCATCCTGGGCGAATGGCTCGAACCGCCGCTGGCTCCAACATCCGCTCCGCCCCGAGCCCGCGCGGCTTGCCGCCGTTCGTGGCGCCCTGGTAGGACTGCGCAATGATCGGCTTCGTCGCAGTCTGACCGGCGCCTTCGGGCGAGCCACCGCCGCCGGCCTATGGGCCGTGATCGGCGCCGTCCGCTCGCCTGCGCGAACAATTCCATTCCTCAAGACAACAGGAGTAGCGATGCGCTACGCCATCACCCGCGCCGCCGACGCGAGCGCGGCCTACATGCCCATCTGGGCGCCCCTGCTGGCGTTCAACCAATCCGCGGTGGGAAACGCTGACGGCGTTCCCTTTGCGTTGACGATCACCCTGGACGACGACCCAACCGTGCGCGGCGGTTTGTGGGCGCTATCCCTCTGGGGCTCGTTCTATATCGGTCTGGTGGTCGTTCCCAGCGAGGCCCGCGGTCATGGGCGCGGCCGGGAGCTTATGCGACAGGCCGAGGCCGAGGCGCTGGCGCGCGACTGCGGACACATCTGGCTGGACACCTACGCCTTCCAGGCGCGGCCGTTCTACGAACGACTGGGCTTCGAGGTGTTCGGACAGATCGACGGCCCGCCTCCGGTCTTCCCGCGCTATTTCATGCAGAAGCGACTTGACGGCGCCTAGGGCTCGACGGGCGGGGAAATCTGCTCCGACCCCGCTTTGCGCGCCAAGGCGCCCCGGGATTTTCCTGGCGGCGGAAACGGTCCATGCTCGCCCCATGGGAGCGCGGTTAAATGGGGCCGTCGGCTGGCGGGTCTACGGGCTGGGGGTGATGGCCCTGGGCCTCTACTGCCTGGCGTGGGGAAACTTCGACCCCGGCCAACCCGTGCCCAAGACCTTTCCCGACCGCGCGGCGCTGGCCTATGCCGCCGGGGCCTTTCTGCTGGTGGCGGGGGTGGCCGTAGAGGTGCGCCGGACCGCGGCCTGGGGCGCCGGGGCGCTCGCCGCCTATTTTGCGGTCGTGGTCGTCGGCCTGATGGACGGGCGGGTGATGCTGGCCCATCCCACGGTCTACGGGGCCTACAGCGGCACGGCGGAGGAGCTGGCCCTCGCCGCGGGCGGGCTGATCGTCTTCGCCGCCAAGGCCAGGATCGACGCGCCGCTGCCGGCCCGCCTCGCCCGCATCGGCCAGGCGACCTTCGCCGTCTGCGCCCTGCTCTTCGGCGGCGCCCACTTCGTCTACATGAACCTCACCGCGCCCCTGGTCCCCAAATGGCTGCCCCTTGGCGGGGAATTCTGGGGCTATGCGACCGGGGTCGCGCATATGGCCGCGGGCCTGGCCATCCTGACCGGCGTGCGCGCCCGTCTCGCGGCGATCCTGCTGACCGTGACGTACGCCGCCTTCACCCCCCTGGTGCACCTGCCGATGCTGCTGGCCGATCCGTCCAACGCGTACACCTGGAGCGAAAACGCCCTCAACATCGCCCTGGTCGGCGTCGCCTGGGTGGTGGCGGATTCGTTGGGGGCGGCAAGGTCGGACCCTATGGCCTAGGCCCTGGTGCTCCTCCCCCATTCATGGCTAGGGGTAACTCCCAAGCACCCCGCCCCA
>PLSW01000346.1 GCA_003165275.1 Caulobacteraceae bacterium
TTAACCTGAAGCGATTCCCCTGCGGTAATCTGGGCTCGGCCTATTCGGCAACGTAGCCCATACGGTCCACCCACGGCGCAAGAATGGGCATGATCGGTTCCAGCTCCCGGGCATAGCGACGCCATTGCCCCGCGCCAGTGGCGTAGAGGCCTTCGCGCACTTGCGGCGCGCTCGGCGTGCGGATTTGCCGTTGCCGGGCCTTCGCGGCGAAATCGATCATGGCCTCGTTCCATTCGACGCCCAGGAAGGCGCAGGTCGTGCGCATCTGGCCCTCGAAGTCCGCGACCAGGGACTCATATCGGACAACGTGCAGGTCGAGGGGCAACGTGCGCCGGTAGGTCTCGATCAGCGTCATCACGGCGTCATAGTAGACGGCCGCGCCATGCAAGGTGACAAATTGGAACATGCCGGCGTTCATCTGGAACGGGCGCCGAAAGCAACTCAACACGACATCCCGTGGGTCGCGCTCAGACAGCAGGATTTTCACGCCGGGAAACAACTTGGCGATTATCGGCAATTTTACTGAGTACAGCGGCATCTTATCGACAACGACCCGGGTTTCGGTGGCTATGCCAAGTTCATGAATTCGATCCCAGTAGATCATCCGATTGGCTTGAGCATCTTCGGGGGACCGGTTGGCAAGTCGCAACAAGGCGGCGTCGTCGCCCAGATAGTCATCCTCAATGACCCTAAGGGTCGCCCGCTCATCGATGTTGATCATGTCTGGATGGCTGGCCAGGACATGCTCGAGCAACGTCGTGCCCGTTCTTGGAAAACCAACCAGAAAAGCATGGCCCCGCGCCGGACTGTCTTCACCCGCCGCCAGCGGTGCGGGGGACGACCAGGCCCCCTTGGGCGCATTGTCAAAATAAGCGGTCAGGCGCTGCGCGAGCTGAAGCTGGTTTTCGCGCCCCGGGACCTCATATCTGGGTCCGTAGGCCGCCCGAAAGCCGGCCTTGCCCGCCTGGAACTCGGCGAAAGCTTCCCGTGTACGGCCCTGCCCGTCGAGGGCGTCGCCAAGCATGCAATGCACGGTGGGGCGGTCAAAGCGATCAAACCCCGGGTTGTTCATGAGCGCCCGAAGCCGCTGCTCGGCGCCCGCAAAATTCTTCTCGTTCAGCTCGATGTTCGCCAAGGCCGCCAGGGCCGTGGGCTGGTTCGGCTCGATCGCCAAGGCGCGAAGGGCGAAATCCTTCGCCACGTCAGCCTCGCCGCGCCTCACGGCGAGAGACGCCAGCCCCCCCATGGGATCGGGATAGTCCGGGCCAAAGCGCAACGCCTGTTCATAGTGATGACGTGCGCCGTTGTGATCGCCCATTCGCTCAAGGGCCGCGCCGAGGTTGAAGTGGGCCTGGGGGAATTGGGGATCAATCTTGAGGGCGTGGTCAAAGGCGTTCGCCGCCTCCCGTCTAAGATCCTGCTTGGCCAGGCACAGTCCGACGGCGTTCCAGGTGTAGACGTCCGTCGGATCGAGCCCCGCCGCGCGATTCAGGAGTCCCATCGCCTCGTCGAATCGCCCCTCGTCGCCGAGTCGGTCGGCAATGATCGTCAGGATGATCGGATGTTGCAGACCATCAGCCAGGGCCTGTTCGGATAGCACGACCGCCACATCCATGTCGGACTGAACCGCCGCAACGATCGCATCCAGGGTTTGCTGGTCGCGTTCCGGGTCGCGCGGGGCGACCGTGGTTCCGCTGAACTGTGACATGACTGAATCCCGAGGGCGACGCGGACGCGTTGAAAAAAGAAGGGGCGGCGGTCCTTACAGACCGCCGCCCCCAATTTAGCCGCTGAAGATCAGCAAAGCATCAACTTCTAGAACTTCGCAGTCAGACCCACGAAGAAGGTCCGGCCCAGGGCGTCGTAGACGCCCGGGAAGGTGTTGCCGTTGCCGGCGCCCGTCGGGGCTGCGGCGAGCGCGACGATCGGCGGATCCTTGTCGAAGATGTTGTTGACGCCGCCACGGATGGTGAAGCCGTTCTTGACGCGCCAGTTACCGCTCAGGTCGAAGTAGTTGAAGGCCGGCAGCTGGTTGTCGACGACGTCGTTATAGCCGTTGTTCAGCAGCGGGTTGGACTGGTTGGTGTCCAGCTTCACGCCGCCGATATAGCGCCATTGGCCCGACAGGTCGAAGTTCCAGGGGGACGCCCAGGTCACGCGCAGCTTGGAACGCCAGTGCGGATCGGGATTGCCGCAAACCGTGCCATAGAGGCCGGCGCAGTCGTAGGTGCTACCGCCGGTGACCGGCTGGGTAATGAAGTCGTCGGTCCAGGTGCCGATGTAGTTGAACGAAAGGGAACCGGCGCCGGCAAGGCCGACATCCGACAGCCGCAGGCGATAGTTGACTTCGACGTCGATGCCCTTGGTCGACAGATAACCGGTGTTGGTGTTGACGTCGATGATATAGCCGGTCGGGCTTCCGAGGGAGCCCGCCGCGTCGCGGTGGACGTTGGCGCAGTAGCTGGTCACGCCGGCCAAGCATTCCGAAAGCGAAACGTTCGGGCTGATGCCTTGGATGACGTTGTTCACCTTGATGTCGTAGTAGTCGATGGTGATCGAAAGATCACGAATGAACCGCGGCGTGAGGACCACGCCAAAGCTCTTCGTATCGGAATCTTCCGGCTTCAACGTCTGAGTGCCGCCGCCCAGTTGGTTGCACTGGTTGGCGGGGCAGGGAAGGATACTGCCATATTGCGCCAAACTCACGCCGCTGAGAGCGCATTGGGCGAAGGTGTCCGCCGGATGCGGGTGGGGATTCGCGACCGTCGCAGTGGGCGTCGAACAGGGGTCCGAACCGCTGTAGAGGCCGACCGTGTCCGGCTGATACAACTCATCGATGTTCGGCGCGCGAACCGCGTGGTTGAAGCTCGCACGGAACTTGATGTCGCTGATCGGCGCGTATTCGAGCGCGTACTTGTAGGTGTCGGTATGGCCGACGTCCGAGTACTGCGACGACCGGTAGCCGGCGTCGAAGTCCAGGGACTTGACCAGTTCCTGGCCGGAAACCAACGGAGCGTGCACTTCAAAGTAGGCTTCCCGCGTGTCGAACGCGCCGTGGGCAGGCGGCGTGGCGCCACCGGATCCCGACAGGTCGCCGGTGGCGTATTCGTTGTCGACCACTTCCTCGAGGGCTTCGCGGCGATAGTCGACACCGAGGGAGACCTTCACGCTGTCGGCGTCGAAGGGGCTCTTCACGCCGTACTTGCCAAGGTCGCCGGTGACGTCGGCTTCAACAATCTGCTCGGTCGTGGACCCAGTCTTGAAGCCCGGGGTCAGAACATAGGCCAGGGCTGCGGCGCTGGGACCGGCGGAGGAGAAGATGTTGATCGGAACGCAGGCGCCGCCGACCACGCACTGGGTCGTGGAAACCGTGTTCAGGGCGTTCTGCAGCTTGCTGTCCGACACGTCATTCAGATAGTGCTCGTTGTAGACCGCTTCACCGTACTGACCGTAGACGTCATAGGTCCACCCATCGACGATATCGCCCTTGGTGCCGAGAACCACACGATAGTCGG
This sequence comes from Caulobacteraceae bacterium, assembly GCA_003165275.1. Classification (GTDB taxonomy): domain Bacteria; phylum Pseudomonadota; class Alphaproteobacteria; order Caulobacterales; family Caulobacteraceae; genus Poindextera. Next base: position 3,516 of record PLSW01000346.1, read on the forward strand.
TGTGGCGCAGGTCGTCCTGACGCGGGGCAGCGTTGACGAAACGGTAGCCGATCGTCGAGGCGATAGTGCCAGCGGGCGTGCCGGCCGGCGCATTCGCGCCGCCGCCTTCATAGCTGGTGCCGCAGCCCAGTTCGGTTTGTTGGGTGCCCGAGAGGAAGGCGTTGTTGCAGGGGATGTAGTAGGTGCCGGACGTCTGGAAGAAGCCGCTGGGCGCGATCTGGGCGATCGTGTGATCGTCCATCATCATCGCGTCCGAATAGACGTTGAAATGATCGTTGATCTCGTAATGGGCGAAGCTGCCCAGCGAATAACGTTCGTCGGCGCGCTGGAAGTAGTTGTACGGCCCGTAGTTGAACGCAGCGGCGCCCGAATAGGCGTCGAACGTGCCCGGCGCGGCGCCGAAGTTGGTCAGCGACTTGCCGATCTGGCCAACGCCATGACCGGGCGCCGGGACTAGGCCGGGGGGAACGGTGATGGGCTGAGCGCCGAGAAGGTTGATGCGACCGAAGGCGCTGTTGCTGGAACCGGCGCAGCCGTGCGCGCCGTTGGTGACGCCACTGGCGCTGGTCACGTCCGTCACGGTACAGGCCGAGTAGTCCCGCGAGGACTGCACGATCGGCTGCAGGTGGGTGTACTGGGCGTAGGCGGTCACGTTGCCTTGATGGTCAGGCGTGTTGGCGCCGATCACAATGCTGGTGGTGTTGCTGTTCCACTCCGAGATGTCGCCGGGCTTAGTGATGCCGTCGGCCGCCAGATAGGCGGCGGCTTGACCATTGTCGTTGGAGTGCTGGTCAAAGTTATACTGGGTGTCGATCTGAATGCCTTCGAAGTCACGCTTCATGATGAAGTTGACGACGCCGGCGACGGCGTCCGCGCCGTAGACCGAAGAGGCGCCGCCGGTGAGAACGTCGACCCGGTCGACCAGGGCGGAGGGGATGAAGTTCAGATCCGGCACGGGATCGCCGGGGTCGCCAGCTTGCAGGCGGCGGCCGTCGATCAGCACCAGGGTGCGGCTCGGGCCAAGCCCGCGCAGGTCGACGGTGGCGGTGCCGGTGGAACCGTTGGACACGGCGGCGTTCTGGCCAGCGAAGACCGACGGCAGATTGTTCAGCAGCGTTTCGACGTTGACAACGCCTTCGGCCTTGATTTCACGGTCGGAAACGACGGTCACCGCGCTGACGCTTTCCAGTGCGCGGCGCGGAATGCGCGAACCGGTGACCACCACTTCGGTGTCGGCTCCGGCGGCAGGCGCTGCCGGTTGGGCGCTGGCTTGGCCCGCCCCCAGGAGCGCGGCGCCGCACAGCACCGTTGTTGCGAGCAGCGCTTGGCGCTGACTTAGCTTTTTCATTTAAGAACCCCTTGAAGTCGCCCGGCGCAACGGCAGCTGGCGACAAGACCCCTGAGAATAGAGAGCTGCTTGCGTAGCCCTTGTCGCCAACAGACGGTCAGGGCCGGTGGAGGTCAAGGGAATGCGGCGCCAACAAGATCGATCGCCACCAATATGTCACCCTATGGACACACTCGGTGCAGCCTCGGGGCATTTTATTTCAAGAAGCCGCTGGCGCGTCGCTTAACGTGCCGCGCCCCACACGCTCAGGGGGCGACTGGACCTTCGGCGCGGCGAGCGGACCGGGCAATATCGGCCACGCCCAGAGCCGCCGGAGAATCGACGGGCGAGCCGCGACATCAGTCGAGCCGCCATGATAATGGGTTTCGCCGTCGCCCGACGGGCGAGACTAACTCCATTCTTTCAACAGCGTAAACAAATCATGACGGCAGAGTCTGACCAGGACGGCAAAAATGAGGGGGATCCGGGGCGGCAGGCGGCGTCGGCGCGGCTCGAATTGGCCCTGGCGGCCGGCGACATGACCGCTGCCGTCGCGCTGGCCGAGGAGCGGTTGGCGCAAGGAGAACGTACTCCCTTGCTGCTCAATCTTCGCGCGTTCAAGGCGGAGGCCGAGGGTCGATGGGCCGACGCGCTGCTGGATCTTCGCGACGCCCACGCCCTGGCGCCGACGGAAGTCTCGGTCCTAAACGCGCTGGGTCTCGGCCTTATGCGCATGGATCTGCACGAGGAGGCTGTCTGGGCGTTCAGCAGGGCGACCACCGGCGCCCCCGACTTCGCACAGGCCTGGAATAACCTCGGCGTCGCCCAGATGGCGCTCGCCCATGTCGCAGCGGCGAAGACCAGTTTCGAGCAGGCCGCCGGCCTGGAGCCCGGATTTGCCGAGCCCCGAGGCCACCTCGCTCGCATGGCGGCCCGACGGGGCGACTTCGACGCCGCGCGCACGGCGGCGGCCGAGGCGCTGAACGTCAAACCAAATCTTTCTGAAGCCGTTCAGGCCCTCGCCGAGGTCGAACTGGCCGCGGGCCGACCGGTCGAGGCGGAGTTTCGAATTCGACAACTGCTTGACGACCCCGGCCTGGGTCCGCACGGCCGCTACCAGGCCACAGGGCTGCTCGGGGATTCCCTGGACCGCCAGCGTCGCTATCCGGAGGCCTTCGCCGCCTACAGCGCCGCCAATAAGACCTTGCGCAACGCCTATGCGGCGCGCTTCGAGCATGGGGGCCTGCTGGAGCTTATCGAGGGGTTGCGCCGCAATTTCCAACAGACATGGCCTCGTGACATGCCGCGCGATCGGCCGGAAAGCCGCTCCGACGCGGCGCGCCAGCACGTCTTCCTCATCGGGTTCATGCGCTCGGGCACCACCCTGATTGAACAGGTTCTCGCCGCGCAGCCGGACGCGGTGACCATGGAGGAGAAGGAGGCTCTCAACGCCGGCGTCATGGAATTCCTCAGCCGCCCCGACGGCATGGCTCGCCTGGTCACCGCTGAGGAGCAAACACTTGACCACAACCGGTCCGAATATTGGTCGCGCGTTCGCTCGCAAGGTATAGATTACACCGACAAGATTTTTGTCGACAAGATGCCCTTTAACGGCCTCAGGCTCCCCTTGATCTACCGGCTATTTCCAGACGCCAAGATAATATATACAGTTCGAGACCCGAGGGACGTCATATTCAGTTGTTTCAAACATCGTTTCGCTGTTACGCCCTACACGTATCAACTCCTCGATCTCGCAACGGCGGTCCGCTTCTATGACGCCTATATGAGGAGCGTAGAGAGCTTCCGGTTTCTCCCCTCACTGCAAATGCATTCCTATCGGCACGAGGATCTGGTCGGCGACTTCGACAGCGAGGTGCGGGCGATCTGCGATTTTCTTGGTCTGACCTGGAACGAAACCATGCGGGACGTCGGCTGGCGCGCCCGGCAGGGTCTGGTGGCCTCGCCAAGCGCACGCCAGCTGCTGAACGGCCTCACTGTCGACGGCCTGCGGCAATGGCGCCGCTATGAGGCCCAACTCGCACCATTCTACCCCGGCCTCGAGCGGTGGGTGCGCCGCTACGGCTATGACTGACGGGGAACTTTGGCGGGTCGCTACGCCGGGACGATGTCCATCGCGATGCTGAGACGCGTTTCATCCCCCTCGAAGGGGACGGTGCCGTGCCACATCGACGACGGAAAGAGAACCAAGGCGCCAACGTCCGGCTTGACGTACTTCTCCGCCGCCAACGCAGGCCGGGTCGGCACGCCGGGCTCGCCGAACTTAAGCCATCCTTGTTGATCGCGTTCAACGGCCTTCGGCAGTTCGATATAGCAGGCGGACGAAAGCCAGCCTTCGCGATGGACGTGGTTGGTGTGGTAGCCACCCGGCCGCAACATGACCGACCAAACCCCTTCAATACGGTAATCGCCCGAATTGCGGATTCGCAGCGAATCCGAGCCGGCACCGAGGGCAGCCATATGCCTGCGGATCGGACCGTCGATGGCCTGGAAGAAGGCGCGAATGACCGGGTCGTCGGATTGGTCAAGGCGTTGCTGGGTCTGGGTGCCGTGCCGCAGCGACTGCCCAATCGGGTGACCGCGCAGCGCGTGACGCCGCCTCAGGCTCTGCGCCAGTTCGCCGAGAAAGTCGGGAAGGGAGGACCAGCCGGCCGGCACGTCTATAGTCTGTTTACGGACCATTGAGTCGTAGTCATAGAGATCGCCGTATCGAGGATCGCCGAGCATGCGGAACGCCGTCGCCCGGTGGGCGACAGCATGCTGATCAAAAGGCGTTGTGAGCAGAATTTCGTCCGTTAGCTCCACCACCGCATCCGCGTGACCCGCCGCCAGATTGGCTAGGCATAGCGCCCCCAGTGTGGTGGATGACGCCGGCTGTAGGGCGTCTGCGCGCTTCGCATGGTCAAGGGCCCTCTCGGGATCCGAATGGCCCGCGAGATAGCTGGCTTGAACATGGAGGGTGTAGTCGTCCCCCCCGCGGCCGATCCCGTCCGCGAGCACGCGGTACGCTGCGTCACGCTCCCCGGCATATTCCAGGATGCGGGCCTTGGCGGCCAGGAGGCCGGCGTTGTCCGGCGAAATGGCGATGGCGGCGTCCAGCGCCGTGCATGCAGGAACGAGGTCCTCCGTGCGCATCCAGACGAGCTGGGCCAGATCAGCGTGCGTGGTCGCGTCCCCGGGGTTGCGGCTCAACGCCTCACGATAGGCCTGCTCGGCTTCGTCGAAGCGATCCTGCCCCTGCAGCACCCGGGCGAAGACCGACCAGGTCTGCGGTGCGTCCAGCCCCCGCGCGAAAGCGCCGCGAGCCGCGGCCTCGGCCTCGGCGAATCGACCCGCGTCGCACAGGGCGCCGGCGAGATTATGCTGCGCCACCGCGCTGTTCGGCGTGATCTGCGCCGCCCGCTGATAGATGGCGATGGCCTCGTCCAGACGCCGCACGGCTTTCAGCGCCAGGGCATGGGCGCTGAGAGCGTGAATGTCCGCGCCAGGCAGCAATCCGACCGGCGCAATCACCGCCAACGCGTCTTCGCATTTGTTCTCGTTCAGAAGCAATTCCGACAGGTTGATCGCCGCGCTGGCCCGAAGGGGGTCGATTCTCAGGGCCTCGCGGTAGGCTGCCTCCGCCTCAGGCCGGCGCTGGGCCGCTTCGAGCGTGTCGCCCAAGGTCTCGTAAATGTCCGGGCGCGGAGTGAGGGCGAGGGCGGCGTTCAACTCCGCCTC
>PLSW01000181.1 GCA_003165275.1 Caulobacteraceae bacterium
TCAGCCGGCTCGGAAAGTGCTCTAGGTCGCTTTGATTTTATGTTGATCCGCCCAGCTGTTCGTCATCCCGGCCGGAGCGAAGCGGAGAGCCGGGACCCAGCCGACCGGGCGCTGGCCTCTGGGTCCCGGCTCTCCGCGCAAGGGCGCTGCGGCCGGGATGACGAACAGAGGCGCCGGGTGAGTGTTTTCCGAGGCTGCGGTTTCGCGCGGCGGCCGCCTACCTTGTCCTCTTACGGTCCAGGTGGCGGTCCGTCGCTCTGGGCGCTGTCACCGACGGACGCAGACGCCAGCCCGTTAACCGGAATTGCGCCCGTCGTTGACCTGCTGCAGTAAAAGGGCGCTGGTTTGGCGTGCGCGGAGCGGCCTGGCGCGGCCTCGGCGCGCCAGGCAGTGAGGGAGGCTGGGCTTTGGAGGATCCCTACACCGTGCTCGGACTTGGCCGCGACGCGAGCCAGGACGACATCCGGCGCGCCTACCGCAAGCTCGCCAAGAAGCACCATCCCGACCTGAACCCCGGCGACGCCAAATCCGAAGCGCGGTTCAAGGACATCTCCGCCGCCAATGGGCTGCTGTCGGACCCGGAGAAGAAGGGCCAGTTTGATCGCGGCGAGATCGACGCGGGCGGACAGGAGCAGAGACCCCGGTCAAGCTACCGCGAGCATGCCGACGGCGATGCGGGCGGGCGCTATGGGCGCGGCGGCGGCTGGGGCGACGAGGAGTTCGACGATCTGTTCGGGTCCATGTTCGGGCGGCGGGGCGCGGACGGCCCCCGGCGAGGCCAGGACGAGCACTACACGCTGACCACAAGCTTTCTGAACGCCGTGAATGGCGCCACCCAACGCCTGACCCTGCCGGATGGGCGCACCTTGGATGTGAAGCTTCCGCCCGGAACCTCCGAGGGACAGGTCCTGCGGCTCAGGGGCCGCGGTGCGCAGGGCCGAGACGGCGCGCCGGCCGGGGACGCCTTCATCGAGATCCAGGTCGCCCCGCATCGTTACTTTTCCCGCGACGGCCAGGACATCCGCCTGGTTCTCCCCATCAGCCTGCGGGAGGCCGTCCTCGGGGGCGGCGTGGAAACGCCGACGCCAGGGGGGCCGGTGAAACTGCGGGTCCCGCCCCACGCCGACAGCGGGACGGAACTGCGTCTGCGCGGCCGGGGCGTTCCCGCCCATGGCGGACAGGAGGCGGGCGATCTCTACGTCACCCTGAAGGTCATCATCGGGCCCGCGGACGAGGCGCTGGACGATTTCATTCGCGCGTGGACGCCGGCGTCGCCGGCCAACCCACGGGCAGCCATGGAGGCCGGTCAATGATCACTCTAAGCGCGGTCATCGCCCGCACGTCGGGGCTGGAGCGGCGGGACCTCGAGCGATGGATCGTCGAGGACTGGGTCAGGCCGGACCGCGAGGGCGGCGAATACCTCTTCCAGGAGGTCGACGTCGCCAGGGTCCTCCTGATTCAGGAACTGCGCGATCAGATGGACATCGACGAGGTCGCGCTGCCGGTGGTGCTCTCCCTCCTGGATCAGGTGTATGATCTGCGCCGTCGCCTGCGCCAGCTGGGCGACGCCCTCTCCGAGATCGCGCCCAATGACGTGCAACGCGCGCTGGCGGAGCATCTGGCGCGGCGCGGGGACGCGGTTCGCGCCCTGTAGGCGCCGTACACGGAGGGTAGTGTTGCGGATTGCGGCGCCTCGCTGAAAACCTTCCCATGGCCTTGCGGAAGGTCGTTCAATCTTCGCGCGCTCTTGAGCCCGGAAGGCCCGTCATGATCTCAGTTCCACGTCGACCAGAACGCGCCGCGGTCCCCGCGCCATGAGCGGCCCCGCGGCCTCGCCGCCGCCGCCCTCGCCGCCGGCTGTCGTCGGCCTGTCCACAGCGCAAGCCAAGGACCGCCTCGCGCGCGGCGGGGCCAACACCGTCGCGGAAGACACCCCGCATCCGGTTGAACGGGCCTTGGCCAAGTTCTGGGCTCCGGTGCCCTGGATGCTCGAGGCCGCCGTCCTGCTGCAACTCGTGCTCGGCGAATATCTCGAGGCCGGCGCCGTCGCCTTCCTGCTGGTGTTCAACGCCGCCCTCGGCTTCTTCCAGGAGGGCCGCGCCCAGGCGACGCTGGACGCCTTGAAGTCGCGCCTCGCCGTCACCGCTTCGGTGCTCAGGGACGGGACCTGGCAAACGCTTCCCGCGCCCCAACTGGTCCTGGGCGATGTGGTCAAGCTCTCCCTGGGCGCCGTCGTGCCGGCGGACGTCCGGCTTGTCGACGGTTCGGTTCTGGTGGACCAATCGACGCTGACGGGAGAGTCGATCCCGGCCGAGGCTGGTCCGGGGTTTGAAACCTACGCCGGCGCCCTGATCCAGCGCGGCGAGGCCGTCGCCGAAGTCACGGCGATTGGGGCCAAGACCAAGTTCGGGCGCGGCGCGGAGCTGATCCGCACCGCCCACGTGGAAAGCACCGAACAGAAGGCGATCTTTCGGGTCGTCCTCAACCTGGCGGTCTTCAACGGCGGCGTGACTCTGCTCCTGGTCGGCTACGCGGTGCATCTGGCCATGCCCCTGGCGCAGATCGCGCCCCTGGTGCTGGTGGCGGTGCTCGCCTCCATCCCGGTCGCGCTCCCGTCGATGTTCACTCTCGCCGCGACTGTCGGCGCGCGCGCCGTCGCCCGGCGCGGCGTCCTGCCCACCCGCCTGTCGGCCCTCGACGAGGCCGCCGGCATGGATGTTCTGTGTGCGGACAAGACCGGCACCCTGACCCGCAACGCCCTGGCCGTGACCGCCTGCCGCGCCATGGCCGGTTTCGACGAAGCGCAGGTCCTCGCCATGGCGACCCTGGCCAGTTCCGATGGCGGCGCCGATCCCCTGGACGCCGCGATCCGGGCCGCCGCCAAGTCGGCGACGCCCGAGGGCTGGAAACTCATCGCCTTCACCCCGTTCGATCCAGCCAAGAAGATGTCCTCGGCCACGGCCGTGGACGCGGGCGGCAAGACCGTCCAGGTGGTGAAGGGCGCCTCCACCGCGGTGGCTACGGTGGCCACGGCGTCACCGGAAGCCGCGGCGATCGTCGAGGATCTTCAGAGCAAGGGGGCCCGCGTCCTGGTCGTCGCCTTCGGCGCGGCCGAACCCCTGCGGATCGCCGGGGTCATCGCCATGAGCGATCCGCCGCGCACGGATTCCGCCGCCCTGGTCGCGCGGCTGCATGCCCTCGGCGTGCGCATGGTCATGGTCACCGGGGACGCCGCCGTGACCGCGCGGGTGGTCGCCGACGCCGTCGGCATCACCGCGCCCACCTGTACGGCAAAGCCCATTCCCCACGACGCCAGCATCGAGACCTTCGGCGTCTTCGCCGACGTCCTGCCTGAGGACAAGTTCGCCCTGGTTCAATCCCTGCAGCACGCGGGCCATGTGGTCGGCATGTGCGGCGACGGCGCCAACGATGCGCCGGCCCTGCGCCAGGCCCAGATGGGCATCGCCGTCTTCAGCGCCACCGACGTGGCCAAGTCGGCGGCGGGGATCGTGCTGACGGGGCCAGGCCTTGAGGGGGTGGTCGCGGCGGTGGAGGAGGGGAGGGCCACCTTCCAGCGCATCCTCACCTTCACCTTCCGCTCTCTGATCCACAAGGTCGCCCAGGTGCTCCTGCTGCTGGCGGGGCTGGTCATGTCCGGCGGGGCGGTCCTGACGCCGCTGCTGATGGTGATGATGATGGTCGGCGGCGACTTCTTCGCCCTCTCCTCATCGACCGACAATGTTCAGCCCTCGCCAAACCCCAACGTGTGGCGGATCCGAAACCTGACCATCACCAGCGTCGTCCTGGGCTTCTGCGATCTGGTCTTCTGCATCGGCAGTCTCGCCGTCGGCCGCTTCGGTCTTCACCTCGGCAGTTCCGCCCTCCAGACCCTCACCGTGGTCACGCTGGTCTACAGCGGGCAGGCGATCTTCTATGTCTCCCGCGAGCGGCGGCGGCTTTGGCGGTCACGGCCTGGGCCCCTGCTGTTCGTGGGGTCCTTTCTGGAAATCTCGATCTTCAGCACCCTCGCCGGCAAGGGCGTCCTGATGGCGCCGCTGCCGCTCGTCATCCTGGCCTGCGTATTCGCAGGGGCGATCGTTCTGGCGCTGGTCCTCGACACCGTCAAAGTCGCCCTGTTCCGCCGCCTTCCGATTCAATGACCGCGGCTGGGCGGCGGCGGGCGCAACCCCGGGCGCCCGTATTGTTGACCTAGGTCATAGCGGCATGGACCGCATGAGGGGCAGCTTTCCGCTCGATAACGACATTGCTCAAGGGAGGCCGCCGTGGACGTCCTGGAGGCTATTCGCACCCGCCGCGCCACGCGCGAATTTACTGAGCAGACGCCGGATGCTGCGGTCATCGCATCGCTGATCGAGGCGGCGGCTTGGGCGCCCAGCGGGATCAACCTGCAGCCCTGGTGTTTCTTTGTCGTCGACGATCGCGCCACGCTCGGCGCCTGCTCAACGCAAGCCAAGGCGCTGATGCTCGGCCAGGCCGAGGAACACCCGGAGTTGGCGGGCCTGCGACCGATGCTGGAGTCGCCGATATTCAATATTTTCTACAACGCGCCGATCCTCGTCGTCATCTGCGCCACGTCAGCGGACGAGATGGCCATGAAGGATTGCTGCCTGGCGGCCGAGAACCTGATGCTGGCCGCTCACGGCCAGGGCCTGGGAAGCTGCTGGATCGGACTTTCGGAGGCTTGGCTGAACACGCCGGCGGCCAAGACCCGGCTGGGCGTTCCGACCGGGTTCCGGCCCGTCGCGCCGATCATCATCGGCTATCCAAAGGGGCCGGCCCACGGGGGCGAGCGACGCGCTCCCGACGTGCGGCATGTCCGGCGGGAGGCCGGGTAGTGGCCGCCGCGAACAATCCCCGCGCCCTGTTCGCGGACCGAACCGCCGCGGGCCGCCGGCTCGCGGCGAGGCTGATGGAACTCCATCTCGCCGATCCGGTGGTTTACGCCCTTCCCCGGGGCGGGGTGCCGGTCGCGGTCGAGATCGCCAAGGCCCTGGCCGCGCCCCTCGACCTGGTCCTGGTGCGCAAGATCGGGGCGCCGGGCCAGCCCGAACTGGCCCTGGGGGCGGTCGTGGACGGGGACCCTCCGCAGACCGTCGTCAACGAGGCTGTCGCCCGGATGACCGGCGCCGGCGCCGCCTATCTCGACAAGGCGCGGGACCGGGAGCTGGCCGAGATCGAACGCCGCCGGGTCCTTTATCTCGGCGATCGTCGGCCGATCAGCCCGGCCGGGCGGACGGCCATCGTCGTCGACGACGGCCTGGCCACCGGCGCGACGGCGAAGGCGGCCTTGCGCGCGCTGAGACGCCAGGGGGCGGCGATGACCGTCCTGGCCGTGCCGGTCGGACCGGCCGACACCCTCGCCGAGATGCGCGCCGAAGCCGACCTGGTCATTTGCCTTGAGGAGCCCGCGCCTTTCTTCGGTGTCGGCGCCTTCTACGACGATTTTCATCAGCTCGACGACGCGGAGATCATCGGTGTGCTGAGGGCGGCGGCGCCGGGGCTGGCCGCCGGCCCGGGGGCGCCGATCACCCGCCGCCCGGTGCGCGTTCCGCCCCTGGGTCTGACCGGCGACCTGCAGCTGCCCGCCAACGCCCGCGGTCTGATCCTGTTCGCCCATGGCAGCGGGTCGAGCCGGCTCAGCCCGCGCAACCGCGCCGTCGCCGACGACCTGAACCACCGCGGCTTCGCCACCCTGCTGTTCGACCTGCTGAGCGACGATGAGGCCGGGAGCCGCGCCAAGGTGTTCGACATCCCGCTCCTCGCCGACCGGCTCGTCGCGGCGGCGACCTGGGCCGAAGGCCAGGCCGATCTGGCTGGCCTGCCACTCGGCCTCTTCGGGGCCAGCACCGGCGCCGGGGCGGCCCTGACGGCCGCGGCGAAGCTGGGCGGGCGGGTGGGCGCGGTGGTCTCCCGCGGAGGACGGCCCGACCTCGCCGGTTCGGTCCTCGGCCAGGTGACCGCGCCGACCCTGCTGATCGTCGGCGCCGCCGACGACGGTGTCATCGGCCTCAACCAGCAGGCCCTGGCGCAGCTCACCTGCGACAAGGCCCTGCGGCTAGTGCCGCGCGCCGGCCACCTCTTCGAGGAGCCCGGAACCCTGGAACAGGTCATGGCCCTGGCCGGCGACTGGTTCGAGACCCGGCTGGCCGCGCCGGTCCGCCAGGGCCCGCCGGCGGCCGCGGGCCACGCGCTGGCCCTGACCCCGGCCTCCCGGCTGGCGTCGGCGGCCGAGCGCCTGCCTGACATCGACGACCCTGGCTTCGCCGCCGCCTTCGACCGCTACGCGGACGCGCGCGTGGTCCTGCTGGGCGAGGCCAGCCACGGGACCAGCGAATTCTACCGCGCCCGGGCCGCCATCACCCGCCGGCTCATCGAACGGCACGGCTTCGACTTCGTCGCGGTGGAGGCCGACTGGCCGGACGCGGCGGCGGTGGACCGGCACGTCCGCCAAAAACCCCATCAGGGGATGACCCCGCCGCCCTTCAGCCGCTTTCCCACCTGGATGTGGCGCAACACCGACGTGGAGGCGTTCGTCCGCTGGATGCGCGGTCACAACGCCGGCTTGCCGGCGGGGCGCCGCGCCGCCTTCTACGGTCTCGACCTCTACAACATGCGCGCCTCGATGGCGGCGGTGCTGGCGTATCTCGACAAGGTCGATCCCGTCGCCGCCGGCGACGCCCGCGGCCGCTACGCCTGCCTTGCGCCTTGGAACGCCGAGCCGGCCGCCTACGGCCGCGCCGCGCTCAGCCAGGGGTATGCAATCTGCGAGCGGCCGGTGGTCAGCACCCTGGTTGACCTCCTGCGCCGCACCCTGGAATACGCCGCCCACGACGGCGAGACGTTCTTCGACGCGACCCAGAACGCGCGACTGGTCGCCGACGCGGAGCGCTATTATCGTGTGATGTACTACGGCTCTGAAGAGTCCTGGAACCTGCGCGATACGCACATGTTCGAGACCCTTGAGCACATTCTGGAGATGCGGGGGCCCCAGTCCAAGGCGGTGGTCTGGGCCCACAACTCCCACATCGGCGACGCCCGCCATACCGAAATGGGCGCCGTACGGGGGGAGCTGAACATCGGCCAGCTGTGCCGCGAGCGCTTCGGCAAGGCGGCCGCCCTGATCGGCTTCGGCGCCCACGCGGGTACGGTGATGGCCGCCTCCGACTGGGACGCGCCGGCGGAGGTCAAGACGGTGCGGCCCTCGCGGCCCGACAGTTTCGAGGCCCTGTTTCACGAGGTCGGGGTCGCGCGCTTCCTGGTCGACCTGCGCGAGGGCCGCAACGAGGCCCTTCGCGCCGACCTGCGCGAACCGCGGCTGGAGCGCTACATCGGCGTGGTCTACCGACCCGAGACGGAACGCATGAGCCACTACGGCCTCGCGTCGCTTTCCGACCAGTACGACGGCTTCGTCTGGTTCGACCACGGCGCCGCGGTGACGCCGCTGGCGGGCGGGGCGGGCGGGGCGGGCGGGGCTGGCGGGGGCGAGGACGAGACCTATCCGTTCGGGCTCTGACCCCAGCCAGGCGGCTGGGGAAATCTGCGCCGGCCAACGGTAAGCTCCGAGGTCATCCCGCCCTGGTCTGCTCGGCGAAGGCCGCGGCGGCGCCGAGCAGGCCGGGCTGGGCGTGGGTGATCAGCTTGACCGGGATGTCGCTCATCAACCGCTCGAAGCGGCCCTTGGCCGTGAACCGGCTTGGAAACCCGAACTCGCCCAGGGTCGCCGCCAGCCGCCGGGCCAAGGCGCCCGCGAGCACCACCGCGCCGGCGCCCTGGGCGAGGGCGATGTCGCCGGCGACGGCGCCGAAGATCAGGCAGAATCGTTCCAGCGCCGCGGCCGCCAGGGCGTCCACCCCTTCGATCGCCGCCGCCCACAGGGCCTGGTCGGTGGAATAGCGCGACGGTCGCTTCTCGATCGCCGCCAAGGCTTCATAAATCGACGACAGCCCGGGACCCGACACCAGCCGCTCCACCGACACCCGGCGGTGACGCTGGCGGAGCCATTGGTTGATGGCGTCCTCGATGGGGTCGAGCGGGGCGAAGTCGACATGGCCGCCCTCGGTTTCGCGGACAAAGGTCTCGCCGCCCACCCTCAAGGCGTAAGCCACGCCCAGACCTGTGCCGGGACCCACCACGCTGATCACCCCAGTGGCGGGCAGAGGCCGGTCCGGGCCGCACACATGCGCGATGTGGGTCTCGTCCAGGTGGCCCAGAGACCGGCCGATGGCGCCGAAGTCGTTGACCAGGACGAAATGCTCCAGCGCCAGTTCCTCCGAAATCGAGGCCGGCCGAAGCGTCCACGGGTTGTTGGTCAATTTCAGCGACGGCTGGCCGATCGGGCAGGCGATGGCCACCCCGGCCGCGGCGGGAAGCGGGCGGCCGACATGCTCGCCAAAGGCCTGCCAGGCTGTGCGCAGGCTGGGGTGTTCGGCGGTCTTCATGACCATCGCCTCGCCCAGGGAGACGACCCGGCCCTGGTCGACTTGCGCCAGGGCGAAGCGGGCGTGGGTCCCGCCGATGTCGACCGCAACGATGTCCATGATCAAAGTCCCGCTGCGGAAAACCGGCCCGAAGCCATGACCGCGTCGCCCATCTCAGCCGCCGGGGCAGGACGCGCCCGCCGCCGGGCCGAGCTTGGCTTCGCGTATCGACAGGGTCAGGGCGCCGCTGGTCTGCAGGACCACCGGGTTCTCGATTCGCGTCAGGTCGACCCCCGCGCGCGCGAAACAGGACAGCGGCGCAACCAATGTTCGCCAGTGCCCGGGGGCCGTGGTCCGCAGGCTGTGGGTGATGTCGAGGCCGTGTCCGCAGGCCTTGTCGCAGCCCAGGCTCAGCGAGACCGCGCCGGTCGGCGACCGATCGACCCGATAGACCAGGGTCAGGGCCTGTCCGGCCTGGGCCGGGGCCGTCAGGTCGACCGTCCGGTCGCCGCCGCCGATCCGCCAGGTGGCGGTCCCACGCCCGTTCCAGACCCCGGTGACCGCGTCTCCCTGGTGGAAGGTGTCGAGCTGGCCGGTGGTGCTGCGTTGCTCGCGCATGGTCAGCCGCACCTCGGCCATGTCGTCGCTGACGTAGATGGACCAGGGCGCGGTGACATGGCCGGCGTGGAAGAAGGTGTCCGTCGCCGTTCGATCGGGCGGGACCCGCGGGTCCAGGCTCAGGGCAGGCACGCGCCCTGGCGCCGCATAGCTGAGGCCGTAGCCGCGGGGGAAGCGAGCGCCGCTCGTGCGGCCGCTGTCGTCGAAGGCCACGGGCATCCCCGTCGCCGGCCAGGAGAAGGCTAATCGGCCCGTGAAGTCGAACGGCGTCCCGCCGTCCTTGTCGTGGAACAGGACATCGGCGACCCCTTCGCCCTCACTCCCCGGCAACCAGGCCGCCACGAAGGCGTCGGAGGCGTTGATCTGCGGGTTCACCCACAGGGGCCGGCCGGAGAGGAAGACGGCGACCACGGGAATCTTCTGCGCCCGCAGACGATTGAGCAGGCGAAGGGCGCTGGCGTCGCCGGGGGCGAACTGCACGGTTTCCCGGTCGCCCACGAACTCGGCGTAAGGCGTCTCGCCAAAAACCACGATCGCCGCGTCGGGCCGATCGCTGTAGGCGCCGTCGGGGCTGAGGACCGCGACGCCGCCCGCGCGCTCGACCGCCGCCTTGACCCCCGCGAAGATCGACGTGGCGCCGGGCAGGTCCGCGGCGGTGTTGTGCGCGCCCTGCCAGTCCACGGTCCAGCCCCCGGCCTGGGTTCCGACGCTGTCGGCCGCCGGCCCGGCGACAAGGATTCTGTTGTGCGGATTCAAGGGCAGCAGGCCGTTCTCATTCTTTAGCAGCACCAGCGACTCGCGAACCGCGCGGCGGGCAAGGTCGCGGTGCGCGGCGTCGCCGATCACCCCGAGCCCGATCGCCGCCGAGCGCACGGCGGGGGAGGGCCGATCGAACAGGCCCGCCAGGGCCTTCACCCGCAAAATGCGTCGCACGGCGTCGTCGATACGCTCGGCGGGAATGATCCCGCGGCGCGCCTGATCGAGGGTGTTCTTGTACAGTTCCTTCCAGCTGTCGGGCGCCATCAGCATGTCGACCCCGGCCAGATAGGCGGCGGGGCAGGAATATTTGGTGCAGCCGGGAATCTCCTCCTGGGCGTTCCAGTCGCCGACCACGAAGCCGTTGAATCCCAGCCGGTCCTTCAGGACCCCGGTGAGCAGGCTGGCGTTCCCGTGCATCTTGACGCCCTGCCAGCCGTTGTAGGAGGCCATCACGATGGTGACGCCGGCGCCGATGGCGGGCCGGTATCCCGCCAGGTGAACGTCACGCAGCACCGATTCCGATGCGAGATTGTCGCCCTGGTCGCGGCCGTCCAGGGTTCCGCCGTCGCCGAGGAAGTGTTTGACCGAGGCCAGCGTATGGCCCGGGCCCAGAAAGTCAGGCGCGGATAGACCGCCCTGCAGACCGGTGACCATGGCCGCCGCATAGCGTCCCACGACGGCGGGATCCTCCGAATAGCTCTCGTAGCTGCGGCCCCAACGCACGTCGCGCGCGACAGCGACGGTGGGCGCAAAGGTCCAGTCTATGCCCGTCGCCGCCACTTCCTGCGCCGTGGCCTCGCCGATCCGCTCGATCAGTTCCGGATCATGCGCGGCGCCAAGGCCGATATTGTGAGGGAAGATGGTCGCGCCGCGGACCTTGGCGTGTCCGTGCACGGCGTCGACGCCGAACAGGATCGGAATGGACGGATGGGCGGCCGAAGGGGCCGCGATCGAGGCGCGGTAGTAGGCGTCGACCATATCGCGCCAGGCCGCCGGTCCGGCATGAAGGTCGCCGCCCGGGGCTGCGCCGCCCCCGGCCAGGACGGACCCCAAACGGTAGCGCCTCACATCCTCGGGGGTCGCCGAGGCGATGTCGGCCTGGATCATCTGTCCGACCTTTTCCTCAACGGTCATCGTCTTGAGCAGGTGGTCGATGAAGCGCTCGGTTTCAGGGTGTACCAGCAGGTCTTTCGGGCCCGCGGGCCAAAGTTGAGGGTGAGCCACTCCGGGGGCGTCGGCCGCGCGCCCCTTGGTTGCGATCGCCGCCAGGCCGGCGCAGCTCAGCGCCGCCAAGACCAATGCGCCCGCCACCTTCGCGGCGATGCGATCCTTGGGCCGTGGTCTTGCTGAACCGATCGCCATAGGAGTCCTCCCGACAGTTTATGCTTGGGAGCTGAGGGTCCGCCCTCGGCCGCTCCGGTCTTCGGTCTCTAGTTCGCTCAGTCGCCCGCGAACGTATCCGGCCGAGATTTTGCAAGCTCGCCGTCGGCATTTGCGGAGCGGCAAGGCCTCCGTCTTTGGCTGAACGGCCGCGCCGAATTCAGGTGCGCCGAGCGCCTATCCCCCACCTGAAACACAAGTAAGGCCAAGAATGGCAGCGCTGTCAATGCGACCTTCTTCGCGTCCGTCTGGGTCTGATCGGACATCCGGTCCTGGACAGGACGCCTCGTGGCGCCGTCCAACCGGCCGAGTCCGGCGTCACAACATTGGTGTAAAGTTCCGTGTTGACAGCGCTGTCCACGTTGGGCATCTTCGACACTCGAAATAAAGCGTGAGCGAATTACGCGTGAAGAAAGACGGGGAGGTGGTGTGTCGATACGCACCATTTGCAGGCCTGCGACGAGCCGAGAAACCGTCGATGAAATCGTCTTGAGTTGCTAACTATTGGGTCTGTGATCCATCAAATAATGGCGGATCAAGCGCCAACAATGTTCACAGGAACTCGTCGAGTCTGACGGCTCGTCAGATCACGATATAAACATGGGGAGAGGGGTTACAATGTCTGCAATCAGAGGTTACTCGCGCGTCATAGCCATGGGCGGAGCGTCGTTGCTGGCGCTGACGGCCTATTCGGCCGCCCATGCGCAGTCGTCCGACCAGGACGCCTCCAAGGAGGTCGTGGTCACCGGCTTTCGCGCTTCGCTGCAATCTGCGCTGAACGCCAAACGCGTATCCAACCTGCCGATCGAGTCGGTGGCGCCGGAAGATATCGGCAAGATGCCGGACCAGAACGTGGCCGAGTCGCTGCAACGCCTGCCTGGGATCCAGATCGACCGCGCCGCAAACGGCCAGGGCACCGCCGTCCTGATCGACGGCCTGCGCCAGAACCTCACCACCCTGAACGGCGACATCTTCCTGACCGGCAAGGAATTCTATGTGTCGGGTGAAGCGTCCGGCAACGGCGCCGGGGCCAATTCCCAGTATGGTTCGCTCGAAGGCGTCCCCAGCGAAGAGATCGGCGGCATCGACGTCTACAAGAACCCGCAGGCCTCGATGACCGAGGGCGGTTTGGGCGGCACCATCGATCTGAAGACCCGCGACCCCCTCGCCGCGCCCCTGGGCCTATCCCTCGGCGGCAACCTGCGGTTCGCCTACAACGACGGGCAAAACGGGGGGCCTTATACGGGCTGGACGCCGGTCGGGACCCTGGTCGGGACCTTCAAGGTCAATGACCGTCTGGCCTTCACCGGCAGTGTCTCCTACGACGAGGAAAACACCCACACCAAGGAATTCCAGGACGAGAACCGCAACCAGTGGCTGATCACCGACTCCGTGACCGCGCCCTACGTCGGTCCGATGACCGCCGCGGCCCTGTCGCACTCCGGCACATTCTATATCGATCCGCAGCTCGCCTACTTCACTGACGTCGAGGATCAGCGCAAGACGCTCGGCGGATCGCTGGGCGTGGCCTTCCAGGTCACGGACGCGATCAAGACAACATTCAACTGGTTCTATACCCGCGAAGACGACACCAGCCTCAGCTACAGCGACAAGGTCTGGTTCAACGGCGAGGGCGCCAGCCCCGGAAGCCTGCTGCCCGGAATCGCCTCGAACGATCCCAGCTCGATCGACGGCAACGGCGTCGTGCAGAGCGCCACCTTCAACGCCAATGGCGCCGAGACCGCGACCCTCTATCAGCACAATATTTCGGAAGCCAACAACTTCCAGTGGGTCACCAAGTTCGACAATGGCGGCCCCCTGCACGGCTCCGTTGACCTGGCCTACGCCCATGCGACATCCAACCTCCAGGCCGACCAGGCCGATATCGAGCATGGCCTCTATGAGACCAGCAGCGGGGTGGCCACCTCGCCGGCGGCTCCCGGCTGCAACAACGGGGCGGTGACCTGCGGGACCGATCCGAACGCCAGTCACGGCTATCTGTTCACCTACAACAACGGCGGCGCCTCCGGCCTGCCCAGCGTCGGCTATCAGGCGCCGCTCGCCAATATCTTGAATAACCCCGCCTATGCGACCTTCAAGTCGAACTGGGCCTGGGCGAACCTGACCGACGAAAAGCAGTTTTCGGCCAAGGGGGACGCGGTCTATGACGTGCCCTACCTGAGCGAGGTCGGTGGCAAGATCAGCGCCGGTCTGCGGTTCGGCACCCGGGATGTCGACCAGACCTTCGGCAAGTACCTGATCAATGGGACGACCTCTCCCGGGGTGGTGGCCGGCAATACGGGGAGCACGTTCGGCGTCGGCCATCTGGGCGGCCCCTACGACTTCTATCAGGATCCGGGGTTCGGCACGCCGAACATTCCCTATTCGACGGCGACCACCAATCCGGGGCTCGCGCAAACGGTCAACAACTTCGCCGTCGGCAACATCATCGTCAAGAATGCGGCGTCGATGACCAACCCCTCGACCTACCTTCAGCAGATCTGGGCCGCCGCGGGCGTGCCCAACACCACCGAGCAGCTTTTCACGGACACGCTCAGCTCGTTCACGGTCAACGAGAAGACCACCGCCGGCTATGTCATGGTTGATCTTGGCAACAAGGGCGACCGCTTCCACGCCAACTTCGGCGTCCGTCTGGTGGCCACCGACCTGACCATCGACAACGCCGCCCCCTCGGCGGAGCCGCACTACTACGGAACCGCCTCATGGAACGGCGTCAACAGCGATAACGTCCCGATCACGACCAAGCGTGACTACATCGACGTGCTTCCGTCCTTCAACTTCGTCCTCGACCTCTCCGATAGTCAGATCGTCCGGCTCGGCGCCGCTCGCGTTGTGGCGCCGCAGGACCTCTATTCCCTGGGCCTGGGCAAATCCTACAACTTCACGCGGCAGACCGGCCAACGGGTGAACACCAATCTTCAGTCGAGCGCCTACAACACCCAGGACGGCTTCGCCTTCGACGGCGGCACGTCAGGCAATACGCAACTCGATCCCTACCGGGCGTCGCAGTTCAACATGTCGTACGAGAACTACTTCGCCAAGGGCGCCTTGGTCAGCGTGGCGGGCTTCTACAAACAGGTCGACAACTTCGTCGAAACCCAGAACATCCCGACGCTGGTGCTGGACGATTTCGGCGGCACTACCGCGGATGTGAGTACGCCGGTCAACGCCGGCAAGGGCAGCATCTACGGCCTCGAGTTGGGCGGGCAGTACGCCTTCGACGAGAGCATCTCGCCCTGGCTCAAGGGCTTCGGCGTCGCGGCGAACTACACCCGCTCCCAGTCCTACTCGGATCAGACCACCGCCTTCACCAGCCAGTCGCAGATTCCGGGTGTTGCTCAGAACGCCGTGACTGCGACCGGCTATTATGAGCGCGGCGGCTTCTCGGCCAGGGTTTCCTATTCCTGGCGGGACAAGGCGGTGAACGACTCTGTGGTCGGATCAACCTTCGCCTTCCCGGACAAGAACGGTAACAACAAGGTCTATCAGGTCTTCTCGGCCCCCTACGGCCAGGTCGACGCGCAGCTTTCCTACGACATCACCAAGCGTGTCGGGGTCGTCTTCTCGGTGCAGAACCTGACCGACGAGGCGCAGCACACCTATCTGCAGTGGCCCAATCTGCCGTTCACCTATGACGACAGCGGCCGGCGCTACTTCCTCGGCGTCAAGGCCAAGTTCTAGGCGAGGGCCAAGGCGATGGAGAGGCGGACCCAGGGTCCGCCTCTCCGGTTTTTTGGCGGATGAGGGGAGGGAGCCGATCCTCCCGTCCCCGGTCGGCCGGTTCTGTTCGAGGTCGTGGACGACATGGTGGACATCGCAGGCGCCGCCGCCGCTGACGCAATCGGCGGATCGGGTGACCGTCGGATTCGGCGCATCGCCATCGTCGGCGGCGGAACCGCCGGCTGGGTGGCCGCCAGCATGCTGGCCCGGTCCCTCCCCGGATACGGATGCGTGATCACGGTCATCGAATCCCCGGATATCGGCACGATCGGCGTCGGCGAGGCGACGATCCCGCCCATCATCGACCTGCTGCGCTTCCTGGATATCAACGAGGCCGATTTCGTCCGGCATACCCAGGCGACCTACAAGCTCGGCATCAGGTTCATTGATTGGCGACAGGTCGGCGAAAGCTATTGGCATCCGTTCGGGACCTTCGGCGCGTCGATCAACCGTCGCCCGTTCTTCCACGCCTGGCAGCGGGCCAAGGCCGAGGGGCTGGATCCGCAATTCAACGACTACAGCCTGTGCGCCGCGCTGGGAGACGCCGGCCGGTTCCGGTTTCCGGACGCCGCCGGCCCGGGCCCGGTCTCGGGCCTGCGCTACGCCCTGCACTTCGACGCGGGCCTCGTCGCCAACTATCTGCGCGCCTACGCCGAGCGGCTGGGCGTCCAGCGCCTGGAGCGGACAGTGGCGTCGGCGGGCCAGCGGCCTGATGGATCCCTTGAGGCGCTGGCCTTCACCGACGGCTCGCGCCTGGAGGCCGACTTCTTTATCGACTGCAGCGGCTTTCGCGGCGTGCTGATCGAACAGGTGCTCAAGACCGGCTACGTCGATTGGAGCCAATGGCTGCCCTGTGACCGCGCCGTCGCGGTTCCGACCGAACGGGAAGGCCCCCGGGCGCCCTACACCCTGGCCCGGGCCCGGAGCGCCGGCTGGCAGTGGCGCATTCCCCTGCAGCATCGGGTCGGCAACGGCTATGTCTACGCCAGCGCCCACATCGACGACGGCGCGGCCTTGGATGATTTGCTGGCGACGGTGGGCGAGACCCCGTTGGCCGAACCGCGGTTCCTGCGGTTCAAAACCGGGCGGCGAAAGCTGTTCTGGAACCGCAACTGCCTGGCGCTGGGCCTGGCGTCCGGCTTCATGGAGCCGCTGGAGTCGACCAGCATCCACCTGGTGATCAGCGGCGTCTACAACCTGCTCGACCGCTTCCCCGACCGCGATTTCGACCAGAACAACATCGACGCCTACAACGCCGAGGTGACGGAGGAAGTGGAGCGGATCCGGGACTTTATCGTCCTGCACTATTGTACGACCCAGCGTGAGGACTCGCCCCTTTGGGCCCATTGCCGGTCGATGACGCTTCCCGACAGCCTGTTGCAGCGCATCGATATCTACAAGGCGACGGGACGGATCCGGCCAAGGCCCGGCGAACTGTTCACCGACACGAGCTGGTTTTACATCTTCGAAGGCATGGGCCTCTCGCCGGCCGCCTATGATCCGCTCGCCGATATCGCGTCCGAAGGCGCCTTCGCCGAGATCATGACCGGCCTCGCGCGGGCGACGGCCGCCGCCGCGCAAGGCGCCCCATCGCACGACAGCTATTTCCCGCCCCGGGCCCCGCCGTCCCGCGCGGACCTCGCCCCGCCGTCCGTCCGCTCCGGCGCGTCCTGACGCGATGATCAGACTGAACCTAGGATGCGGAGCGCGGCGATGAGCGGCAAGCCCAAGAGCCTGGCGGCCTCGTTCGCCACGGTGACCACCCTGTTCTTCACCTGGGGTTTCATCACCTCGGTGATCGATCCGCTCATCCCGTCGGTCCGGGCGGTCTTCAGCCTGAACTACACCGAGTCCATGCTGACCCAGTTCGCCTTCTTCCTCGCCTATGGGGTGGTCTCGCTCCCCGCGGGACTGATCGTCGCCCGGCTGGGTTACGCCGGGTCGATCATCTTTGCTCTGCTGGCGATGCTGGCGGGCTGCCTGTTCGTTCCGGTGGCGACCTATTTCGACACCTATGCCCTGGTCCTTGTCGCTTTGTTCGTCATCGCGGGGGGCATCACCATTCTGCAGGTGGCGGCCAATCCCTTGACCGCGGCCCTCGGCAAGCCCGAGGGCTCGCACTTCCGCCTGACCTTCTCGCAGGCGTTCAATTCGCTCGGCACGGTGATCGGCCCGTTCTTCGGCACGATGGTGATGTTGCGCGGGGGCGTCTTCACCGGCGCGGCCGGCGCCGGCGCCGCCGCCCTCGCGGCTGGACGCACCCAGTCCCTGCGCAACATCGACACCTCGTTCCTCATCGTGGCCGGACTGATCCTGCTGCTGACAGCCTTCATCTGGCTGTCCCGCCGACGGCTCAGCGACGCAGCGCCCCCGGCCGGCGATCAGGCGAAAACCTCGCTGGCGAGCGCGCTCCGGTCGCCGTGGGCGGTGTTCGGCGCGATCGCCATCTTTGTCTACGTCGGCTCCGAGGTCTCGATCGCCAGCCTGATGATCAACTTCCTGCACCAGAAGGACGTGCTGGGGGCCAGCCTCGAGCAGGCGGGCAAGCTGGTGTCCTTCTATTGGCTCGGCGCCATGGTCGGCCGGTTCGGCGGCAGCGCGCTGCTGACCCGGGTCGCGGCGCACAAACTGCTGAGCATCGTGGCCGTGGGCGCCGCCGCGCTCTGCCTGGGGGTCAACCAGCTGCATGGCCCGGTGGTCGCGGCCGTGGTGATCTCGATCGGGCTTTTGAACTCGATCATGTTCCCGACCATCTTCTCCCTGACCCTGGGGCGGTCGATGGCGTCGACGGCGGCGACCTCGGGCCTGCTCTGCTTCGCCATCGTCGGCGGCGCCGTGCTGCCGATGGCGGCCGGCTTGATCGCGGATTCGGCCGGCCTGCACGCGGC
Organism: Caulobacteraceae bacterium; assembly: GCA_003165275.1. Classification (GTDB taxonomy): domain Bacteria; phylum Pseudomonadota; class Alphaproteobacteria; order Caulobacterales; family Caulobacteraceae; genus Poindextera. The sequence continues at coordinate 17,825 of PLSW01000181.1, forward strand.
CTACCTGGTTCCCATGGTCGGCTACCTCTGCATCGCCCTGTTCGCCCTGGGCGTTGGCCGCGCGCCGATCACCCATCCCGAGACCGCCGCTGTCGGCCTGGCGCACTGAGGGCGAGGCCATGGGCGCGCGCTTTCAACCCCGTTTCGGCGTCGCCGCGACCGCCCTGCTGGCCATGACGCTCGCCTTGGCCTGGGCGGCCGGCGCCCAGGCGCAGTCGCCGGCGCCGGGGACTCTCGGTCCCTACAATCTGACGATCCTGCAGGGCGGCGTCGGCATGGTCCGCAGCCTGCCGGCAGACTCCCCCGTCCTCGCCGCGGGCGCGCCCTGGTCGATGACCGGCTGGGTCAGGGTCGATGTCGCCCAGTCGGCGCCGGTGATCCTGGCGGGCCTGGGCGATGCGGCGACCGGGGCGTGCGACTGCCTGACGCTCAGCTATGACCGGCTCGGCGCGCGCCTGGCCGACGGCGGCGCGCTGCAGACCGACGCGACCTTGCCGACCGCCGAATGGCGAGCCGTGGCGGCCACCTTTGACGGCAAGACCCTTCGCCTCTACGTCGATGGCCGATTGGTCGGCGCCGTGGCGGCGTCACCGCCCCGGGTGTTCGCCATCCTGTCCCTCGCGCCGGCCATCGGAGCGCCGCCGCACGTCCATCACTTCGGCGGATCGCTCGGCGTTTTCCAGGTGGCGGACGAGGCGCTGTCCGCCGACGCCGTCAAGGCCCTCGCGGCGCGCCGGCCGGACTTCGACCTGGTGACCTTCACCCGTGTCGGCGCCGGTTGGCCTGTCCAGGTCCACGCCTGGACCGGCCTGCAGACACCGCAGGACCCGTGGACCCTGCCGCACGCCAGGGCCGCGCCGGACGCGCCGGTGGCCAAGCCTGTCGTCGCCCAAGCCGCCCTGCAGCCGAAACCCGATCAGGTCTGGACCCTGGGCGCATGGCGCCTTGCGGCGGCTCCCGGCGTCAAGGCGGATGGCGGGGCGCTGTCGCGGGCAGGCTTCGACGATGCCGGCTGGTACGCCGCGACCGTGCCCGGCACGGTGCTGACCACCCTCATCGATCGCGGCGTCTATCCCGACCCCGACCATGGCCTCAACAACATGGTCATCCCGGAATCCCTGTCGCGGCAGGACTACTGGTATCGCACCCGGTTCGAGACCCCGGCCACTATCGCCGGGCGGCGGCTCACCCTGACCTTCAAGGGAATCAACTACGCCGCCGAGGTCTGGCTCAACGGCGCGCGCGTCGGCGACGTCAGGGGCGCCTTCATTCGCGGCGTCTTCGACGTCACGGGCCGCCTCAAGCCCGGACAGGTCAACGCCCTGGCGGTGCGCGTGTCGCCGCCGCCGCATCCCGGGATCCCGTCGGAAGAGTCCATCGCCTACGGTCCCGGGGAAAACGGCGGGTCGATGGCCATCGACGGCCCGACCTTCATCGCCACGGAAGGCTGGGATTGGATTCCCGGGATCCGCGACCGCGACACCGGAATCTGGCAGGACGTCGAGTTGAAGGCCTCGGGTCCGGTCCGGATCCTCGACGCCACCGTCATCACCCACATGGCCTTGCCGAGGATCGACGCGGCGGATCTGCAGATCCTCGTGCCCATCGACAATGCCGGCCCCACGCCCCGCGAGGTGACGGTTGAGGCCGCGTTCGAGGGGGTCGACATCCGCCGCACGGTGACGGCGCCCCCCGGTCCGTCGGAAATCCGCCTCGATCCCGCCGACTTTCCACAGCTGAAGCTGAAACAGCCCAGGCTCTGGTGGCCGAACGGCTACGGCTCCGCAAACCTCTACCATCTGGTCGTCACCGTGCGGGACGATGGCGGGGGGTCGGACACCAAGGCGGTGCGGTTCGGCGTCCGCGAGATCACCTACGACCTGTCGCTGTTCGACCACAGCGGGCGCCTGCGCCGGGTCGAGGTCGACCCCACGGCGGGCGCCGCCCGCGGCGAGCGGCTGGTCGATGTCCGCCACGAGGCGATCAACCAGGTTCCCGGCGGCTGGGCGGAATCCCTGACCGCGGCGGGGGAGGCGTCCCCCGCGGTGCGCGAGGCGCCGATGGCCTCCCTGGCCCCCTATCTGGTGATCCGGGTCAACGGCGTGCCGATCGCCGCGCGGGGCGGCAGCTGGGGCATGGACGACTCGCGCAAGCGGGTGTCGCGTGAGCGGCTCGAGCCCTTTTTCCGCCTCCACAAGGAGGCGAACCTGAACATCATCCGCAACTGGCTGGGCCAGGACACCGAGGACGTCTTCTACGACCTGGCCGACGAGAACGGCCTCCTGGTGCTCAACGACTTCTGGGTGTCGACCGAGGATTTCCAGCTGGAGCCGCAGGATCCGGCCCTGTTCCTGGCCAATGCCCGGGACGTGATCCTGCGCTACCGGCATCACCCGTCGATCGCGGTCTGGTTCGGCCGCAACGAGGGGGTGCCGCAGCCAATCCTGAACGAGGGCCTGGCCGACCTCGTCGCCACCCTGGACGGGACCCGCTATTACACGGGCAGCTCCAACCGGGTGAATCTGCAGGACAGCGGCCCCTACAACTATCGCCCGCCCGTGGGCTATTTCACGGACCTGGCCAAGGGTTTCTCGGTTGAGGTCGGCACGCCGTCCCTGGCCACCCTCGAATCGATCCAGGCGACGGTGCCCGCGGCGGACCGCTGGCCGCTCAGCGACACCATCGCCTATCACGACTGGCATTTCGGCGGGAACGGCGACGTCGCCACCTTCATGGCGTCTCTGACGACCCAGTTCGGCGCCCCCACCAGCCTGGAGGACTTCGAACGCAAGGCCCAGATGATGAACTACGTCGACTACCGGGCCATCTTCGAAGGCTACTTCGCCCACCTCTGGACCCGCAACAGCGGCCGACTGTTGTGGATGACCCACCCGGCCTGGCCCAGCAACCACTGGCAGATCTACAGCTCTGACTACGACACCCAGGCCTCCTACTACGGGGTCAAGAAGGCGGCCGAGCCCCTTCACGTCCAGATGAACCTGCCCGACTACGCCCTGGCGGTGATCAATACGACCTTGGCGCCGAGGGACGACCTGACGGTGACCAGCCGGATCATTTCCCTGGACAATCGTGTGCTGGCGACCCGCATTGATCGGGTCTCGGCCCCGGCCAACCAGGTGACCACCCTGGCGCCGCTGGCTCTGGCGCCGATCCTCGCCAGGCAAGGCGTAGTGCTGGTCGACCTGACGCTCAGTGACGCCACGGGCGCGCGCCTGTCCGAAAACCTCTACTGGCAGGGTCGCGACGATGCGAGCCTGCGCGGGTTGGCGGGCCTTGCGCCGCAGCCGGTCCGGCTGACCCCGGCGTCCAGCCTCGACGGCGATACGGTGGTCGTGCGCGTTGGGCTGGAAGACATCGGAACAGCGCCGGCGCTGGCCGCGAAGCTGACCCTGGTCAATGATCGCGGCGAGCGGATCCTGCCGGCCTTCTACAGCGACAACTACATATCCCTGCTGCCAGGCGAGCCTCGGTTGGTGGAAATCCGTTACGCGAGGTCCGCCGCCGGCGGCGCGCGGATCAATCTGCGGGGGTGGAATGTTGAGCCGATCTCGTCGGTCGTATCGCCGCCGCCTTAACGCCGGCGCTCAAGTCCAGACCGGCGCCTGGGATGGATGACGTCAGCGGGAGTTCGGGGCCGCGGTGGACTGCCGGAAGACCAGTTTGAATCCGGGAATTTGGTCCAGGTCCGCGTCGCTGTCGCAGTCCGGCGGGACGTCGCCGTTGACCAGGGCCTTGGCGGCCATCTCGGCCAATTCGACCAAGGGCTGGCGCACGGTGGTCAGGCTCGGTCGGCTGAAGCGCGACGCTGTGCTGTCGTCGAACCCGGCCACGGAAATGTCTCCCGGAATGGCGAAGCCCGCCTCCGCGGCGGCGGCCAGGCAGCCGAGGGCCATGTCGTCGCTTGATGCGAAGATCGCGGTCGGCCGATCGCGCAGCGCGAGGAGGTTCCTGGCGGCGTCGAAACCCGAAAGGAAGGTATAGGCGCCCGGCTGCATCCATGACGGATCGACCGGCAGACCATTGTCGGCCATGGCGGCGAGGTACCCGTCGCGCCTGGCGAGGCTCGAGCCATATCGCTGATCCCCCATGACGAAGGCGATCCGGCTATGGCCAAGGTCGATCAGGGCCTTGGTCATTTGCGCCGCCGCGCCGCGGTCGTCGAGCCGCAGGCGCAGGCCTCCCGGCAGGGCGCGCTCGGGACCCAGGCGGACGAACGGCGTGCGCGACTTGCGCAGCAGATCCAGAACGATCTCGTTGTCTGAACTGGGGGGAGTCAGGATCACCCCGTCGGGCCTCAGCGCCGCGAGGAGGTCGTTGACCTCCTGCCGGATGTGCGGAATGTCGTGATCGATGAGTTCCAGCAGCAGGTGGTAGCCGGACGCGCGGCAACTCTGTGTGGCTCCCAGTTGTATGCGGGTGAGATAGTCCGCGCCGCGCTCGCTGCGCCAGTGGTCCAGGGTCAGCGAGGCGTCCAACAGGATGGTTATGACGTAGGACTTCGATCCGGCGAGGCTGCGGGCCGACAGGTTGGGGCTGTATCCCAGGGCGGCGGCGGCGGCCGAAACCTGTTCGCGGGTCGCCGGCCGCACGTTGGGTTCGGAGTTCATCACCCGCGATACGGTCTTGATCGACACCCCAGCGCGTCGCGCGACATCATAGATTGTCACTGAGGCCATGCGTTCGCCGCGGTCCTTCTAAGCTTTTCGTGCATCCGGAAGTCTGTCCGCCGGTCAGTAATCCAATATCGCCCGCATTGAGGCCGATGTCCCCGGTAATTGCGCTATTCCCGGCTCTGATCGTCATTTCGCTCAACCCTGCGGTCGGCTAGGATCAATCTGTCGATATTCGACCACAGCGACGAATGTCGCCAGCTATAAGCAAACGGTGTTGGGCCGGCGGTTGCGCCAAGCCCGATCCAGAGGGGGTCGAACGGCATGGGAACGGCGAGCGCCGACGAAAGGCTGGACGGCGCGCCGGTTGGACCGGGATTCATGGGCGGCCTCGCCTTGGCGCAGGTCGGCGCCTTCATCAGCTTCATGCCGCTGCTGCAGATCCTGCTGCCGCTGAAGGCCGAAGCCATCGACCCGGCCCACAAGGCGATCACCTTGGCGCATATCATGTTCTGGGGCGCCATCGCGGCGGGGGCGGCGAACCTGTTCGCGGGCGCCATCAGCGACCGGACCACCTCGCGTTTCGGCCGCCGCCGTCCCTGGCTGCTCGCCGGCGCCGCCGGAACCATGCTCGCCTACCTGTTCATCCATCTGGCGACGAACGCGGCGTCGCTGACCGCCGCGGTGATCTTCTTTCAGGTGGTGTTCAACTTCCTGTTCGCGGCGTTGCTCGCCTTGGCCGTGGACCGGGTTCCCCATCGGCAGAGAGGGGTCATGTCCGCGCTCCTGGCGCTGGGCTACCCGCTGGGCAATATCGCCGGCGCGGCCCTCGTCGGCGGGCTGATCAACAATGAACCCCTGCGGTTCGCGGCCCTGGCCATCGTGGTGCTGGTCATGATCGTGCCGTTCTCGCTGGCGATCCGCGACAAGCCCATCACGGCCGCGCAGAGGCCCGACACCCTGCCCAACGTCTTTTCGGGGCGGTTCTGGATCGACCCTCGCAAGCATCCTGACTTCGCCCTGGCCTGGAGCGGACGGTTCCTTGTCCAGGTCGGGATCACCCTGGTTCAGGGTTACATGCTCTACTACCTGGTCGACGTCGTGCACTATGCCCGGCTGTTCCCGGGGGCCCGCCCCGAGCAGGGCCTGGCGATCCTGACCGGGATATCGTCGGTGTCCTTCGTGTCGGTTTCCCTCTTCGGCGGTTTCCTCTCCGACCGACTGCGGCTTCGCAAGCCATTCGTCATCGGCGGCGCGGGCATATTGGCGACCGCCACCGCCAGCTTCGCGCTGGCGCCGAACTGGCCGGCCATGGTGATCGCCTACGTCTTCCATGGTTTCGGCGCGGGTCTGTACTACGCCGTCGATGTCGCCTTGTTGACCCAGGTTCTGCCGTCCGCTCGCGACATCGGCAAGGACCTGGGCATCGTCAATCTCTCCAACACCGTGCCGCAAATCCTTGCGCCTGTTGTCGCCGCCTGGCTTCTCGGGGCGGTGCACGCGGATTTCAGGGTGCTCTTCCTTCTGGCGTCCGCCGCCAGCGCGATGGGCGCGCTGATCGTCCTGGCCATCCGCGGGGTTCGTTGATCGCGCTAGGCGGCGCCCCGCCAGCCCAACGCCAACCGGTCTTGGCGGGGCAGGGCGCCAGCGCCTGGCGTCGGAGTTGGGTCCAGCCGGTTTTGAAAAACCCGCGGACACCAATCAACCTTAGGGTGGTGGCGCTGTCAGGCCGGCTCCACCGTCTACACGCGGCCCCAACTGACCAGCAGACGGACACGTCGCGAGCTCAGATCCGCGGCCTTCCAGGCGTGGTCACAGGCGACGCGCGCATAGAGTCCGAGCGCGCAGGGCGCGCTCTGACTTCCGCTGGCTAACCTGACAGAGCTCTGAAATCTGTCACTCAATCGGCTGGGTCGACGACCGAAACAGCCCCTGCCGACGCGCTACCAGATCGATCAGCCATTGCCGGAAAACGCGGATGCGCGAATTGGCGTTGAGGTCCTGGTTTACCGATAGCCAGAAGGTCCGCCGCAGGACCACGTCGTCCTTCAGCACCCGCACGAGGTCTGGCTCGTCGGCCGCCATGAAGTAGGGCAACACACCCAGGCCCGCGCCCGACCGGATCAGGCTCTGCTGGGCGCGGATGGAGGACGAGGTGGCGCGGGGGCGCAGGCCGGGGCGGATCTCGTCGAGGTAGCGCAGCTCCGGCGCATAGATCAGGTCGTCGATGTAGCCCACAAACTGGTGGGCGTCTAAATCCGCCAGCCGCTGCGGCCGGCCGGCGGCGCGCAGATAGGATCGCGATCCATAGAGGCAGAGTTCGTAGTCGGTGAGCCGCTCCACCACCAGCCGGGCGGATCTCGGCGGGCTGAGGGTGATGGCCATGTCCACCTCGCGCGTCGATGGCGACAGGAAGCCGGGGTTGGCCACCAGCTCAATGCTCAGACCGGGGCGCCGGCGCAGCAGGGCGTGCAACTCCCCGCCCAGGACATGCCCGCCGAAGCCTTCCGAGGCGCTGATCCGGACCGCGCCGGTCACCTGGCCGTCGGCGTCCGCCTCGCGGGCGACGTCCACCGCCCGCTCCACCGAAAGGCCGGTTTCCTGAAGCCGCGCCCCGGACGCTGACAGGCGAAGGCCCTGGGGGGAGCGGATGAAGAGGGTGGTCTCCAGCGCCCGCTCCAGTCGCTGGATACGCCGCCCGACAGTGGTGGCGTCCATTCCCAGCCGCACCCCGGCGGCGGCGAACGAGCCGCCGCGCGCGGTGGCCAGAAACACCCGCAGATCGTCCCAATCGAACATCGTCGCCCTTTCCTGCAAATATGCAGGGTTGAAGCCGCAAACTCGCAGTATGGCCACCGCCGATCAATGCTAGGCAACCGCCGACAACAGAATCCAGGGTCCCCCCCATGCGAGATATCCAGCACTTCGTGAGCGGCGCCGCCCTGGCCGGGACCTCCGGCCGCTTCGGCGATGTCTTCGATCCCAACACCGGCGAGGTTCAGGCCCGCGTGGCCCTGGCGACGCCGGTGGAACTGGACGCCGCGGTCCAGGCCGCCGCCGCCGCGCAACCCGCCTGGGCCGCCACCAATCCCCAGCGCCGGGCGCGGGTGATGTTCGAGTTCAAGCGCCTGGTGGAGGCGCGGATGGACGAGCTGGCGGCCTTGCTTTCCTCCGAACACGGCAAGGTGATCGCCGACAGCCGCGGCGACGTCCAGCGCGGCCTGGAGGTGATCGAGTTCGCCTGCGGCATCCCGCATGTGCTCAAGGGCGAGTACACCGAGGGCGCGGGTCCGGGGATCGACATCTATTCCATGCGCCAGCCCCTGGGCGTGGTGGCGGGGATCACCCCGTTCAACTTCCCGGCCATGATCCCGATGTGGATGTTCGGCATCGCCATCGCCGTGGGCAACGCCTTCATCCTCAAGCCCTCGGAAAAGGACCCCTCGGTCCCGGTGCGCCTGGGCGAGCTGTTCCTCGAGGCCGGCGGCCCGGCGGGCATCCTCAATGTGGTGCATGGCGACAAGGTCGCGGTGGACGCCATCCTCGCCCACCCGCTGATCAAGGCGGTGAGCTTCGTCGGCTCATCCGACATCGCCCAGTATGTCTATGCGGCGGGAACGGCGAACGGCAAACGCGTCCAGGCCATGGGCGGCGCCAAGAACCACGGCGTCATCCTGCCCGACGCCGACATGGACCAGGTGGTCAACGACATCATGGGCGCGGCCTTCGGTTCGGCCGGCGAGCGCTGCATGGCTCTGCCGGTGGTGGTGCCCGTGGGCAGGAAGACCGCCGACGAGCTACGCGAGCGGGTCGTCGCCGAGATCGAGACCCTGAAGGTCGGTATTTCCAGCGATCCCGCCGCCCAGTACGGCCCGGTCGTCTCCGCCGCCCACCGCCAGAAGATCGCCGACTATATCGCCCTCGGAAAGGACGAGGGCGCCGAGCTGGTGGTCGACGGCCGCGGCTTCTCCCTGCAGGGCTACGAGAAGGGCTTCTTCATCGGCCCGACCCTGTTCGACAACGTCACCACGGGCATGAAGACCTACCAGGAGGAGATCTTCGGCCCGGTGCTGCAGATCGTCCGCGCCGAGACCTTCGACGAGGCCGTGGCCCTGCCGTCCAGGCACCAGTACGGCAACGGCGTGGCCCTCTACACCCGCTCCGGCCGGGCCGCGCGGGAGTTCGCCCAGCGGGTCGAGGTGGGCATGGTCGGCATCAATGTGCCGATCCCGGTGCCGGTGGCCTACCACACCTTCGGCGGCTGGAAGCGCTCGGCCTTCGGCGACACCAACCAGCACGGGGTCGAGGGGGTAAAGTTCTACACCAAGGTCAAGACCGTCACCCAGCGCTGGCCCGAGGGCGACGCCCACGATTCGGCCTTCATCATCCCGACCATGAAGTGAGCCCGGACATGAGCGCGCAAACCATAGCCTTCATCGGCGTCGGCAACATGGGCGGCGGCATGGCCGCCAATCAGGCCAAGGCCGGCCGCGAGGTCCTGGCCTTCGACCTGTCCCCGGACGCGGTGGCCCGCGCCGTCGCGGCCGGCTGCAAGGCCGCCGGCTCGGCCGCCGAGGCGGTGGCGGCCGCGGACGTGGTCATCACCATGCTCCCCGCCGGCGCCCATGTGCGGACCGCCTATGCCGAGACCATCCTGCCGAACGCCCGGCCCGGCGCCCTGCTGATCGACTGCTCGACCATCGACGTGGACTCGGCCCGCGCCGTCGCCGAGGGCGCCAAGGCGGCGGGCTTCCGCGCCGTGGACGCCCCCGTCTCCGGGGGTGTCGCCGCCGCCGACGCCGGGACCCTGGCCTTCATGGTCGGCTGCGCGGACGGTGACTTCGAGGCCGCCGAGGCGGTGCTGAAGCCCATGGCCAAGGCGGTGATCCGTGCGGGCGACGCCGGCGCCGGCCAGGCGGCCAAGATCTGCAACAACATGATCCTCGGGATTTCCATGCTCGGGGTCTGCGAGGCCCTAGCCCTGGCCGAGCGCCTGGGCCTCGACGCCCAGCGCTTCTTCGACATCGCCTCCCAGTCCTCCGGCCAGTGCTGGTCCCTGACCAGCTATTGCCCGGTCCCCGGTCCCGTGCCGACCGCGCCCTCCAACCGCGGCTACACCGGCGGCTTTGCGACGGCGATGATGCTGAAGGACCTCAAGCTCGCCCAGGAGGCCGCCGCCAAGTCCGGCGCGGCGACCCCCATGGGCGCCCAGGCGGAGGGCCTCTACGCCCTCTTCGACCGTCTGGGCCACGGCCGCGCCGACTTCTCCGGCGTCATCCAGATGCTGCGCGGCAAGCTGGACGAGCTTTCGGTCTAATAACAAGCCTGTTTGCTGGTGTGGCTCGCAACCTACTGTCCTGGCCGCTGCCGCTCGAAGAAGGCCCATATGAGTTCGGCCGCATTTGGATCCCGAGGCGAGGCGCCGAGGAGTCTCCTGGCGCGGTAATAGGGTTGTGGAAAGACATGACCGGCCCCGTCGATGGCGATCAGTTCCACCTCCGCCCCGGCGCCATTGCTCCATAACGACCGTTCGACCCCGAAACCATCGGCCGAAATCGATCGCGTCGTCACCGGGCGGCCGGCAACGCCGTCCAGGTCCGCAAAATATTGCGCCGTCGCCCGTGTCGACTGGATCTTGGGATTCTTGATCAGGCCGAACAGCAGGCTTCCCTCGCCGCCGTGGAACGGAATGAGGGGGTCCTTTGTGCCGTGGATCAGAATGACGGACGCGCCGCCTCGCGCGACCGGCTTGCATTGGAAATTTTCAGGCTCCGGCAGATTGGCCGCGACCGGCGCCACGGCGCGGAAACGCGAAGGCGCTTCAAGCGCGAGGCGGATCGCCATGAAGCCTCCCTCGGAAAGGCCGACGCTGAACACGCGATTGCGGTCGGTTCGGATCTGGCCGATGAACCTGTCAGCCAGGGCGGTCAGGAAACGCACGTCGTCGGGCGCGGGCTTTTGCGCGTCCCTGTCGATCTCGCAGGTGTTCCAATGACCGTCCTGACCATTGGGATAGACGACGGCGAATCCCCGTTGATCGGCCAGTCGCTCGAAGGCGTAGCCGGTCTCAATGCGCATGGCCGTCCCGTTTTCCCCCGATCCATGCAGGGCCAAAATCAGCGGCGCCCCTGGGGCCAGGCCTTTCGGCACATAGGCCTGGTAGGTTCGCTTTCGACCGTCGATGACCATGGCGCCGGCCGTGAGCTTACCGGACAGGCGTGGGAGCACGGGGTCGGGTGTGTAGAGGAAATAGCCGACGAGCACGGCGAGTATGCCGGCCAGTGCGACGGCCCCCATAAGCAGCCATAGAACAATGCGAAGGATGGTTTTCACGACGGCTCCTGATTTCACGAGATTAAGCGCGGTGTGGACGGTGGTGGGTTTGCCGAGACACCTTCACCGACCACGCCGGCGGCGCCATTGAACACGGTCGGATCGGCTCGCCGCTCAGCTCAAGGAACGGCAACGGCGGCGTTGATCGAGGGATCCCTTTCCAGGACCAGCTCCGACGCGGACGTTACTCTGTCCGAGCCATCGAAGTGGCGGGAAGGAACTGAGCGGCGTCCGTTGCACGCCGAGGCAGGTTCCGGACCAGCCGAGTCTTGAACCGGATGCGGATCGACCAGAAGACCAACAACACCAGGGGGGCGAACACCAGGATGGCCGGTAAGGGCGAGTTGCGGATGAAGGGCGGCAGCACCTGAGCCTGACCAAAGAAGAACGAGCCCATGGCGACGCCGAGCGCCGTGCACATCCGCCACAGGTGGCGCGCGATGCGTGGGGCGCCGTGGATGCCCCGCTGCAGGATCGTCTTGAGGTCGCAGGCCGCGGCGATCAGGCCGACCAGCAGGAAGATATAGAAGGCCTGGGGCGGCGTGTAGGCGATCGCGCCCGTCGGGCGGTTGGCGGCCCTATAGATGAAGAATGCGCCGGCTGCGGCGACTACAAGCGCAGCGGCAAGGCCGCCGATCTCGAAGCGGCCGACCCGGCCGCCTCGACGCTTGACGGCGACCCAGGAGGTCAAGACCAGGTAGAGGGTCATCACGCCGGCGATGACGTTGGTCGGCTCCTTCATGATCAGGGAGACGCTTGCGCCGATCCCGGCCATGATCAGCATGGCCACAAAAAAGGTTGTTCCGGTCACACTGTGCAGCCGGCCGCCCTTTTTCACGAGCAGAGCAGCGACGCCTGAGATCATGCCGACGCCGCCGCCGCCGATGTGAAGCCATAGCACCGTCTCTGCGGCCGCCTTGACATACAAAGACGCGGATGGATCGACGGGAAGAACACTCATGACGGGCTCTAATGTTGCGGTTGTTGTCCGTGTTACGCGTGTTGAGCCCGCGGCACATTGACCCTACGCGCCAAAACCATGACGCTGTGAGCCAATCTGAGGGGGCGCTATTGGCATGACCGATCCGACGATCGCGGCGGCGTTCCCGAAGGCGCTGCTCGTGTATGCGGTCTCACGGGGCGCCAACCGCCAGGCGTTGCTCGACCGGTCTGGTCTCGCCTCCCAGGATCTGGCGCTGCCGGACGCCCGCGTGCCGCTGGCCCGCTATCTTCAGCTGTTCGCCGCGGCGATTGCAGATTGCAACGACCCGGCGCTGGCGCTCCGCTTCGGCGAGGCGGTGCGGCTGCAGGATATCTCCATCGTGGGACTGATCTGCGAGGTCGCCGATACGACGGCGGAGGTCGGCCGCCAGCTCAACCGCTACGCCCGGCTGGTGGTGGACGAGAGCGGCCCGGCGGAGATGGTTCGGGCGAGGGCCGATCAGGACGGCCTGTGGATGGAGGTGGTCAGCCAGGCCTATTCGACCAGCCCGTTGCTGATCGAGGCGGAGCTCGCGAGGCTGATCTGCAATACCCGTGCGACCTTCGCCTCCACCCCCGAATTCCAGTCGATGCGCTTTCCCCGCGCCGCGCACTTCACCCACCCGGAACCGTCCTATGCGGCCGAATACCACCGCATCTTCAAGGCTCCGCTGGTCTTCGGCAGCGATCGCAACGCGCTTCTGCTCGACCCCGCCTTCGCCCTTCTCAGACAGCCGCCATCCGACCGCTTCGCCTTTGGCGCGCTCATCGAGCGCGCCGACGCGCTGCTGAAGGATCTGCTGGCGTCGCAAACCGTGAGGGCCAAGGTCGAAAGTCGGCTGCTGCCCATGCTTCACACCGGGGACGCCAACATGGCCGTGGTCGCCGCTCGGATGGGCCTAAGCCGGCGAACGCTCCAGCGCCGGTTGAAGGCGGAAGGCGTCACCTTCGACGAGGTCCATGACGGTTTGCGGCATAAGCTGGCTCTCCACTACCTGGCGGGCAAGAGGGTGTCGGCGAACGAGACGGCCTATCTGGTCGGCTTCTCGGAACCGGCGGCGTTTTCGCGGGCTTTCAAAAGATGGACCGGGGTGAGTCCTGGCGTATTTCACCACAGAGGGCAGGCGTAGACCGCCGACCCATCGCCCCCCCCTTTCGCCCAACGGCCTGAATCGGAAGTTCGCGGTGTCGGCCGAAATCGCCGACTGCGCGACCGATAGTTACGGCTTATGGGCCGTCCGCGCATGGAATGCAGGCACCTAGATTCTGGCGCTGACTCATCTCGGACGTTGGCAAGTTCCGCTGCTAGGAAGTCCTCGCGACTATCCATTCCCGGCCATATCGCCCCGACAAAATACCCTGCCGCGCGCTTGGCGGTGATCTCGACGTCGGTGTGAGCGGGGATGCAGTCGTCGGGGATTGGGACCTGGCGGATGATCTCGATACCGGCGTCCAAGACAGCGTCGGCCTTCAAGTTGCTCATGGAGATCCAGCGTTCGATGCGCTTGGGCCCCAACCAGTGCAGCACGTCGGTGGACAGGGCCTGGAAGCGCATGTCGCAGACGCCGGCGCTCGCTGGCACGGTTGCTGGCGCAGGGACTGAGGCGACAAGCAGACTCTGACTAGGTCTGCTTGCAGTGCTCGGTCGGGATCGGTTTCCAGTGGTTGATTTGCCTATCTCGGTACGGTGGTCGACGGCAGACAGGGAAATGCGCCCGCGAGCGCAATCAGGACGAGACTGGCGGGGTCCGAAATCTGCACCGCGGGATGGTGCTCCAGATAGGATCGGACGACCTGAGCGCCCTGCGCCGGTGTGGCGGCGCCGGGGCAGATCCAAGGCGCGATATGCAGGAAGCGTCGATCCGCCGCGTCGGCGTCGCCGACCCCCGCGACATAAGCCTCACACTGGGCGGCGGCGTCGCGCTGGGCCGAGACGCAGGCCATGAGCGTAACGGGCGTGGCCTTAAGATCATTCGTGGCAGGTTGGGCAAATGCGCCTGAAGCGGCGCATATAGCGGCTGCCCACAACAGGCCAGCGGTGAGCGCGGCGTTTCTAGGCATCCATTTTCTCCCTTAAAACAAGCGGTTCCGCGAGCCGCGCCCGCACCAACCGCTGTCCGGGAAGGGCCGACGCCAAAGACGCCGCGTAGGTCCGCGGTCGCAGTCGAAACAGGGTCATCGGAGCCACCAGGCCTGAATGCCCTGGTCCCGCAGAAAGGCTTCGGCGCGGCGCCCCTGGAGCATCGCCAGGGTCGACAGCAGGCCGGCCTCCAGACAGGTGGGCGCCGCGACAGTGACGGACCGCGGCGGGTCCTTGACCGGCCACCCCGTGCGCGGATCGAGGATATGGCTGTAGCGGACGCCGTCCTTCAGCAGAAACCGGCGCGCGTCGCCGCTGGTGGTCAAGGCCCCATGCAACAGGCCAAGATGGGCCTCGGCCGTCCCTGCCTGTTCCACGGATTCGATCGCCACTCGCCAGGGCTTTCCGTCCGCCCGGGGACCCGACACCCTCAGGTCGCCGCCGAAGTTGACCAGGGCCGGCGCTGGGGTTAGCGCCTGCACCTTGAGCAGGCTGACATCGACGGCGTACTCCTTGCCCAGGCCGCCGAAATCCAGCTCCATGCCCTTGGGAAGCGTGAGCAGCGGGCGGCGCCAGTTGACCTTCGTCCAACCGACGAACGGAAGCACGGCCCGCACCTCGGCGCGGGATGGCAGGCGATCGGAGCCGTCGAACCGCCAGACCCGCCTCAGAACCCCCGACGTAATGTCAAAACGCCCCCCGCTGAGGCCATGGCAGCTGGCCGCATAGTCCAGCAGATCGGCGGTCTCGTCATCGACGGTGACCGTTTCGCCCCCCGAACGATTGATCAGCGATAGTGCGCTGTCGTCGCGGTAGCGGCTGAACTTGTGCTCAATGCGGGCCGCCTCGGCCTCGACGACCTGGCCGAGGCGCTCCGCAAGGCTGGAGTCGCGGGTCTCGAGCCTCAGTTCGCACGGCGAGGCCATGGCGCTGAAGCCATAGCTGAAGCCCAGGGCGTCGGCGGTCAGCATATGAAGGTCGGCGCTCGCATCTGGCGTCGGCGCTGGGTGGACCGACCTGCCGCTCCTAATAGAAGGTAAACGAGTACCCGAACATCAGGCTTGAGGCGGTGACGCCGGTGAACAGGTTCTCGTTCGCCAGGTAGCCGATGGCCCCGGCGGGGTGCGCCGCTCCGGTCTGCTTATAGCTGTCTCCCTCGACATAGAGCTCGCCCGTGTGGCCGATCTTGAATCCGAATTTCAAAGCCAGGGTCGCGGCCTTGAAATTGCCGAGCCGGCTGTCGGAGGTGGCGTAGGTCGGCAGCGCCTGGCCGCTGACCAGGTAGTTTCGGAAGAAGGCCGCCGCCGTCTGACTGTAGTATCTCGCCTGCGGCTCGACATAGACCCACGACGTGAGCGCGACCCGCTCGGCCAACGCGGCGGTGACGGAATTGACCCCCCAGCTGTCGTGGTAGTAGCGCGCCGAAAAGTCGGTGACGGTGGGGCCGAGGGCGAATTTATTGCCCCAATAGACGCTTTGCCTGAGCCGTGATTTGGGCCGGCTCTCATAGAGGTACTGCAGCGGGTCGCCCGTGGTCGGGTCCACCACGGAGATGATCCGGTAAGGCTCGGTCTGATAGCCGTCGTCGGAGTCGACGGTGTAGTTGAGCTGGGTCAGCCATCGCCGGTTCATGACCTGGGTCACCCCGAGCAGCAGGCTGGTCTCCGTCTTGGACGCGTTCGGCCCCTTCGGCGCGGCGCTCATGACAGTGAGGGGCTGCGGCGTGCCGAAGAACGGACGCGACTGGTCATATTCCAGCGCCAGGTTGGCCGAGACCGTTGTGTTCTTCTGGTTGAAGTCCCGCGATAGGCCAAGGCCGGCGGTGTAGGTGGTGTAGTCCCGTTCGGTCGACGCGCCGACGGTCGCCGAAAGGCGCGTCACTGGATTCCATTGCAGGCCGTAGGCCGCCTCGATCGCCCGCCGTTGATCGCGGAAACCCTTGTCCATCGGCAGCTGATGCGGGCCGATGACATACTGGCGCGCGATGGTCCCCGTCCCCGGAATGGTGATGATCGTGCTGCCGCCGGACGCGCTGGTGACCACCGCCGATGTCCCCGGCGGACGGGCGGGGGTGATGAAGGTCTGGCTCAGTCTCGAGGGCGTCGCGCCATTGGGCGTGGCCCCCGTCAAGGTGTCGCTGGTGAGTTTCAGGGACAGGCTGTCGCCGTTCGAGTTGTTGACGGTGGCGCTGATGACCGGCTCGGTGGCCATGACCCGGCCCCCGGCCTCGCGATAGAACAGGACGGCGCTGTCGATCCGCGTCAGGCCGACGTCCGTCAGGGTGTCGTCGTTCGCATTCGCCCCGTGTGCGGCGGCCGCGTCAGGCGCGTTGGCGTCACCGCTCGGCGCCGGTTGGGCGTTCGCCACGGTGGCCGCGAGCAGATTTGCCGTCAGCAGTCCGAGCGTGCGGGTGATGCGCCCGCGGCGCTTGCGCTTCAATTGCATCCGCAGCCACCGCCGGCGGTCGTGCGGCCCCCGCTCGAGCCTTCCTTGCTGAAGTAGACATGCTCGTGGAACGCGGTGAGGTTCGGCTGGGTGTCCAGGGCCATGGCCCGCCTGGCCAACAGGTCGTGATCCCATGCCGCCGCGCCGAGGCAGCCGCCGAGCGGCCAAAGCGCCGCGCTGACAATGAGTGCAATCACACCCCGCCTGACGTGCTGGTTGCTTACGAAGCTACTTTTCATTCAGCAATTCCATGATGTGAGACTCGTATTGAACCGTCTTGTCTTCGAAAAAACCCTGATGAACGTAACGGACGTTCCCAGATTTATCGACCAACAAAGAAGATGGCATTTCTCTGATTTTGTATTGTCGGGAAATCTTGCCCTCGGGATCATATACAATCGGCAATGTATTTCCGACTTGATTTAGGAACGCGTCGGCTTTGGATCGCTCATGGTCGACATTGACGGCGATGACCACAAACTTGTCGTGCTGGAAATACTTGACCATGCGCTGCATGTACGGGAACGAAATCTTGCAAGGCCCGCACCAGGACGCCCAGAAATCGATATAGACGACCTGGCCGCGATATTTTGACAGATCGATCTGCTGGTCAGTCGGGCCGGCTTGGGCGGAATTTAGACTTCCGGTGGCGACTAAGGTTGCGAGCAAGACGGCGGCCTTGCCGACACGGAACATGGTCCTGACGCCCGGCTTCACAGCTCCCGGCCGGAGCGGCGCCTTCGCCCGGGTCGGCCGCGCCATTCCGCTCGCGGATTCGGGCCCGCGAACCGCGCGACGGCCCCTGGATTTCTGGGCGCCGAACTGTGCACGGCCGCCCGTTTCGTTAGATTTGACCATGGACAGACGCGGCGCCTCACTGGGGCCGAACTGACAAAGCGACGCCCCCTGCCAGCCAGGACGACGCTACGAGGCGGCCACCTCAAGCCGACGGCCACGCTTTTTCGAGATTTCGGTTCGGCGGCCGATAGGTCGGTCCGTCAACGGATCGGAACCCGTCGCCCGGGCGCGAAGTCCGCTGCATCGGCCGCGCAACCTGCTGATGGGCTGCCCGGCCGGTTTGCATTCCCTGAGTGTTGAGGGACCCGGCTCGCACTGTCGTCTTATCCGATGAGATGCGGATCGATCGAATTGGCGAGATCCAAGAGCGCCCACCCGGACCCTGCCGAGAGGCAAGACTTGAGCAATACCCTCTAAGCGGATCGGAATGCGCAATACAAATAGGTAAAGCTCAGCGGAGAGATCCGTTGATGTTGCATTCGCACGCCACTATCTATTTTTATATTCGGTTATCCAGGAAATGTTATCCAAATACGGCCTGCATTCTTGGAGATTTATACATTTGGTTAGCATCTTTCACTGATGTTTTCCCAATTCGACAAACCACGGAGTTGATGCGAAATGAGCGTTTCAAGCCTTCAAGGGGGCACCCAGCCTCTGCCGCCGATCCCGGCATCGGCCGCAACACCCGCCGGCGCCAAGACCGATTCAGACGGTGACAATGACGGATCCACCGCCGTTGGAGCCGGGACGGCGGCGCCGCCGCCGCCAGGCCAGGGCTCCCGGGTCAACACCTCCGCCTGACAGCCCGCAATTTCGACCGGCCGGAGCGGCGTTCATCGCGGCGCTCCGGTTCGTGCGCCGGGAGTTGCGCGGCGCATGGGAGAGGGCGAACGCCCTAGAAGCTGGCGCTCAACTCAAGCGACAGGGTACGCGGGCGCAACGGCGTCACCTGGCGGGTTGTGCGCACCGTGAACGGATTGCCGTAGCCGAAGGTGTTAGCCCTTTCGTCGGTGGGGTTGTCCACCGCCAGGGTCCAGCGCAAATGGGCCCCGGCAAAGCTCGCCGCTATTCGCGCCGCCGTATAGTCGCCCATGTTCGCCGCCCGCACCTGGTCCAGGATAAGCTGCGACTGACCGATATAGTTAAGGCGCCCGTCCAGGGTGATGCTGCGGTCCCGCGGCAGGCGCCAGGCGTAGTGGCCGCTCACCCCGATGGCGAAATCCGGCACCGCCGCCAGGCTGAAGTCGGCGAAGGGGGGCAGAGACGGATTGGCCTTGGTCAATTCCGGAGCGTTGAACAGAACCTGCCCATCGAGATCCAGGTCGCCCAGCCGGTAACGGCCCTCGGCCTCGACGCCGCTGTTCACCCCCGCGCCGATGTTGGCCGTGAAGGGCAAGCCTGACGGCAGCAACTGGTCGCTTTGGATGTCTTTCCAGAAGGTGCGGAAGGCCGCCACCCGCAGGCGCCAGCGGCCATCGTCGTCGCTGAGCTTCGCGCCGGTCTCCAGGCTCCAGAGTTCGTCGCCGTCGTAGCGGCGGGAGGGTTCGGCGCCGCCGGGGCCGCTGAAGACCTGCGACGCGGGGCTGGTGGTGTTGAACCCGCCGGCGCGATAGCCCTCCGCCGCCTGGGCGTAGACAAGGATACGATCGGACAGCGCATAGGCGAGGACGGCCTTGGGCGTGAAGTTCTGCTGCTGACGATTCCCGACAAAACTGACCTGGGGCTGGCCCAGCGCGCTGTCCTGCGCCCAGACGCGGGTGCGAAAGCTGGACAGCCGCCCGCCGACGGTCAGGCTGATCGCCGTGTTCAGCGGAACCGTCACCTCGCCATAGGCGGCCAGTTCATCGAACTGGTCGTGCCGCGTCTCGTTGAAGGCGATCACCGGCGCGCCGCCCAGGGCGGTCAGGGTGGATTGGGTGGACTGGCGCGTATAGGCGCTGAAGACGCCGACCAGCCATTTGGCGCCGTCACCCGCCGCGGACGCGAGGGTGGTGTCGGCGACGATCGTGTCGATGTGGCGCTGGTCGTCGAAGGCCGCCGGCGTCGACGGGGTGGGAACCGGCGGCGCTGTCGAGGCGTCATACCGGCTGGTGAGCCCGTGACGAACGACCGCGATGCTGGAGCGCCATTCCCCCCAGCCCAGATTACCGGTCAGACCCAGGTTGGCGGCGCTGAAGTCGTTGTCGTGGGGCTCGCGCAGCTGATTGCTGCGGGTGAACGGCGGCAGATTCGCCAGGGCGTACTGGGTGTCGCTGTCGTTGACGCCCTGGCTGATGACGCCCGCCGTCAGCCGCCACCGCGGGTCCAGGTCGAGCCGCACGGCCAGACGGCCGCCGCTGCGCTGGGTCTGGTTGATGTTGCTGAGACCGAGCCCGACATCGTTGATGTAGCCGCCTTGGATCTCGCGGTAGACCACAAGGCGCGCCGCGCCGCGGCCGCCCAGAAAGGGCGCGTTGATCATCGCGTCGATGGACTGCGAACCGGCGCCGCGGGACGCCGTCGCGCCCATGGCGGTGACCGAGGCCGCGATCCGCGCGGGGTCGGGCGGGGCGGTCACGGCCTGAACGATCCCGCCGAGCGAGCCCGCGCCATAAAGCGTGCCCTGAGGCCCGCGCAGGACCTCGACATGGTCGATGTCTGACAGGCGCAGATCCGGATTGGGCGCGTTGTAGGTCAGCCGCACGTCGTCGAGATAGAGCCCGACGATGGACTCGGTCTGGCCGGTGAGCGGTCCGTCGGACAGTCCCCGCAACAACACCTTGTCCCGCCCGACGCCGAGGTTGGTCACGGTCATCGCGGGTGTCAGCAGCGCGAGCCCGGCGGTGTCCTGGACGCCTTGCTGGCCGAGTTCCGACCGATCGAGAACGCTGAGCCCATAGGCGAGGCGGTCCGCCATGGCGCCGTGACGGCCGGCGACAATCAGCACTGAAGTCGCCTCACGCTCGGACTGCGCGATTTCAGGGGTTTGCGGTCGCCGCTGGGGGCGCGGTGCCGATCGGACGATTTCAATCGCTTCCGGATCGAGCGACCGATAGCTGCAGCCGGTGCCGGCCAACAGCCGGTCGAGGGCGTCCTTCATCGTCATCCGGCCGCTGATCGCGTGGCGCTGAGGCGCGCAATGGCCGACCGCCTCCATGCCGATGGAAACTTTCGCCGTGACCGCGATCTTGACGAGGGCCGTCGACAGGTCCGTCGGCGGGATGTTGAAGTCGAAGCGCGCCTCGTCCGCGGAGGCGGGACTCGCTGCCGCGAGACAGATCACGCCTATGGCCGCCACGGCCCGCCGCCATCCCTTGCGCGGCCGCCTCCTTTGCACGATCGCTAACGCCATCTGGCTAGTCTAGGACAATTCCTGTGCGGCTACGCTCGATATGTAGCGACAGAAAGGCGGCCAGGCGTCGCACGGTGTCGTTTTCGTCGCCGATCATCAACACGCCGGTGAAGCGCCGTTTGGCGGCTCGCTCCGATAACCGGATGGGCGTCGAAAACCGCCGGTTCAGGTAGGCGACGAGCTCCGGCAAGGGCTGGTCGTTGCAGACCAGCCGCCCCTGGGTCCAGGCGAACGCCAGATCCGGGTCGACCGCCCGCGTCACCGAGGTCGCGGCGCCTTCGTCGTGGGCGAGAGACTCGCCCCGGACCAGGCGGGCGATTGGCTTCCCGCCCAGAGCCGGTTGTCGGACCTCGACGACGCCTCGCCGGACGGAAATGACGATGGCCCGCCCAAAATGGCTGATGTCGAACTCTGTGCCGACAACCCGAACCCTTTGATCGCCCACTGCGATGACGAACGGACGACGAACGTCCTTGGCGACATCGAAGCTTGCCTGCCCCTCGCCGAGGGAGACCTGACGGGCGCGCCAGCCAAGCCTCACCGATAGGGAGGACGCCGAGTCCAGCGTGATGTGCGTGCCATCGGCAAGGGCCACTTGCAAGGTCTGCCCGCGCTCCGTCCGGTAGTCCTGCGGCGTCCCCCGATACGAGGTCCACACCAACGGCCCCGCCACGACCGCGGCGACCAGGCAAGCCGCAGCGGCTGCAGCCCACATAGGCTTGGTAGGTCGCGGTGATCGCGGGCGGAACGGAACAACCGTCGTCCCGGTGGCCTGAAGCGCGGCGCGGATAGCCCACGCCTGCTCGTCGAGGTCAGCCGCCAAGGCCTCCGCCCGCTCGAAGGCGGCCAGACGGGACTGCGACCCCTCAAGCCAGGCCGCCAGGGCGGCCCAATCGTCGGCGGTGGCGGCGTCGGACTGCACGCGGACCAGCCAGCCGATCGCCTGGTCGTCCAGGGCGCCTTGCGCGTCGCTGCCTGTCCCGACGCCCATGTCAGCGCCACCCTCCTCGGTGTTCATCCGTCGCTCGCCTCATTGACGCCACGATTGCGAACGCGCCTCAACCGCGCCGGCGGGCTTGCCACGGCGATCATCGACCAACCCGCGCGATAATGTGTTTGAGGGCGGCCATCATGTATTTCTCGACGCTTGATCGGGAGACCCCCATGGCTGCCGCCGTTTCCCCGTGGCTGAGGCCTTCCAGCTTGTGCAGGCGAAAGGCCTCCTGAACGGCGGGGGGCAGTTCGCGCACGGCGGTCACCACCTGGCCCAGTCGCTGGCGGGCCGCGGCGGCGTCGTCCGCGGCCGGCTCGTCCGCGGCGGTTTCCCCGCCCGGCGGCCCGCCGTGCACCTCGTTCCAGGCCGTCGCCCGCCGCTGCACGCGGCGCTCCATCTTGATGCGGTCGAGCAACAGGTTCGAACCGACCCGATAGAGATAGGCGACCGGATTATCGATCACCTCCGGCCCGCGGCGCGCGATCTTGAGGTAGATTTCCTGGACCAGGTCCTGCGCCGCCGCCTCCGATCGCAGGCGGATCCTGAAATAGCGCTCCAGGTCGGCCCGCCGCTCCAGATAGGCGGCGTAGAGGGGGTCCGAAGCGCTGTCGTCGTCCAAAGCTGCGACCTGAGTCTCCGGTGGTCCAGGCCCAGGCCCGAACAGCGCCAATCCGTTCGCGCGCAATCTTTCCCACAACCCGTCCAGACGCAATGCGAAAGCCGTTGAGGCGGTCTGGAGACGCCGTCGTCATGGTTGTTGACGGGCGGGGCGGCCTGGGCACGGGAGCTTAGATTGTTTCAAGGTGTGTTGAAGCACGGCGACCCGACGGCCGCCGTCGCAAGACCGGACTACCATCGTCTCGCCCGACTTGTCCCCGCACGGCGGACCCGTCTCAGACTGCATCCCCATGACGGGCCTGGGCGGCGGGAGGTCGAGGCCTATGTCGGGGCCGCCTACGCCCGGGCCTTCGGCGGCCGCATCCGCAACCACTATCCCACGCTGATGAGCGTTGAGGACTTGGATGGCCAGATACTCGCTGCGGCGGGTTACAGGCTGGCGGGCGACGACACATTGTTTCTTGAGGCCTACCTCGACAGGCCGATCGAGACCGTCGTCGCCGATCGCCTGCAGGCGCCGGTGTTCCGCCGTCAGATCGCCGAAATCGGCAACCTGGCCTCCGATTGCCGCGGGGCGTCTCTGTTCCTCTACCTCGCGATGGGCCGCAGACTGCAGCGCAAGGGTTGCGCCTACGCCGTCGCCACGGCCACGGTCCAACTGCGGCGACGCTTTGCTCGCCTGGGATTTCCGACCGCCGCCCTGGCGCCGGCGGAGGCCTGGCGCCTCGGCGCCACGGCCGCCGACTGGGGCCGCTACTATGACCATGGGCCCGAGGTGCGGGTCGGCGTCATCGATCCGGCGCTGCGACCGCTGGCCCGCGCCCTCGACGAGCCCTCCAGCGCCAATGACGCAGCGGCGGCTTTGTCATGAGCCGGGTCCTGGCCGCCATCAAGGCGAAGGCGGCGGCTTCGCCGACCGCCCCGGCGCTGAGCAATGAAGGGCGCAACTGGTCCTACGCCGATCTCGACGCCGAGATCGATCGCGCCGCCGACGCCCTGGCGCGGTTCGCGCCGAACGCCCGAACCGTCGCACCGGTCGCCGTTCGGCTCGACAATGGCCCGGCCTGGGTGATCCTGGACCTGGCGCTGGTCCGATTGGGCTGGCCGAGCCTGCCGATCCCCGGCTTCTTCACCGCCGACCAGTGCGCGCATGCGCTTAGCGACGCCGGCGCGGGACTGTTGATCGCCGCGGAGCCCGGCGCCCCCGACCTGACCATCGCCGGCCTGGCGCTTTCGGTGACCCCCATAAATCTTCCGCCGGTCAGCCTGCCGCCCTGCACCGCCAAGATCACCTACACCTCCGGCTCCACGGGCCGACCCAAGGGCGTCTGTCTGTCGCAGGATCAGATGGAGGCGGTGGCGGCGTCGATCGTCGAGGTGATCGGCGCCGACTACGGCGGCCGGCACCTGCCGCTGCTGCCCCTCGCCGTGCTGCTCGAAAATGTCGCCGGCCTCTACGCCAGCCTTCTGGCCGGCGGCGAGTATCATGCGCTTGCCCAGGCGGACGTCGGCCTCGGCGATCCGTTCAAGCCGGACCTCAAGCAACTGGCGTCGGCCATCGCGGGCTCCGGCGCGACCAGCCTGATCCTCGTGCCCGAACTGCTGCGGGCGATCCTGATGCTGATGGCCTTTACCGGGCGGCGGTTTCCCAATCTGAACCTGGTCGCGGTGGGCGGCGCGAAGGTCGCCGAGGAACTCCTGCGCCAAGCCGACGCCGTGGGCTTGCCCGTCTACGAAGGCTATGGGCTCAGCGAATGCGCCTCGGTGGTGGCCCTGAATACGCCGACCGCCCGGAAGACCGGCGCAGTCGGCCGGCCGCTTCCCCACGTGGACGTGTCGATCTCGCCGGAGGGCGAGGTGGTCGTCGGCCCGGCGCCCTTCCTCGGCTATGCCGGCGGGGCGCTCTGCGGCGGCCCCTGGCGAACCGGCGATCTCGGCCGGATGGACGCAGGCGGCTTCCTGTTCGTCGATGGCCGCCGGGACAGCCTCATCATCACCGCCTTCGGCCGCAACATCTCGCCGGAATGGGTCGAGAGCGAGTTGCTGGCGCAGCCCCAGATCCGCCAGGCCATCGTATTCGATGATGGCGCACACGGCCTCGCCGCCCTGATCGTGCCCCTGGTCGCCGATCTTGACGACATCGCGATTGGCGCCGCGGTGGATCGCGCCAATCTGCGGCTGCCCGCCTACGCCCAGGTGGCGCGGTGGCATGGGCGCGGGCCACTCGAGCCCGCCCTCGGGGAGGTCACCGGCAATGGCCGGCCCCGCCGCGCCGCCGTCATCGCCATCCACCGCCTCGTCGAAGCCGCAGAGTAGGAGCGCGCCCATGAGTTTTTTTGAACGCCTGATCGCTGAAACCACGGAGGGACGCCTCGCCCTGGCCGCAGTCCCCCAGATCCGGGACGGCCTCACCGGTCACATCTCCCGCGAGACTTACGTCGCCTACCTGACCGAGGCCTTTCACCATGTGAGCCATACCGTTCCACTGATGACCGCGGCCCGCCAACGTTTGGACAACGCCCACGCCCGGTTCAGGACCGCCCTCGACGCCTACATCGACGAGGAAACCGGCCACGAAAGCTGGATCCTGAACGATATCGAAAACACCGGCGGCGACCGCCTCGCCGTGGTCGCCGGCGCGCCGCGGCCCGCCACGCGCCGGATGGTGGACTACGTCTACGACTATATCGCCCGGCGAAATCCGATGGGTTTCTTCGGCATGGTCCTGGTGCTGGAGGGAACCAGCGTCAGCCTGGCCACCCAGGGCGCGGGGGCGGTGGCTGAAAGCCTCGGGCTCGGGCCCAACTGTATGTCGTACCTGACCTCGCACGGGGCCCTGGACCGCGACCATCTGGCCTTCTTTCAACGGCTGATGAACGAGGTTGATGATCTGGATGACCAGGCGGCGATCATCGAGGTCGCCCAGGCGGTCTTCCTGCTGTTCGCGGATGTGTTCCGCTCCATCCCCCATACGACGGACGCGGCGCATGTCGTTTGAGGGGAAGGAGATTCTGCTCACCGGCGGCGCGGGCGGCCTCGGCGCGCTGATCGCGGCCGAGCTCTTGGCCGAGGGCGCGAGGGTCACGGTCATCGACCGGGCGTTGCCGGACCGCTGCAGCGACTACTGGCGGCACGACCTGTCGACGCTGGACGGTCTCGACGCCGCCGCCGCGGCCGTCGCCCAGCGCCGATGGGACGTGCTGATCAACCTGGCCGGGGTGCTGCACTTCGGACCGGTGGAGCGCCAGTCGGGGGCCCAGACCATCTCAGGCTACATGGTCAATCTGATCGCCCCGGTTCGTCTGGCGCAGGCGGCGCTGCCGCTGATGAAGGCGGCGGGCGCCGGCCACATCGTCAACGTCGGATCGGTGTTCGGTTCGATCAACTTCGCCCACTTCGCCACCTATTCCAGCGCCAAAGCGGGCCTTCGCGGATTCAGCCAGGCCCTGCGGCGGGAGCTGGCGGGGGGCGGCATCGACGTCACCTATGTCGCGCCGCGGGCGGTGCGCACGGCGCTCAACACCCCGACGGTGCTGGAGTTCGCCCGGCTGACAGGCATGGTCATGGATCCCCCGGATCGCATCGCGGCAAAAATCGTCACGGCGATCCGCCAGCGGAAGGCCGAGGCCTATCTTGGTTTTCCGGAAAGCGCCTTTGTTCGGCTGAACGCGCTCCTGCCGGGCGTCGTCGACCGCGCCCTGTTCGCCAATGACCGCAAGGCCGCCCGGCTGTTCGCCACTTGAGCGGACAGGGTCGTGAGCAGGCGCGAGCGGGAGGCCGGCAGGTCGTCAGCTGCGGGGACTGCTCCACAACGAACCACGAGCATCTCAGATTTGGAGAAGATGGATGTCCCTACGAGCGAAGGCGCCGCTGATCGCCTTATTGGCCGTCGTCACCCTATTCGGGTCGCGCGCCGGCGCCGTCGACCTTACGGCCATGGATGGCGAAGTGCTTCAGGTCGCCAATGAATGGGCGCGGATCAAGTACCAGGTCCGCGACAAGAGTGAACAACTGCGCGAGATGGACGCCCTGGCGCGCAAGGCCGGCGCGCTCGCCGGTCGATATCCGGGCCAAGCCGCGCCCCTGCTCTGGAAGGGGATCGCCACCAGTGAAGAGGCTGGGATGGCCAGCGTGCTGAAGCAGCTGGGCTACGCTGTCGCCGCGCGAAAGATTTTCGAACAGTCCGAAGCTACCGAGCCCCGGGGCGCGAACGGCGCGGTGCTGATGAGTCTTGGGGTTCTCTACTACCGCGTGCCGGGTTTTCCGATGGCGTTCGGCGACGACCGCCTGGCGCGAAAGGATCTGGAGACCGCCCTGGCGATGGATCCCGACGGCCTGGACGCCAACTACTTCTACGGCGACTTCCTGGTGAAACAGGGGGAGTTCGCCAAGGCCAAGACGGTGTTAGCCCACGCGTTGCGCGCGCCCCGCAATCCCCAACGCCCCATCTGGGACGCGGGGCGGCGCGCGGAGGTTCAAGGTCTCCTCGGCAAGATCGATCGGCGATGACCGTGCATCGCCATGCCACGGCGGGCGCGCCGCTGAGCGGGGCCTGGCATGTGATCGGTCAGCAGCTGCGCAGTCCGCAAGGTCTCGGCGGATGGCTAGCCGGCGTGCTCATGCGTATCGTCAATGACGGTCCAAACCGGCGCGCCGTGAAAGCCCTGGATATCGGTCCCGGCGATCAGTTGCTGGAACTCGGGTGCGGCCCGGGGCATGCCCTCGCCCTGATGGCTACGGAGGCGTTGGGCGGCACCGTCTACGGCCTCGATCGGTCGCTGGTGATGCTGGAACAGGCGTTGCAGCGAAATCGGCGGGCGATCGCCGCCGGCCGCGTTCGCCTCGGAACCGGCTCCTTTGAGCGTCTGGAATTTCCAACGGGATCGCTCGATGGCGTTCTGGCGGTGAACGTCGCCTACTTCTGGGATGACGCCGGCCGGGTGACCCGGGAGATCCACCGCATCCTGCGGCCCGGCGGCCGGATTTCGATCTACGTCACGGACGCATCAGCGATGCGCCGCTGGCCCTTCGCCGGCCCCGCGACTCATCGGCTCATCGACGCCCAGGCCCTTGAACGCATGCTGCTGGAGGGTGGGTTTGAACCCGGTCAGGTTTCCGTGCGCTCGATAATGCTCACCGGCGGTGTCGCCGGCCTCATCGCCGTCGCGACGCGGACCTGACGGGCGCGGCCATGGGCGCAAACACCATATCCGTCGCCTCCACGCCCGCCGCTGGCGCGGCCGCAGCGTCCCCCAGGGCGCGCATCTTGGACTTCGCCCAGGCGAGGCCGACAACGGCCTTCGCCGTCTTCACCGTCGCCCACACCCTCGCCTGGACCTTGGTGTTGACGGTGGCCGCCAAGAGCCTGCCCCTCGACATGATCGAGGGCGTCGCCTACGGCCGCGACTGGCAGATCGGCTACTGGAAGCACCCGCCGCTCCCCTGGCTGCTGCTGGACGGTGTCCATCGCCTCTTCGGCGGCCAGATCTGGGCCTTCTACCTGCTCTGCCAGCTACAAGTCGCCGCCGCCTTCTGGGCGATCTGGCGGCTCGGGCGGGAAATCCTGTCCCCCGCCGCCGCACTGGCGGCGGTTGTCCTGCTCGACGCGGATATCGTCTTCAATCTCAAATCGGCGCCATTCAACCACAACACCGCTCAACTGGCGCTGTTCTCGCTGGCCGGCCTGTCGCTCTTCCTGGCGTTCAAGCGGGGGCTGCTGCGCGATTGGCTCTGCGTCGGCCTCTGGTTCGCCCTGGCCTTCTACGCCAAGTACGAGGCCGTGGTCCTGGCGGCGCCGGCGGTGCTGTTTGCCGTCGCGGACCCGGTCGCGCGGCGTTGCTGGCGAACGCCGGGCCCCTACATCGCGTCCGCGGTCTTTCTTCTGTTGCTGGCGCCGGAGCTGGCCTGGCTGACGCTGTCAGTGAAATTCGCTCCGCTGATCTACGCCGGCGACAAGGCGCCAACGGCCGCCACCCTGTCCGGACTATTGGCGACCAGCGCCAATTTCGTGCTCACCGCCGCGCTCTACATCCTGCCGGTCTTGGGGCTGTTTCTGACCCTCGCCCTGCGCTCATGGGCGACGCCGCCGGCGCCGACAGACCCATCCGACGCCTTCGCCCGGCGCTACCTCGCCGCCCTGGCCTTCGGTCCGCTCGCGGTCTCCGTGGCGGCTGGGTTGCTGACCCACCGCGAAATGGGCGGCGCCTGGGTCATGCAGTTCTGGTGCTTCATCTCGCTGTTTCTGATGGCGATGTGGCGCCCGACCGTCGACCGGCCTGCCGTCCGCCGCCTCGCCGTTGGCTGGGCCGGGCTGACCGTGCTGTTCGTGGTCATCAAGCTGGTCGGAGAGGTCTTCCTGATCGCGCCGGGCAAGCTGATCGAGACCCAATTCTCCGGCGAGGAATTTTCCGCCGCCGTCACCCGCGCCTGGCGCCGCGAAGAACCCGGCCGGCCGCTGCCCTATCTGATCGGCGAGTTCTGGACCGCGGGTAATGTGATGCTGTTTTCGCCCGAACATCCGCGGTTGCTGGAATCCGGCGATCCTGTTCACAGCCCGCGCATTGACCTGACCGATGTCAGACGGCGGGGCGCGGTCATCCTCTTCGCTCCCGTCGTCCGCCTGAACGCCGCGCCTATTGCGAAGACCGGCGCGCCTTGGCTGGCGGCCTATCCTACGGCCGAGGCGCGCAAGCCGTTCATCATCCGGCGAAGGACGGTTCGGGGCGACGTTGAATGGGCGGTCGGATGGGCGATCCTGAAGCCGCAGGACCCGCCACTTGTCGTAAGATAGCCGCCGCTCAGCCTGGAGGGCTGGTCGTCCGCGTCTGACAGTGCGCCGTCGACGCCTGTTGCCGGACCGCCGGCCAACGGTCCAGCCGGCAACCCAGATCGTTGAGGATCCGTGGAATGACGCCCTGCGCGAGGAGCCCGGCCTCGCGCCGACGATGCGATCCGATTGAGTCGCCCGACCGAGAGGCGCTGTCGTCGCCGGGATGGACCATCAGCACCCCGCCACGGCGCATTGCGGCGAGGTCGGTTCGCCAGAGGGCTTCCAGGTTTTCGTCCTGTCGAAATCCCCTCAGGCCGCCGAAACCGGTGTTGAAGGTCAGGCCCTGGCGCTCGCCACGTTGCCGAAACTGATCGCTCAGTTGGTCCAGCGCCAGACGCTTCGTACCTGGCCGGGCTGAACTGGTGCGGCATTGGCGCACCCAGCCGGCGAACTGAATGCGGGCCAGGAACGCAACCAGCGCCGCCTGCACGCCCGGCGCCAGGTGCGCGTGATGGTGCCCGTCGACGAAATCTGGCTCACGGCCAAAGGCCGTCACGAACGCGTCCCACTGGCCGGCGATGGAATCGGCGATCAGGCCTTGGTTTGACCGGCGCGGCGGCGCGAGAAGCGCGGCCAAGCCGGCGGGTTGCGAGCCGGTCCGTGGTCCTTCGCCGGCCTGAGCCAGCCGCTCGGTGAAATTGAGATGCAGGCCGACGGCCAGTCGCGGGTCGGCGTCCGCGGCATGGCGCAACGCGGGCGCCATGGCCGGCCAGGCCTGGCCGCCGACCATGCAGCTGGTCGCGTTGATCGCCCGGCGCTGGAGCAGCCAGAGGATCGCCAGGCTTGTCCCGCTGGAATGGCCGAAATCGTCCGCGCAGACGACGATGGGGATCACTACCGATCGAGCCGGTAGACCAGCCCGCCGATCTCCGTCCGGCGTGAGGTTAATTCGGCGCCGGCCAGGACGCAGTCCGACTCCAGCACATAGATCGGCCGGCCCTTCGCCTCCGCCAGAACCTTGCCCAGATATTCCCCGATGACGCCCAGGAAGATCAGCTGGGCGGCGCCGATCATCGAAATGGTGCAGACGATGGTCGGATATCCGGGCGGCCCGACCCCTACGACCACGGTCTCGACGACGGTCCACAGTCCATAGGCTCCGGCCAGCACACCCAGAGACACGCCCGCCCAGACGGCCAGTCGCAGGGGCGCTACGGAGGAGGCGGTAATTCCCTCTACCCCCAGGGCGACCAACTTGAGCGGCGAGAACTTGCTGGCGCCGAAGAGCCTGTCTGGCGCCGTGTAGGCGACCGCCTTGGTGCTGAATCCCACCCAATCATAGAGGCCGCGCATCAGGCGTTGCCGCTCGCCCAGGTCGCGCAGAGCCTCGTAGGCTTTGCGCGACATCAGCCGGAAATCGCCAATATCAGGGTGGACCGGCGCGGGCGCTGATGATCGCGTGAGTTCGCGATAAAGCGATCGGGCGCGCCGTTTCCACCACGGTTCGGGCCGCGCGCGATCCTGGTATGCGCAGACCACGTCGTAGCCTTCAGCGATCCAGCCGGTCAGGAAGGCGTCGATGACCGACGGCGGGTGCTGCAGATCGGCGTCCATGAACACGACGGCGTCGCTTTCCACGACGGCTAGCCCGGCGGTGAGCGCCGCGTCCTTGCCGAAGTTGCGGCTAAGGCGCAGCAGGCGTGCGCCGAAGTCTCGGGGCCGCGCCGCCAAGTAGGCGCGCAGGCGCTGCAGCCCGCCGTCCGTCCCACCGTCATCGACGAAGATCAGCTCAAACGCGATGCTCCAGCGATAGGCCGCCGCTGCAATGTAACCATCAAGGGCGTCGACGAGATTGGGAAGGTTCGCGGCCTCGTTAAAGAACGGGATGATAATGGACACGGTCCGGCGCGTGGGGACACGCTGGGCTCCCGCCGCCTCAAAGCTTCGCATTCTGGGCCACCTCGCCAGATAAGTTGTCCTTTGCTCCCCAATCCAAGGACGACAGGACCTGCCGGTCCCCTCAAGGCCCGGCCACAAATCCAGCTATGATGGCGGGGCTATGCCATTCCCGCTGTCGTTGGCAGGCGCCGTTCCCACGGGGCCCGGTGGCCGATCCTCCTGCGGCGAGGCTGCGAGGCGCCTCGCCAACGACCATACCCGCTGATGTCGGCCTCATCGAGATCGATACACGCGGAAATTTCGGCGATTGAGGGGCCGGGGCGAGCGGCGATTCCCTTGGCCTCGGCGCAGAGGTTCCTGACGACCCAGGCTTCGATCTACAATACGTTCTACACGGCGCGCCATTTGATCAGCCGGCGAACGTTGACGAGCTTCCGCGCCGCCGCCCATCAGGTGTGGTTGCAGGAGATCTGCGCCTAGATTTCAGAAGGGCAGGCGTCTTTCCGCACTGGGTGGGTTAACCTGACATCCCCACTTGATAGCCCTCCCCTCAGCAGGGTCGCCCACGATGCCACAATCGCGTGGAAATCGTGCCCATGATCCCATGGAATCCGCGCCCACGATGCCGAGGAATACGCAGGCCCGCGTCAACGGCGACCTTCGGGCCGTCGCACTTCGTGCGTCGAAAAGTCGGTCACGCTCGGCAAACGCCGCCAAGCGTGTTTCGTTGGTTGTATGAAAGTATTTCAAGCTATCCGCAACTTTATCACCCGGTGCGACTTTCGTCTACTAACGGTTCGATACCGCAATGGAGGGCGTTGGCGGCCGCAATGCCCATTCTCAGGGCGAGGGGGTTTTGATCGCCACGATACTGGTCGTCGAAGACGATGTGTACATCCGCGACATTTCGGTGCGGATGCTCGATGACCTGGGCCACAGGACACTCCCTGCCTGCAACATGGATGAGGCGTTTTCGGTCCTCGGGTTTCCTGAACCCATCGACGCGCTCTTTACCAATATCCGGCTCAATTCGGCGGCCCTGGGCGGGTTTGAACTTGCACAGCAAGGCATCAAACTTCGGCCGCAATTGCGAGTGCTCTACACGACAGGCAGCTCTATTACCGACAAAATGACGGCCCTATTTGTTAGGAGCGCTCACTTCCTTGAGAAGCCATATACGCAACATCAGCTCCAAAATTCCGTTGAAGAGATGCTCGCGGCGTCATTTTGAAGTCAGGCAACTTGGATCCCCAAAGCGGGGCGAGTACAAGTAATTGGGGGAAAGACCATCAATATTGGAAGCCGTAAGAGGAGGGCGCGGATCAGCGTCTCCGAGGCCGCCGACAACACCGCGCGCGATCAGGCGGAAGAGGCGCTGCTCAAGGCCGGGGCCCTGCAGAGCGCGATCTTCAACAGCGCCAACTTCTCCTCCATCGCCACCGACGCCAAGGGCGTGATCCAAATCTTCAACGTCGGCGCCGAACG
>PLSW01000206.1 GCA_003165275.1 Caulobacteraceae bacterium
CGCCCTACTCGCCCGACTTCAACCCTATTGAGAATGCCTTCGCCAAGCTGAAGGCCCTGCTCCGAAAGGCCGCCGCCCGAACCGTCAACGCGCTCGAAAACGCCATCGCTGAAGCCATCGACACCTACACCCCAACCGAGTGCGCCAACTACTTCACCGCCGCAGGATACGATGCCGCCTGATCGGAATCTGCTCTAGTGCAATCCGGCGGCGGATTGGTCACGGGCGCAGTCGTCAGCAGCGGCGGGGTCGATATCGATCCGACCGTCGGTCCGGCGGGCAATCTTGGCCAGGGATCGGGCGTGATCACAGGCCAGACCGTTCGCGACGGCGTCACCCTCATGGTCGGCGCCATTCTGGACAGCCGCAATCCGGTCGTCGTCAGCGGCGGAATCTTGACCGTCCCACAGGGCGCCTATGTTTCGGGGCTGACGGTCCTTGCGGGCGGTCTCCTGACCGGGAAGGGCGAGATCGAGGGCGACATCCTGGTGGCGGGCGTCGTCAGCGGCGTCGTTGTAAGTAAAGAAAGCTCGCCCAGCGACCTGGAGATTCAATCCGGCGGTTCCGCCGTGAGCGTGACCGTGCTGGGCAATGACGACATGCAGGTCGATGCGGGCGGGATCGCCACCGGCACGATCATGTCGGCCAGCTCCGACTCCTATCAGCTGTCCGACTACGGCGTAACCATAGGCACTGTGCTCTACAGCTTCGCCACCGAGGAGGTTGAAGCCCGTGGGATCGCGAGCGGAACCAGCATCAACTCCGGCGGCCTCGAAATCGTCGATTTTGGCGGAATCGCCAGCGCGACCTCGATCGGCTCCAGCGGAACTGAAACGGTCTTTGGTGCTACGAACAACGCCAATCTGAACGGCGGCCATCAAATCGTCAGTTCCGGCGGCGTCGCCTTCGAGAGCTGGGTCTCGTCAGCCGGACTGCTCACCGTCGTGAGCGGCGGCGCCGCTTTAGACGCCATGATCACGGGCGGCCAGGCGCTGATTTCCGGCGGGCTAGCGAGCGGGGGAACAGTCTTCAGCGGCGGGCTTGTGACCGTGCTGGCCGGCGGTGAAACGGACAGTCTGATCATCGCTGGCGGCGCGGAAGTCGTGTCCAACGGTGGTGTGGCCGTAGGCGTCACGGTCAGCTCCGGCGGCGTAGAGACCGTCTCAAGCGGCGGCGTGGCCAGCGACATCATCGTGCACAGCGGCGGCGCTCTGAATCTCGCCATTGGGGGTTCGGCCAATGGAAACATCATTTCCAGTGGTGGCGCGTTCGGGTTCGCCGCAGTGGTCAGCAGCGGACAAACCCTTACCGTGCCCGCGGCGGCGGCGACCAACGCCTTCACCTTGGATGGGGCGACGATCCTGGTCGGCGGCAAGGAGATTCTGATTTCGTCGACGGTGAACAGCGGGGGGACGCTGAACCTGGCGGCCGGCGCGATGGCGAGCGGCCTCATCGTCTCCTCCGGAGGGACGGTCAACGGGCCGGGCGAAGTGCTGATGGGGGCCGTTGTCTACGGCTCGGCCAGCGGCGTAACCGTTGGCGATGCCTCCGCCGTGGGCGGCATGCAGGTGGCGTCGGGCGGATCGGCGAGCGGCCTCGTCGTTAAGAACGGCAGTGTGCGGACCCGCGGCGTGACTGTGGGGACCATCCTGGCGTCATCCACCGTCAACACCAATGAATCCGATGTGTTCGGTTCGGCGGTCAGCACGACCATCGGCTACGGCGCGGAGCAGGTTGTCGAGAGTGGCGGCTTCGCCAGCGGCGCCATCGTGCAGGCCGGCGGAACCGAGTTCGTCAGCTCCGGCGGCCGAACCAGCGGGGCCCAGGTCGCCAGCGGCGGCAGCGAGATGCTGATCTCCGGGGCCGTCGCCACCAATGTTTCCGTCGCCAGTGGCGGCGCGCTGTTCATCGATCCCTACATCATCTCCGGCGGAACCTATTCAGCCCATGCGGTCACCGCCACGACGGTGATCAGCGGCGCCACGATCGCCTCGGGCGGATTCGAAGATGTCATCTACACGGATGTCCAGGCCGCGACCCTGACCTTGGGAGCGGGCGCCGCGGGGGCCGCGATCGTCATCGAAGCCGGCGCGCGCCTGGTCGGTCCCGGAACCCTGGAGCTGACCAACTACGCTGGCGGTACGGTGAGCGGCGTGGTCATCGGCACGGCGGTCGACAACGGCGGCCTGATCATGGTCTCGGGGGGCGTCGCGTCCAACGTGACCGTCAGCAACGGCGGCCTAGCCATCCAATGGGGCGCAAGCGCCACTGGAACCGTTGTCGATTCCCCGATCCCGCCGACCCCTCTCGACGTCGTCGGCGTCCTCTCCACGGGAACCTTGTCCGGCGGCCAGAACGGTGTGGAAGACTTTGGCGTGGCCAGCGGCACGAGCCTGCTGTCCGGCGCGGCGCAGGTGATCGAAGCCGGCGGGGTCGCCAGCGCAACGATCGTCAATTCGGGCGGCGTGGAAATCGTCACCTCGGGGGGCGAAACCGTCTCGGCGACCGTCAAGAGCGGCGGGGTGGAGGTCTTCAGCAGCGCTGGGGCCGCGGTGGGCGTTACCGTCAGCAGCGGCGGGATGGTCGAGTTCCAGGCCGATGTCCTGGGCGGACAGACCTTTTCGGCCGGCGTTGCGACCGCCACGCGCACGATCAGCGGCGTCACGGTCGTCAAGGGCGGGGTGGTCGACGTCATCGAGGCGACGGTGCTCGGCGGTCTGATCCTCGGCTCAGGGGCGGTCGGAACAGACGATGTCGTCGCCAGCGGCGGCGTCGAGACCGTCCTTTCCGGAGGCCTGGCCGACGGAAGCCTGGTGATGAGCGGCGGCACGGAGGTCCTGTCCCTGGGCGGCGGCGTCAGCGCGCTCACTCTCAATGTCGGCGCAACGCTTGATCTGGCCGGCGTCGCCGCCACTTCCGCGAGCGTGAACGCGCAGAACGCCTTGGTGCTGACCAGTGGCGGAAACGCTGTGGACACCATCAGCCTGGCCGGGCCGACCGCGGGTCTGGCCTATTCCGTCAGGTCCGACGGGAGCGGCGGGACCGACGTCGTCGTCTCCATTCCGGCTCCGATCGCCGGGGCGGCGCCGACGGTGACGGCGGTGAACGGCGCGACAGTGGCGATCAATGACGGCCCCTTGGCTGGTCTCGTCACCGCCCCCTCAGGCTTGTCCTTGTCCGTGATCGGCGCGGCCCTGGCGGCCGGATCCGCGGGCGCGGGGACCGTGAGCCTGGACGCGGCGACCAACGTGGTCGATTTCACGCCCGCCGCCGGCTTCGCCGGCACGGCGGTGATCAGCGTCACCGTGACCGACGCCATTGGCCTGACGGTGATCCAGCCCGTCGACGTCAACGTCGTGGTCCAGGCCAGCGCCCCGGTGGTGACGCCGCCGAACGCCACGACGACCACGGTCAACGGCAATGTCACCACCATCCAGACCTTCTCGCCGACGGGAACGCTGATCTCCACCGAGACCATCACGGTCAATGGGACGACGACCCAGACCCAGTATTTCAATGCGACCGGGACCCAGACGTCCGCCACCATCCAGCAGGTGAACGGCGCCTTCACCCAGGTTCAAAACTTCGACGGCAATTGGAACCAGCTGAACGCTTCGATCACCAACACCGAGGGCGGCGGAAACTCCGTCGTCCAGAATTTTGATGGAAGCTGGAACCAGACCGGGGCGGTGGTGACCACGGTCAATGGCTCCAAGACCCAGGTGCAGACTTTCAACGCCAGCTGGGTGCAGCTTTCGGCGACCATCACCACCGTGAACGGCGCGGTGACCCAGACCCAAAATTTCGACGGAAACTGGAACCAGACCTCGGCCAACCTGACCACCACCCTGGCCAGTGGGGCGGTGCAGTCGCAGAATTTCAACGCCAGCTGGCAGCAGACCAGCGCCTCGATCACCTCGCATCCGTCCGCCAATCAAACCCAGGTTCAGAACTTCAACGCCAGCTGGCAGCAGACCAGCGCCACCATCACCACCGTAGCGGGCGGCCAGACCACCACCCAGTCGTTCAACGGCAGCTGGACCTTCCAGGGCGCCACCATCGACACCCCCTACCCCTTTGGCGCCCTGACCGACCGGCTGGACACCTACGACGCGGCTTGGAACCCGCTCTCCGAGGTCGACACCGCCTACAACGGCGGCCAAAGCTACTTCATCTGGGGCCAGGCCGGCGGGGCGCAGACCTTCATCGCTGACAGCGCCCATTCCACCACCTACATCTTCACCCCGGGGAGCGTCGCCGGGGACGCCATCGCCGGCCTGCACACCCTCAACCTCGGCGGCGCGATCCACGACGTCATCGATTTCGAGGGCTATGGCGCCGGCGCCCACCTGGTACAGGTGGACGCCACGCACTGGCAGGTGGTCGCCACCGGGGATGCGTCCGAAACCTTCAGCCTGACCGGCGGCGAGACCCTGGGCGCGGGGGACTACGCCTTTGTGGCGACGGGGAGCCAGCTGACCCTGTCTGACAGCCCGGTGGGCGGCGCCGGCGCGGGCGGACTCACCGATTCGAGCGGCTCCGGCTCGATAACGATCGCCACCACCGGGACCTTCAGCATATCGGGCGGCAACACAGGGAGCGGCATTGTCGCCACCCCCGTGGGTGGAGCCTCGATCGGCGCCGCCGCGGCGGCGCCCAGCGCCGCTGTCTTCAACCAGTTCAGCGCCTCCGGCTTCAGCACCCCGCCCGCCGCCGGGGTGAGCGCCCTGGTGGTCGCGCCTCGGACGCACACAGCGGCGCTGATCGCCCCGCCGGAGCAAACCTAGGCGGGCGT
Source organism: Caulobacteraceae bacterium (assembly GCA_003165275.1). Classification (GTDB taxonomy): domain Bacteria; phylum Pseudomonadota; class Alphaproteobacteria; order Caulobacterales; family Caulobacteraceae; genus Poindextera. Next base: position 4,796 of record PLSW01000206.1, read on the forward strand.
GAGACAACCGTCAGGCGCGGCTCATATCGGCTGCGGTGCGGCGATGAGCGGGGTCGTCGACGTCGTCGGCNNCGTCGGCCGCGGCGCCGAGACCGGACGCGGCGAACTGACTGAACAGCGCCGCGCTGGGCGTGCTCGCGGCGCCCCCCACCGACGCGCTGGTCAGGTTCGAACCTGAGGCGACGAACGCATAGTCCCCCGCCGCTAGCGTCGCACCGCCGGTCAGGGTGAAGCTCTCAGTCGCGTTGTTGGTGGAGACGACCTGCCAGTGGGTGGCGTCCACCTGCAACAGGTGCGCCCCCGCGCCATAGCCCTCGAAGTCGATCACGTCGTGGATCGCGCCGCCGAGGTTCAGGGTGTGCAGCCCGGCGATGGCGTCGCCCGCGATCTCGCCGGGGGTGAAGATGAAGGTGGTGGAATGGCCGGCGGCGGCGGTGAAACTCTGGCCGCCGCCGCTGGTCCCGTAGGTGAAATAGCTCTGGCCGCCGTTCAGGAAGGTGTCGACCTCGGTGAGCGGATTCCAGTTGGCCCCGTAGGTGTCCAGCCGGTCAGACAGGGCCGCGTCCGGATTGGGGGTGTCGATGGTCGCGCCCTGGAAGACCCAGCTTCCATTGAACGACTGGGTGGTGGTCTGACCATTGGCCACGGTGGCGACGGTGGCCGAGGTCTGCTGCCAGCTGGCGTTGAAGATCTGGACCTGGGTCTGGTTGGCGGCCGGGTGCGAGGTGATCGAGGCGCTGGTCTGCTGCCAGTCGCCGTCGAAGTTCTGCGATTTCACCCCGCCGCCGGCGAGGGCGTAGGTCAGGTTGGCCGAGGTCTGGTTCCAGTTTCCATCGAAATTCTGCGTCTGGGTCACAGCGCCGTTCACCGTGGTGATGGTCGCCGACAGCTGCACCCAGCTGGGATTGAAGGTCTGCACCTGCGTCTTCGAGCCGTTGACCGTGGTGACCACCGCTCCGGTCTGGTTCCAGCTTCCATCAAAATTCTGGACGACGGAGTTTCCGCCGCCCTCGGTGTCGGTGATCGAGGCGTTCAGCTGGTTCCAATTGCCGTCGAAGTTTTGAACCTGGGTGAAGGCGCCGTTCACCTGGGTGATGGTGGCGGCGGTCTGGGTCCCGGCCGCATTGAAGTCCTCAGTCTGGGTCTTCGTCCCATTGACGGTGATCGTCTCGGTGGAGATCAGCGTCCCCGTCGGAGAGAAGGTCTGGATGGTGGTGACATTGCCGTTCACCGTCGTGCTGGTCGTGTTCGTCGGGGTGACAACCGGCGCGCTGGCCTGGACGACGACGTTGACGTCCACCGGCTGGACGACCGATAGACCGTCCCCGTCGGTGACCGTGACGTTGACGACAGCCGTCCCGGCGAACCCGGCCGCGGGGGTGAAGACCACGGTCTGGTTCGTCCCATTGAGGCTCACCGTCCCCGCCGATGACGAGCCGGCGGCCATGGCCGCGCCGGTGACCGAAAGGGCGGTTGCGATGATGTCGGTGACGGCGCCCGACACCGCGCCATAGGCGATCGCGGCGGCGGCGCCGTTCGTCGCCGCCGCGGTCAGGGACGCCCCGGCCGAGAGCGGCTGGGCCAGGGATATGGTCTTGTCGGTGAAGGCCAGGCTCTGCACATTGGTCAGGGTCTCAGTCCCGTCCGAGCCGGCGGCCACCGTCCATGAGCCGTCCGCGTTGTGGGTAAACTTCGCCTGGGCGAGCGTCTCGTCGTACTGCACCGTCGTCTGCCCGCCGGCGCTGCCGGTCACCGCGACGTTCAGGTTCAAATCTCCGCCCACGATCTTGACCAGGCTGGCGCCGGAGCCGGTGTAGACGGTGTCGCTGACAGGGTCCTGGTAGACAGTGTCGGCCGTGGTCAGGCCGCTCTTGTCCACCGGATCGATAACGATCGATCCGGTGAATGATCCGCCCCTCAGGTCGATCAAATCGTTGGCGTAGAAAAGCAGAATATTGCCAGTGATCTGGCCGGTGTTGACGACACGCGCCACGCTGGCGCCGAGGTTGATGTCGCCTTGGATGATCCCGCTGTTGACCAGGCCCACCACCACCTGCGAGCTGCCGCCATAGGATATGCGCAAGGCGGTCTGGGCGATGATGGTCCCGGTGTTGATGACATTGCTGCCCGGCGGGAGATTGTTCGAGTTGCCGCTGACATCGATCCCGCACGCACCCGCCCCCGGTCCGCTGGCGGTGACCGTTATCGAGCCGTCGTTTTCAATGGAGCCGAACTGGAACCCGTCCTGGATAATCCCGGTCGCCGAGCCGACTCCGCTGACGGAAATCGCGCCTTGGTTCACCACCGCGGTCGCGTTGAGGAAGGCGACGCCGATGGCCGTGCCGCCGGAGGAGGTGACGGTGATCGTTCCGGTCGCCGCGTTGGTGAAGGGGCTGCCGGTCCCGCCAAGGGGGTCAATCTGGCTTTCGTCGAAGCCGAAGGCTGTCCCAGGCCCGGTGACGGTGATCTTGCCGGCGTTCATGACGTCGGGCGCGGTGCTATAGGCGACCATGCCGTAGGCGTTGCCCGCCCCGGCGGAAACCGAGAAAGATGCGCCCGCCGCCGACTGCCCCTCCCGTCGGGTCCGATCCGCTGTCCACATTGGCGGCGGTGACCGTGTTTGTAACAACGCCAAGCGGAGTATTGGGCATAGATGACGCTCCGCGAAGTCAAACCAAGGACGCACCTTCCCGGCAAGGTTGACGATACCAGATTATCGCGCAGGAACAATCCTGGGCAGCGCCGCTGCGGACCGCGCCCGATCGCTTCCCGTCCAAACCAGAATCGCCCAGGGCCCCGTGGCCGGCCGCCCTTCGGAGCCACCCCTGTCCCCGGTCGCATCGGATCAACAAGACGATGGTGGTTGTACGGCGAATAAGTTATGATACCTTGTGATAGAGCCGTTCCCCCCTCCCATCGCGGGCGCCCGCCGGACCCAGGCGGAACGCCGCGCCGACTCTGGCCGTGGCCTGGTCAAGGCGGCGATCGACGTGACCGCCGAAAAGGGCGTCAGCGCCGCCACCTTCGAGAATATCGGCCGGCAGGGCGGCTACAGCCGCAGCCTGGTGACCCGCCGGTTCGGCTCGAAACGCGGCCTGATCGACGCCGTGATCCTCTATCTCCACGAGCACCGCGCCGCCCTGGCCGCCAAGCATGGGGTCGACCGGCTGCCCGGCCTCGAGGCGCTGCTCGCCGACACCGACCTCTATCTGCGCAGCCTGGCCAAGGAGGGCGAGCTACGGGCGTATTTCATGTTGCTGGCGTCGGCCGTCGCCGACCTGAGCGATGTGCGGGCCGCCTTCGCCGAGGCCCATGAGCAGGTCCGGGAACGGTTGCGGGGCTTCGTCACCCGCGGCCAGGCCGAGGGGGGCGTCCGGCCCGACCTGGACGCCGACGCCGCGGCGCTGATGGTCGGCAGCCTTCAGCTGGGCCTGTCGTTGCAGATGATCGTCGATCCGACGATGAACCTCGAGCCGATCCGCGAAACCACCCTGGCGACCCTGCGACTCAGCTTCGAGACCCGACGCTAGGGCGTTTCCCGGCTCTGATGAACCGGTCGACGCCCTAGAGTCATTGTTGGTCGCGCTTCCTTAACGGCCCGGCGATTCTCTCTAGCCGGGAAGCGCTCTAGGGCCGCCGGACGTCACCCGTCGATCGCGGGATCCACGGTGCGCACGATCAGACCGTCGAGGGCCGCGTTCGCCTTGATCTGGCACGACAGCCGCGAATTGGGTCGGCGCGTCTCCAACAGACCGAGCAGGCCGGTCTCTGCCTTGGTCATCGGCGGCAGAAGCGCCAGCCATTCTGGGTCCACGTAGACGTGGCAGGCGGCGCAGGTGCAGACCCCGCCGCAGTCGGACTCGATTTCCGGGACACCGTTGTCCAAGGCCGCCTCCATGACCGAAACGCCCTCCTTCAGGTCGAGCGATCGTGTTGCGCCGTTTGAGGCGATGTAGGTCACCTTGACCGACATGCTGTGGCTCCCTTCGCTTGCCGGCCGCGCTAGGACGCCGCCTCGCCCGGAGCCTTGCCCGCCGGCAGGGCCGCGCGGGTCAGGCCGAGAACACGCCGGGCGCGATACCAGGCCAGCAGGCCAATAAATTTCACGATCGAGGCGCCCATGCTGGCCACGCTGGCCAGGCTGACCTTGGATGCGATGAAGCCGCAGGCCTCCTTGGTGGTGGCCGTGCGCAGGATGGCCAGCCAGTCGTCGTACTCGACCTTGACCTCGTATTCCCAGGGCGCGGGGGAATCGACGACGCCGCTCAGAACGATGACGTCGCCCCTGCGGTCCGATTTTGCCCGGTCGAGCCCCATGACCAGCTCCCGATCGCCCAGGCCCTCCGACCAGAAGTTCATGCCTTGGCCTCCTTGTGGAACAGGGCGCCGAGCTGGTGAGCGATGAGGGCGATCACCAGGCCGGGGGCGACGGCCAACAGCCGGCCGACAAAAGGCAGCAGGATTCCGCCGCGCTCGGCCAAGAGGGCGGCGGTGTCGCGCCGGGCCATCAGCCTGAGAAAGTCGCGCAGGTCGTCCGGCCCGAGCTTGATCGCATAGTCCCAGCAGACCGGCTCGATCACGCCTTCCATCTGCAGGAGGGTCGGCTTGACGTGCAGCGTCGCGTCGGCGAGCACCAGGGGCAGGCGCTGCTTTCCGAGCCCCTTTGACCAGACGATCACAGCAGGAACCCCTGCTTGCGGGCCGCGCCAACGGATTCCGGCTCGGTCCACCAGACGTTCAGCCCCATGTCCTCGGCCACCACCTTGGCGGCGTTGTAGCCGCCGCCGAAGGTGACCATCCCCCCCGGAAAGGTGCTGGCGCCGCAGACATAGAGATTGTCGATAGGCGTCTTGTAGGAGGAGCACTGCACGTTGGGGCGCGAATAACCCATCTGGGTCATCACATAGGCGCCGTGCTTGAACGATCCCCGCTTCATCTGCGGGATCTTCATCTCGATGTAGACCGGCGTGTAGTCGTAGCGCCGCACGATGGCGCCGTAGTCGAAGTCGGTCATGTATTCCGACAGCTTGGCGATCAGCCGGTCGCCGTACGCAGTTGAAAGATCGGCCCACTCTCCCGCCGCCGGGGCGTAGGGCACGCAGGCCTCGATCCGGCAGACCGCGCTGTCAGGATCGATCTCCTTGGGCGCCTGGTTGGGGTCGAGGTCGGTGGTGAAGGTCACATGGCCGATGGCGTGCAGCAGGTGGCCCTCCATCACCTCCTTGATGTGGGTGACCACGTCCTCGGGGGTTTCGACGCCGAACACGCGGATGAAGGCGGTCTCGACGGCGGGGTCATAGGCCTCGGCCTTGAAGTGCGGCTTATTGCGCAGCGCCAGATGGCAGAGGAACAGGGAGCTCTGTTCCCATTCCCAATTGCGGGCGGTGTTGAGGCAGAGCTTCGAGCGCTTCAGCACCTCCGCCTCGGGGATGAAGGTCCCGAAGGTGGTGGTGGGGTCGGTAGAGGTGACGATGGTCCGGGCGTTGATCCGAGTGATCGGTCCGTCCGTTCCGGTGGGCGCCACCTCGACGGCCTTGGCCGCCCCGTCCTCGACGATGAAGCGCTTGACCTCGTAGTTCTCCATCACCTCCATCCCGGCCAGGATGCCCGCCTTCTGCAGGGTCGAGGACAGGCGGTGGGAGCCGCCGCGCACCAGGGTGGCGTTGAGCATGCGGTTGAAATAAAGCGGCACTAGGTAGCTGGAGTTGGTCTCCTCCGGATCGATCCCCCACATGCAGATCAGATAGAGCAACAGGGCGCTGAGCTCGGGGGTTTCGAACCCCCAGCCGCGGCAGATTTCCAGCGGCGTCTGTTCCGACACCTTCAGAATCTTCTGGCCCAGCTCGCTTTCCATATAGGTCGCGGCCAGCTGGGCCGAGCCCACCGGCCGGCCGTAGGTCGACGGGATCAGGTATTCTTGAGCGATCTGCTGGTAGTCGAGATAGACCTCGCGGAAGCGTTCGGCGTCGTGCGGCGAGAACTTCCGCAGCGACTCCACGGTCCTGTCCAGATCGGCGTAGATGACCACCGCCTCGCCGTTCTTCTTCAGCAGCGCGGCCTCGACCTCAGGGCGGATATAGACGCAGCCGTCCGCCTCCAGGCCGAGGTCGGCGTAGGGCGGGGCCACGTCCAGCATCAGCATGTAGTTGGCGTGCAGGTTGAAGCGGAAGCCGGAAAACTCCTCCGTCACCAGGGCGCCGCCGGTCTCGTGACGTCGCTCGATCACCAGCACCTTGGCGCCGGCCTTGGCCAGATAGGCGCCGGCGGTCAGGCCGTTGTGGCCCGCGCCAACGACGACCACGTCATAGTCTTGTGCTTCGGACATCATTGTCTCCCAGACAGGGCATGGGCGTTGCGCACGTCAGTCGACCGAGAACCGCTGGGTGACGCCCTGGCGCCGCAGCAGCTCGGTGGCGCCGTCGAAGGCCTTGGCCTTCCACCAGTCGGGACGCGCGATGCCCAGATCCTCCATCACACCGCTGGCCGCGGAATAGGCGGCGCCTAGGTTGGTGTAGTTGGCCACGCCGGTGGACTGGCTGATGTAGAAGCTGTCGATCGGCGTCTTCGGCGCGCCGCAACCGGCGAACGGCTTCCAGCTCCAGAACTGGGCCTCGGTGACCGAGCCGCTGGGGTGCATGTTGCCGCCGCAGTGCGGATTGCGCCGGACATAGTCGTGCGGGGTGTTCACGTAGCGGGCGATCTTGTGGGTCTTCAGGTTGGGCAGGTACTGGACCATCACGTCCTCGACCTTGTCGGCGTAGGACTCGCGAAGGGTGTCCCAGACTTCCGGACCGCCGAGGGGCCGTAGCTCGTAGGGCACGATGGCCCAGGCCAGCAGGGTGTACTGCCCAGGCGGGGCCTGGGTCGGATCGGCGATGGCGTAGTTGAAGGCCGCGCCCCAGACGATGGGCGGATCGGGCGGCAGGTTACGCACCATGCAGCCGTCGATCAGCCGGGCGACGTCATCCATGGTCTCGGCGCCGAAGTTGTAGACGAAGGTGTTGTTGACCTCCGGGAACCGCTCCGAGCAGGCGAAGTTCGGCCGCTCGTCCATCACGTAGTAGTTGGTGAATAGGGTCGAGCCGCGATAGTCGAAGCGCTTGAGCTGGGCTCGCGCGGCGACCGGCAGATGCTCCTCGCCGATCAGGCCGAAGAAGGTCGGCTTGGCGCTCAGGTCGCTGATCACCGCCCGGGAGGCGGTGAACACCGCCTCCGGATAGCAGGCCAGTTTGGACAGGACGACGCCCTTGGCCTGATTGTTCTCGATAGTGACCTTCTCCACCGGGCAGTTGTAGAAAATCTTGCCGCCGTGGTGGACGAAGCAGCGGACCAGCGAGTGGGTCAGGCCGTGGCTGCCGCCGCGCGCCGTATAGCCGCCCTCGCAGGTGAACATCAGCAGGAAGTTCAGCACCATCAGCGGGCCGACCAGCCGGCTGGCGATCCCGTCCACGCCGGACGTCGCCGGGTAGCTGAGCACGGCCACCTTGATCTGTTCGTTCTCGAAGATGGTGTCGACGAACTCGACGCCCGTCATCCACAGCCAGTCCTTGGGAAAGATCGGCAGCTTCTCGTACAGATCCAGCATGGCCAGGAAGGTCTCGTCGGTCTGCTTGCCGTCGAAGCCGCCCTGGAACATCCCCGGCATCATCGGGCCGAAGAAGTTGACGATCTTGCGGTAGGTCTCCGCGTCCTTGGGGGATATCCGTTTCCACGCCTCGTAGGTCTCCCGGGCGTCGCGGCCTGAGAACAGCACCGCATTGCCGTCGAGGAACGGATAGAAATAGGCGAACTCGGCGCCTGGAGGGCGAAGCAGCTCCAGGCCAAACCGCTCGAGCTCCAGGTCGACATAGGCCGGGCCGTAGTGGGTCAACAGCAGCGAGGCGTGCAGGTTCAGCTTCACCCCCGGGTGCAGCAGCTCCTCGGTGGCGCAGAAGGTCCCGGACTCGTCGCGACGCTCGAACACCGCGACGCTAAGCCCTGACTTCTGAAGATAGGCGGCGGTGGCGAGGCCGTTGATGCCGCCGCCGACCATGATCACGTCGTAGTCTGATTTCGGGCTGGCCATCTGCGCTCAAACTCCCTTCGCCGTCGAGGCTGCGCCGCGTGGCGAGCCCCCCGCTGGTCCGTCTTCGCCTCGGGACGTTCCGACCGGTTGGGTCGGTCGCCCTCGGGCGCGCAGCAATTTGCGGTTCCGAAGGCGTAGACCTTATTTGTTCGTCAGCCAACTACTATTTTCATATCGACGGGGTGACCGCACGGCGAATCGGGCCCGATTGGTTGATCGGTCCCCGCTCAAGCCAGCGGAGTTCGCGGTGATACCGTCGATGCTGGCGGCGGCGGCAGGCTGACCGGTCCGGCGGCGCCGGCCCCGCCGTCGCTCCTCACCCGCAAGCCGTCAGCAGCGTCTCCAGCCAGGCCAGACGCTCCCGCAGTCGGACCGCGTCGGTTTCGATCATGTTTTCGGCGGCCCGCTCGACCAGGAAGCGCGCGCGCTCGCGCAGCGCCGCGTGGACGTCGGCGCGCCGGGTTGTCGAGGCGATGTCGCCCATGGCGCGCAGCAGCCGCAGATTGACCGCCAGATCGGCGGCCGCGTAGTGGCGGATCTGGTCGAAGGCGGTGTTGAGCATGCCCTCAAGACCGATCCAGGGAATGGCGACCCGGGGCGCGTGTGAGGGATGGAACAGCACCGACGGCGGCGGGGCGCGGCCGACCCAGATGATCAGGACGGCGGTAAGCTGGTCGATGCAGCTGATCGCCGTGGAGGGATCATTCACCGCCGGCGATATGGCGCGCAGGGCGATGTCGACGATCTGGATTACGCCGAACTCCACGTCCTGCTGCAGGGTGCGGGTGGGCCCGATGTCGAAGGCGGAGAGGAGTTCGGCCGCGTACACCGCGCTGATGCGGTCCTCACGGGTCACCTGCAGCAGCGGCACGCCCGCCGGAATGAATTGGCCGACCCCACGCACCACCCGGATGCGGATGCGCAGGGATTTCGACACCGCCAGCAGCCGGTCGATGTCGATGAAGCGGATGTAGCCAGTGCGCGGACTCGCCACCGGGGTCTCCTCCCCAGCCGGCGGCCAAGGCGGGATCGCCGGCTCGGATAGCCCGCGCGGGTGCGGCATCAGTCCGTCAATCACCAGCTCGGTCTCGCGGGCGATGCGGTCGACGATGTGATTGACGCTGATCGCCTGCGAGATGTGGTGGATGAAGAAGATCAGCCAGGCCACCGCCGCAAGCGCCAGCGCCATGGCGCCCATGACGCTCAGAACCGGCACGAAGGGGGTCGGCAGGGAGCGCGCCGCCGGCAGCACGGCGATGCAGTAGGCGAAGGTGCCGAGAAACACCCCCAGCGTCCATTGGGTCGCCCGGTCGTGCACGAAGCTGATCAGGATGCGCGGGGAGAACTGCGTGGACGCCAGGGTCAGCGTCATCAGGAGGATGGCGAAGACGATCGACACCACGGTCATGATCGAGGTGGCGATGGCGCTCAGGATCAGCTGGGCGGTCTGCGGATCCTGCCGGGAGGGAAACAGGATCGCCGGCGCGAAGGCGCCGAGCGAGGGGATCTGCTCTTCGAGTGAGGACAGCACGGCGCCGACGACGCCGAGGGCCAGCGCTATGGCGAACGGCCGGACCAGGAACCCACCGCGGGCTTCATAGGCGATGGCGCGGAAAAAGATCGGCAGGCGCAACGGCATGCCGGACTATCGTAGGAATCAGACCCTCGCGCCAGACGATCTCGCCTGGCGCCTGTCGGCGTGGCCGCGGGGCCGCCTCAGGCGGAGGCGGCGAACTGCGACTTCAGCACGCCCGGCTGCCCGTGCAGGTAGCCGCTGACCAGGGGGCCCGGCAGGCCGAGGTCCTGAACGATTTCCGCCAATTCGCCGGGGGTGATGCGATGGTCGGCGAACTGCCGGAAGGCGGCGATCACCCGGACCATGTCCGTCGAATGGGGCGACAGGCGCAGGGCCGTCACCCCGGCGCTGCGCAGGTCGTCGAGGCTGGCGTCGGACAACTGCACCCCGTGCGACAGGGTTTGAACCCCGTTGATGGCCAGGAAGGGTTCCCCGTCGAGGGTGCCGACCGCCATGCCGTCCCGGTCCCGGTCGCAGACGAAGACGCAGGTGTCCTTGTGCAGCCCCTCAGCCCGGGCGTGATAGCAGCGGCCAGACAGCGCCAGTTGCAGCCGGCCGAAGGCGAACAGCTCGATCTCCAGCCCCGGATTGGCACGGCTGATGACCTCCAGGGCGCTCAGCGGCAACTCCGCATTGGCGCACAGCCGCACGCAGCCGCGCTCCACCAGCTCCCGCGCCGCGTCCTCGTTGTAGATGTTGAGCAGCGGTCCGGCGACGAACGGCGCGCCGGGCGGCCGATGAATCAAGCCCGACATATCGTTGATCTCCACCAGGCCCGGGCCCGTCGCCACGGACTTGACGGTGCGGCGGTCCCGCGGCGTGGTCGGCAGCGCCAGGGTGGACCAGACCACGGTCTTTCCCGCCCGCTTCAGCGTCTCAGCCGCCGCGACGAGAACCTTGGCCAGCAAGGGCTCGCGCTTGCCGCAGACGACCTCGCCCAGATAGACCCGGTCCACGGCGGTCTCGCCCGCGATGCGCGCATAGAAGTCCGCCGTGCGGTCCGCCGGCCAGTTGAACAGCAACGGCCCCAGCGTCACTTCGACCTGAGAAGCGCTCATCGCCACGTCTTTCTGTAGGCGCCCGGCGTCTCTCGCCCGCCTTCGGCGAGGCTGGAGAGCAGGGATTGGTAGGACTCGGTCGACTGGCCGCGATCCAGGGCGTCGAGGGCGCCGCGGAAGGCCGCCGTGACGCGGGCGACATAGGCCTTGCCGCGCTGGCGCCCCTCGATCTTCACCGCACGCACTCCCGCCTCGCGCAGTTCGGCCAGCAGGCCCATGGCGTTCAGGCTGGTGGGCTCTTCGAACAGGTAGGAGTCGGCGCCGCGGGCCTCGAAACGCCCCTTGCACAGGGTGGGGTAGCCGGCGGCGCTCGCGGACTCGAACCGGTCGAGGGTGAAGCCGGCGAGCCGGGAAGTCAGTGTCCCGCCACGGTCCTCGAAGGTCACCGCCTCCGGCGGCGAGCAGACCCCCGAAAGATTGGGGGAGCGGCCGGTGACATAGGAGGACAGGGCGCAGCGTCCCTCGGCCATGACGCACAGGCCGCCGAAGACGAACGCCTCCGTCTCCACCGAGACGTCACGATTGAGGGCGGCGATTTCCGGCGCCGACAGTACCCGGGGTAGGACCACCCGCCGGACCCCGTACTCCTGGGCGTAGTAGTTGACGGAATCGGCCGACCCAGCCGCGGCCTGGACCGACAGGTGCAGCCGAAGCCCGGGATGGGTCTTGTGCGCATAGGCCAGCACCGCCAGGTCGGCGACGATGATGGCGTCCGCGCCGGCCCGGACCGCGGCGTCGACGGAGGTCTTCCAGGTGTCCACCGCCCCCGCCCGGGCGAAGGTGTTGATGGTGACCATGACCTTGGCGCCGCGGCCGTGCGCCCAGTCGGTCGCTTCTTTGAGTTCGGCGGGGGAGAAGTTCAGGCCGGGGAAGTTCCGCGCGTTGGTCTCGTCGCGCAGGCCGCAGTAGACGCTGTCGGCGCCGGCCTCGACGGCGGCGCGGAGCATGGCCGGGGAGCCGGCCGGGCAGACCAGCTCAACGCTGCCCATGGTCATGCGCCCGCGGCGGCGACGCGGCGGGCCTCGGCCTGCCGCAAAACGAAGCGAAGGCCCGAGTTCGCCAGGCCGCTCGCCGGCGCGGCGAGGCCCAGCAGGTCCGCGAAGGTGAGTTCGGCCGCTTCAAGGGTGTTGTGCAGCGCCATCACCGCCTGGACCTCGCCGTCGACCCGGATGTCGCGGGAAAAGAAGGCCGCGTCGGCGTCGATCGAGCCGTCGAACAGCCCGAGCAGCGACGCCAGGGGGCCGGAAATCCGGGCCGCACAGGGCCTGGGGTCATCGCGGCGGACGACCTGAACGGTCCCGGAGGTTCCGTGGGGCGTCAGGCGGAAGGCCACCGGCATTTCATTGGGCAGGAGCAGAAAGGACGACGCCTGAAACGATCCCAGCCGTTCGAAGACGTCGGGCCTGCGCCGGGCGACGCGCCGCAAGGCGAGGCTGAGCAGGGTCTCGACGGGGGGTCTGAGGGCCATGAGGATGTCGGAGGCGGCGCGATCCGGCGAAGGGCGGCTTGCCCCCGGCGTCCGGACGCCGAACCGATGCCCTTTGCGCATGCGCGACCCTCACAATTGTCTTCCGCTCACCCCGGGCCGGAGACTACGCGACTCCGGCCGGGCGAACCGTCAGGCAGCGTTCCGTGCATCGCCCGGCCTGGGCATTGATCTGGGTCAACCGACAGCGAGGCCGTCCGATCGTCGGCGCGGCCCGCGCCGCACACGTTCAACCCAGGGCGCCGCGAACGCCGATCGGCCGGTCCGCCGGATCGATCAGGACGCCGGGGTTCAGCACGCCGGCGGGGTCCAGCACCGCCTTGGCGCCGGCCAGGGCCGCGCGGAACAGCGGCGGCGACTGGCGCTCGTACCCGCCGCGATGATCGCGGCCGACGGCGTGGTGGTGGGTGATCGTGCCGCCCAGGGCGACGACGATCTCGTTGGTCGCCGCCTTGATTTCGCGCCACTTGGCTAGGGAGTCAGCCAGATCCCCCGTCCGCGTCCCCACCGCCGAATAGGAGAAATAGGGGGCCGGGCCGTCCGGGTAGACATGGGTGAAGCGGCAGGCGACGCCGGCCTCGTGGCCGCAGACCTCGCGGATCACCGCGGCGGTCCGCTCCCGAACGCCCTCGTAGAGGGTCTCGAACCGATCCCAGGTGATCGCGGTCTCGAAGGTGTCGGTGATCATGCCCAGGGCCACCATCAGGTCGCGGTAGTAGGGCATGCGGATGAAGGCGTTGCGCCACTGTCCCGCCGCGCCCTGGCGATGCTCCGCCGCCCCTTCGCGCGGGGCCAGCGAGCGTCGAGCGGCCTCGACGTCGTAGAGGCCCCCATGATCGGCGACCAGTTCGAGGGCGCGATGCATCCAGGCGTCCAGGGGATGGTCAGCGGACTCGAACCCCAGCACCAGGATCGCGGATACGCCGTCGCCAACGCCGTTGTTGCGCGCCTCGACCGGGTCCAGCAGCCGGCAGTTGGTGGGAAAGAGGCCTGACTGCGAGAGGGCCCGCACCGCGGCGACCGCCTTGGCCATACTGGGGAAGGCGATGCTGGCTGAGGCCTGGAAGGTCGGCCGATCCTGCAGGCGCATCCAGGCCTCGACGATGACCCCGAGGCTGCCTTCCGATCCGACGATCATGCGGTCCGGCGACGGACCCGCCCCCGATCCGGGGAGACGCCGCGTTTCAAGGATCCCGGCCGGGGTGACGGTGCGGGTCGACTCCACGAAGTCGTCGATGTGCGTGTAGAGCGACGCATAGTGGCCGCCGCTGCGGGTGGCGATCCAGCCGCCGAGGGTGGAGAACTGCAGACTCTGAGGGAAATGGCGCAGGGTCAGGCCGTGCGGCTTCAGCTGCGCCTCGAGCTCGGGTCCCAGCGCGCCGGCCTGGATGCGGGCGGCGCGGCTGGCGCGGTCGATCTCCACGACCCCGTTCAGATATTGCAGATCGAGGGACACCGTCCCCGCGTAGGAATCTCCTACATCCGGCTCGACCCCGCCGCAGACGCTGGATCCCCCACCGAAGGGGATGACCGCGATATTCGCGCCGGAGGCCCAGTCGAGGACGGCGGCGACATCGGACTCGGTCCTTGGGAAGGCGACGAGGTCCGGCGGCTGGGGCACGTCACGTAAGAACATCCGCGCCACGTCCGCGAAGGACTTGCCGAGGCTGTGGACCAGCCGGTCGTACGGCGTGGCCGAGACGATGGACGCCAGGGCGGCGGGCGGGGCGATGCGCGGCGCGCGAAGGTCAAAGTCCGACTCCCGGGGCGCGGTGACCTCAACGAGGTCGCCACCGAACCGGCCGGCGGCCGCGCGCACCCGCGCCTCCTCGTCGGCGGAGAGATGCTCGTCGGCATAGCCCCAGCCGTAGAAGCGCAGCTTGCCACGGTGGGACAGGGTGTCGGACTGGGTCATCGGTCGGGCTCCGGTCTGGTCTTTATTCACGCCCTGAACCGCGCCGGCGAAAATGGCTCGGCCCGCAGGCCCCGGTCGGCGAGATCGGCGGGCAGGGAGCGTCCCAGGGCCAGGGCCGCGCCCAGACGGGCGGCGGCGGGGGCGGTCTGCATCCCGTAGCCGCCCTGGCCCGCGAACCAGAAAAGGCCCTCGGCCACCGGATCATAGCCGTACACCGGCGTGCGATCGGGGGCGAATGTCCGCAGCCCCGCCCAGGCGCGCTGGATCCGCCGCACGGGCAGATCGGCCACCGCCTGGATGCGATCGACGCAGATGGCGATGTCCAGCTCATCGGGGGCGGCGTCGACCGGCGCAGACGGGGTCTCGTCGGCGGGGGAGGCCAGCAGGCGGCCGGACTCCGGCTTGAAATAGAACTGCTCGTCCACGTCGATCACCGTCGGCCAGGCCGCCAGGTTCGCCTGGGCGGGGGGATCGATAAGGATCGCCGTGCGCCGCAGGGGTTGCAGGCCGAGCGGCGCGGCGCCGGCCAAGGCTGCGATCTGGTCGCACCAGGCGCCGGCGGCGTTGACGATCGCGGCCGTCTCGATGGTGTCGCCATCGGCCAGCCGCACGCGCCATCCGGACCCGGCCCGTTCAATGCCCTCGACGCCGGCGTTCAGCCGAAAGTCCGCACCCCGGGCCCGGGCCAAACGCAGATAGCCGGTGTGCAGGGCGTTGGTGTCGATGTCGCAGGCATTGGGCTCGAACACCGCACGCACCACGGCCCCCGCGCGCAGGACCGGGACCATCGCGCGGGCCGCCTCGCCACTGACCTCGCGCATCTCGCTGCCGGTGGCGGCGATCTCCGCGGAGTGAGCGTCCAAGGCAGGGAGTTGGTCCAGCGCGGCGATGGTCAGGCAGCCGCGGCGGGTCAGGAGCGGATAGTCGCTGAAGCCAACGGGGGGCGCGTCGAAGAAGCCGCGCCCGGCCAGGGTCAGCCGCCGCACCCAGGCGTTGCCGTAGGATTCGATGAACATCGCCGCCGAGCGGCCGGTGGTGTGATGGCCGTGGCGGTCCTCCCGCTCGACCACCAGCACCCTGGCGTGGGCCGCCAGCTCGCAGGCGATGGAGGCGCCCGCGATCCCAGAGCCGCAGATCAGAAAGTCATAGGCCGACATGGCGTCCCCAGAGCCGAGCGCTCCCTTCTGTCGTTAGCACGCCGACCGCAAGGGCCGCCTCAATATCCGCCGTCGCCGTACCAGGAGGCGAACTCCTCGAAGCCCGGCACCTCCGTGGCGTTGGCCAGGGCGTCGATGGCCACCTGCACCACCGCGGTTCGCCCACAGTTCAATGCCCGCGCCACCGCTGGCGCGATGTCCTCGGCGCGATCGACGAATTCGCCATGGGCGCCGAAGCCCTCGGCGACTTTGTCCAGCCGCACCTGGTCGCCCCAGTGGGCTTCGGTCTCCGGCGACTGCAGGCCGAAGGCGCCCTTGTAGACCGCGACCTCCAGGCCCCAGGAATAGTCGCAGCCGACGATGCAGACCACCGGCAGCTTCTTGCGCACCGCCGTCTCCAGTTCCGAGATGTGGAACAGGAACGAGGAGTCCCCGGTGATCAGCACCACCCGCCGGGACGCGCCGACGGCGATCTGCGCGCCGATGGCGTGGGGCAGGCCCGTGCCCAGGTGGCCGAAGTTCTGGCACCACAGCAGGTCCCGCGGTGCGATCTGGCCGTAGGCGCCGGTGAAGATGCTCACCGAGCCGCCGTCGCGGATCAGCACGGCGTCCCGGGGCAGGTCCTTGGTCGCCTCGATGGCGAAGCGGGCCGGATGGACCGGAGTCGAGCGGGTGGAGGCGGTGTCGAGGAGCAGCGACTTGAACGCCGCAAAGGCGGTTTCCGCGGCCAGCAACTCAGCCGAGGGCTTGCGGTTCAGCGCCCGGAGCGGCGCGGTCAGCTGCGGGGCGATGTCCCGCAGGTCGCCGACCAGGGGCGCGTCAATGGGCCGGTTGACGCCGATGGCGAGGGGATCGCGCTCGATATAGATCCATTTACGGCGGGTCTCGCCCTGGGCCCAGTGGCGGCCGACGCCATAGTGGATCGGCTCGCCGATCTCGGTGCCGATGGCGATGACGAGGTCCGCCCGCGCCACGGCCTCGACGCCCACGGGCGAGGCGTAGGGAAACGTCCGGTGCTCCAGCCCGGGCAGCACCGCCGCGCCGCCGGGGGTCTGGATGACGGGGCATTCCAGGGCCCGCGCCAGTTCGGCGACCGCCTCGTGGGCGCGGGAGATGAACACCCCCTGCCCGACCAGCAGAATCGGCGCCTTGGCCACGCGCACCAGCTCCACCGCCGCCGCTATTTGCCCCGGATCGGCGGCCTGGTGGGTGAGCCGGTAGGCGGACGGCGGCGGCGCGGGGGGCAGGTCCAGCGGCGTCTGCATCACGCTCATCGGATATTCGATGTAGACCGGACCCGGGGTTCCCGAGAGGGCGCGGCGGAAGGCCTCGTGGAAGATCTCGTCGACCTGCTCGGCGAACTCGATGACGCCGACATACTTCATCGCCGCCTCGAAATATCGCGGCTGATGGGTGTACTGGAACCGGCCCTTGCGCACCCGCTGCTCGAAGATCCGCTGCCGCTGGCCGGCGATGAACAGGGTGGGCGTGTTCTCCTTGGCGGCGCAGATCGCCGCGGCGGCGAGGTTAGCGACGCCGGGCCCCTGGTTGCCGACCACGACGCCAGGGATTCCGGTCATGCGCCACTGGCCATCGGCCATGAAGGCGCCGGCCTGTTCATGGTGCGGGGCGATCACCCGCCAGCCGCGGGCCTCGGCGGCGATGAACATCGCCGCGAAGCTCGGATCGGGAATGCCGAACAGGGTCTTCAGCCCCTCGGCCTCCATCAACTCAAGCATCCGGTCGTGCACAAACTGGGACATGCGCTCTCCTCCACCGCTGTTCCGCGGATTGATTGTCTGGTGCAACAGGGTCTCCGGTCCGGCCGGCGCGGCCTCGCGCCAGCGCGCGGTCAGGCCGGCGATCTGCTGCGATAGGTCGTCGTCGTCGCCGCCGCGGTTTCGGCGACGAACTGGCGCAGGGCCTGCACCAGTTCCGGCGTCAGCCGCGCGCGCACCCCAGGGTCCGCCCAGAAGGGGTTCATCACCACGCACCGCACCAGCACCAGGTGATCGACGTCCCGCCGGCCGCGATAGCTCGCCACATGGCCGTCGATCAGGTCGGGGCAGGCCAGGGCCGACAATACGGTCCGTGACATGGAAAAGTCGGGCGATGCGGCGATGCGGGCCTGTACCGCCGCCGTGCGGGCGTTGGCGAGGCTGAGGGCTTCGCCGTCCTCGGCGATCGAGAAACAGAAGATGTTGGTGTCCGTCGGATCGAGGGGACGCAGCAGCGGAACCCCTTCCGTCAGCGCCTCGCGGATGGCGCCGCAGGCCTCGATGGTGGAGCGCAGCACCGCGCCCAAGCCCTCCGGCCCGAAACCCAAGGTCTTGCCGACGAGCCAGGTGGCCGCCGCGCCGGTGGCCGGCCGCGATCCTTCCAGGGTGGTGGTCCAGGGCGCGGGACCCAGTTCCGCTCGCTCCACATAAGGCGCGGCGAAGGACGAGATCGTGTCGTGGTCTGCGTCCCGGACCAGAAGGGCGCCGCAGGCATAGGGCGCGTAGGCCAGCTTGTGCGGGTCGATGGTCACCGTGTCGGCCCGCCGCACCGCATGCAGCGCTCGCCTGCGCGCCGGCTTGAGCAGGGGTTCGTGCGGCCCCAGGGCGCAGAAGCAGCCGCCGTAGGCCGCATCGACGTGATGCCAGATGTCCAGCTCCTCGCCGGTTTCCAAGGCCGCCAGGTGGTCGGCGACGGCGTCGATGGGGTCGATCTCGCCCATCTCCGTCGAGCCGGCGACACTGACCACCATCAGCACCGGCCTCCCTTGCCCCCGCGCCTCCTCGATGCGGGCGGCAAGGCCGGCGACGCAGAGCCGCCCCTCGACGTCCACCGGCGCGGTCCAGAAGGCCTCCTCGCCCAGGCCGAACACGTTCGCCGCCTTCACCCAGGAATAGTGCTTGTGGCCGGGGGCGATCAGCACCGGACCGCGATAGGGCCGGCCACTGCAGCGGCCGATGCGCTCGGCCGCCGCGAACGGATTGCCGAGCACTAGGCTGCGGGCGCGCAGGGCCGCCTCGCTCACACCGAACTCCGCGATCAGGCTCCTGTAGCGCCGGGCGGTCATGTGGGCGGCGGCGAAGACGTCGAGGGGCCGGCCGAGCTCCTCGGCGAGGCACAGGCCCAGCGCCAGCCGGTGATCCATGCGGTAGCGGGCGCGCCATACCGCCTCCAGATTGGCCACCGTGCCGCCGGAGGTGAAGTGGCCCCGCGCCGCGTTCGGATCGAACCCGATCATCTCGGCCAGCATCGCCACGGCCTCGGTTTCGATCACCGTGCCTACCTTCGAGGCCTCCTTGGATGAATTGTTCGGATTGTGCAGCAGAGCCGCGAAGTGTCCGAGCAGGGCGGGCAGCGCCAGCTCGGAGACCATGTGGCCCATGTAGCGGGGCGGATAGGTCGGCACCTCGCCGCGCAGCTGCTCGACCAGCTCGGCGAGCCGCTCGCGCAGACGCAGCTGTTCGCCCAGAAAGCGGGGCTCGGCCTGGTCGGCGCCGGAGATCGCCGCGGGATCGTCGCCGAACAGGCTCTTGCGCCAGTCGAACCAGTCGTCCAGCACCGACTGTAGCTGGCCCCTCACCCAGGCCTCGTTCTCGGACTTGGGTCCGAGGAAGTAGGGCTTAAACGGTGTCAGATCGGTCATGGCGCTCTCGTTGCGCCAGCCTTCGCCGGTCGGGCGACGGTCGGCATTGATGACGATCACAATCGGGCCGCCTTCGGACCGATCGGCGCGACAAGTCGGCGATGCATCCGGTGAAGCCGGGCCAAGCGCGTCAATGATCCAGATCAAGGACGACGGGCGCCGAAGCGCCGACACAAGCGCCAGTTGGGCGTTGAAAGGTCGGCGGGCCATGGGCGTAGAAACCTTGACGGGCTCCCGGTGCAGGAGTTTCGCCGGTCCCGGCGGTGGGACGGAGCACTATATTTCCGTCGAGGCGCATCCGGGCCTGGGCCTCGCCGCCCAGATCGCCCAGGTGGAGGCGCGCTATGCAGACGCCCGGGAATCCCTCGGCCTCGCCGAAGACACCGCGATCTTCCGGCGCATCTTCGTCAGCGACGCCATGAATCAGGCGGCCGTCGTGCGCGGTAGCAGCCTCGCCGCCTCGACCGCCGCCGGCCCCGTCGCCATTTCCCTGGTCCAGCAGCCGCCGCTTCCCGGCGCCAAGATCGCGCTCCTCGCCTACCATGTCGCGGGGGACGACAGCGTCAGGAAGCAACGCCTTTCAAAGCACAACCTGCTGGTCGAGAAGCACGGGCGCCGGCACCTGTGGACCACCGGTCTCTGCGCGGGCGAAACCCGTTCGGACGCCTCCCCGGCGACCCAGACCCGCGCCATATTCGGCGAGTTGATCGAGGCGCTGGCCGACGAGGGCGCGAGCCTGCGCGACAACTGCCTGCGCACCTGGCTCTATCTCAAGGACGTCGACGTCTTCTACCAGGGCATGGTCGACAGCCGCGGCGCGGTCTTCGCCGAGCAGGGGCTGACCGGCGACACCCACTTCATCGCCAGCACCGGCATCGAGGGCGCCTGCGCCCACCGCTACGACCTGGTGGCGATGGACGCCTATTCGAACCTCGATGTGGACGAGGCCCAGGTGTCCTACCTGAACGACTTCGACCGCCTGTGCCCGACCAAGGACTACAACGTCCATTTCGAGCGCGGTTCCAAGGTGGCCTATGCCGATCGCGCGCATCACTTCATCTCGGGAACGGCCAGCATCGACAAATACGGCGAGGTCGTCCACCTCGGCGACGTTCTGCGGCAGTTCGACTACGCCATCGACAACGTCGAGGCCCTGCTGCGCTCAGGCGCGGCGCAGCTCGACGACCTGATGCATCTGATCGTCTATCTGCGCGATCCCAGCGACCACTCCGCCATCGCGCGACGTCTGGCCGAGCGCTTCCCCGACCTGCCGACGGTCATCGTGCAGGGCGCCGTCTGCCGACCGCAGTGGCTGGTGGAGGTGGAAGGCGTCGCCATCGCCGCCAACGACGCCCCGACCCTTCCGCCATTCTGAAGCCCGCCCGAGGCCGCGACCCGAGGACCCCCGCATGATCGAAGCCGACACCAAGTTCGCCTTGCTCGACGAGGCGGAGATCAGGGCCGCGACCCTGCGCCACGACCCCTATGACTTCGCCTTCGTCGAACAGGCTATCGCGCCGCGCTACAAGGACGAGGTGCTGGCCGATGCGCCGGTGATCCCGGACCGGGGCAGCTATGGTCTGCCCAACCTCAACTACGGCCCGGCCTTCGGCAAGGTGATCAAGGACCTGCTCAGCCCGCGGTTCCGGGGGCTGATGGAGGAGAAGTTCGACCTCGACCTCAGCAAGAGCCCGCCGGTCGTGCTGATGATGGGCAACACCACCGGCCACTACAACGAAGGCTACGCCCACCCCGATTCCAGGCACAAGATCGTCACCGTCCTGCTCGGCTTCACCCGCGAGTGGCCCTATGAGCGCGGCCGCCTGCGGGTGCTGCGCAGCAGCGATCGCAACGATTCCGCCTTCGAGTTCGCGCCGGAGTTCGGGCGCATGCTGATGTTCAAGGTCTGCGACCACTCCTGGCACGGCTTCCTGCCCCAGAAGGGGCCGCGGATGAGCCTGCAGCTCTGTTTCGTGGACTCCGAAGCCTATGTGCGCCGCGAGTATTGGCGGCATGGGGCCAGCGCCTTCGCCAAATCCGTCCCCCTGCTGCGCAAGGTGCTCGACTGGGCGCCGAAGATCGCCTGATCCGACCCCGAGGCCCGGCCATGACCTTCCCTCCCCTGCCCTCCGTCGACGAGGTCGCCGCCCATTTCGGCCGGGCCCTGGTCCAGTCCCAATGCGACAACGCGCCCTACCGGCACTGGCGGCTGACGGACGTCCTGCCGGAGAGCATGGCCGTCGGCGTGCTGACCCTGCCGATCGCGCCGCCGTTCATCGACGACTGCGGCGGGGTGCGCGACCTGCACAACAACAGCCGCTGCTTCTTCGCCCCCCGCCTGCGCTCGCGCTTCCCCGCCTGCGATATCCTCGCCGAAGCCATGCAGCGGCCGCAGGTCGCAAGACTGTTCGAAGACATCTGTGAAATCAAGGTCGAAGGCGGATTTCTTCGCATGGAATATATCCAGGACACCGACGGCGCCTGGCTCGAACCACATCGGGACATCAAGGAAAAGCTGTTCTCGATGGTCATCTACCTGTGCACCGGTCCGGACGCCGAGACCTGGGGCACGGACATCTACGACGACGAGCGGCGATGGGTGGGCAGGAGCTCGGCGGCCTTCAATTCCGCAGTGATCTTCGTGGCGGGTCCCAACACCTGGCACGGCTTCGACAAGCGCCCGATCGAGGGCGTCCGCCGGCTGATGGAGATCAACTACGTCGACGCCAGCTGGCGCGACCGCGATCAGTTGGCGTTTCCCGATCGGCCCATCGTCGTCGCCCGCTGAGCCGCGCGGCCGCGCCTGGCCTCCCGATCCGGCTCAGCCGGTCCGGGAGGCGTTCAGGCGCACGGTTCTATTCGGCGGCGATCGCCCTGGGGCTCCGCCGCGACCGGCTTGGTCTGGACGCTGCGACGGCCGTCAAGCCCGACCGGGACGTCCCCCGGGCAGGGTCACCCGCCGCACCACCCGATGCTGCGAGCCGTAGTCGGCGACGGCGTAGGGCTGGGTGGCGCGGTTGCCCCAGATCGCCACGTCCCCCACCCGCCAGGCCCAGCGCGCCGTGTTTTCCGGACGGGTGACATAGGCTTGCAGGGCCTCGAACAGCTTGAGGGATTCCGGCACGGTCAGGCCGACGAAGCGGCGGAGCGCTGGGACTATCGCATCATCATCACCTACGCAGACCCCGCCGGCGCCACCCACGAGACCCAGGTCGAACACGAACTCTTCCCCGACCGCAGCGCCCTGAAGCGCGACGAGCAGACCCGGTGGGAATTGACGCTCAATCACTGGGATCTGCCGATTCACGACATTGATCCCCATGCGACGGGCGACTGACGGCGATCCGCCGATCCGGCCTATTTGAACGCCAGCGCCGCAGCATGCGCGACTTTGCGCCGATCCGCGCGGGTCGGCGCACCACTATATCCACTTCCACAAATTGCAGCGGGCTCTATCAGCCGCTATAGGTCCCGGCTGACCTGCCGACGACCGGATTCAACCCGCCTGTCGCCGCTGCGGGCCGCTTCGAGGCCATTCGGCAACATCTAGGGCGCCAACTTACCGCATGGACACGCCTCGACCCAAACTGAGCAAGCCGCCGGCGGAGCTTGAGATTCTGACGCGGCTGGACCTCTACTTTTCGGTCCGACATACCGCCAGAACGTTCCGCATGTTCGGCGAAATATTTGACCACGACTACGATAAGGTCGCGATATTTCTGTCGGTCGCCGAGGTCTGCTTCCAGTCCGCATTTCATCTGGCGCCGATCGAGAACAGCCCCGTCGATATCGAGCGCGTCTATTCCGAGGTGGCCACATCCGGTCTTTCCATCATGACCATCGGTGAAATCACTGGGATTCCCCGAGAGACCGTTCGCCGCAAAGTCAAAAGTCTCGTCGATGACAAACATTTGGCGGCGAATACGGACACAAACACGATTTACCTCCCTGCTTCGGTGGTGATCTCACAGCGATTTCTTCCCATATTCAACTCACATCTAGCGGACGCCGCGCAGTTTGTTAAGGCCGTGAAATTTTACCACAAGCCGGACTGAGCGGGCGCGACGGCGTCCATACCTTCCTCCTCGCCTCAGCCATAGGACCTGAGTCTTGGCGGTTCCCTGGACTCCTCCGCGGCGACATTCATCACGGCGTCATCCAGCATATCGAGAAGCCGTTCGAACCCGCGATCGCATTCCAGCGGCGTAGCGCCGCGACCCGCGTTCTCGGCGCTGATAAACCCTTCAAGGGCGGCGCCCACGCAGCTGGCCACCTCGCGGATGACGGTCGGCGCAAGGCCGTAGCTCGCCAGGACCCGCTCCCGGATAGCCAAGTAGCCCCGCTGGGCCGCCGCGAACCCATCACAGTCCGTGCGCGCCGGGCGTAGCGCGACGCAGAGCAGTGTCGGGTGCGCTTGGCCATACGCACGCAACAGTCTGGCATAGACTTCCAGCGCATCCCGGCCGCGGCGGTTTGCAACCCCCTCCGCGAGCACGTCGTTCAGTTCAAGCAGGACCTTCCACCCCAGTGCGTCACGCATCGCATCTTCGCCAGCGAACATTTTCAATATGTAGGCGGATGACACCAATAGCTCTTGGGCGACGAGCTTTACAAAATCAGGATTTTGGCCATTTCTATCGCTGATCGACTTGGCGACGGCCAAAATCCTGGCCTTGTCGATCGCCTTCTTACCAAAGGTTGGCCGTCTGCCCACAGCAACTCTCCGACATCAACCCTGCGCCTTGCCTGTGCAGCTCGGCACGCCGCCGACGGCGAGAAGCCTCCCCGCCACCGGAACATAAGCGTGTGCATCATTTTGGGTCGATATCAACCATCATGGGCGATAAATTCATGCACACATTGTCAGGCGGCGTCGCCCTTGTCGTGGCTGCAGCCGCAGCAGCGCTCGGGACACGTTGAGTTATTATTCATTTTTTTCAATAACTTTTGATCGCGCGACGCCGTGCCCCCCTCAGAATGGCGATCGGCTGCGCCCCATCAGACCACGTGCATTTTCGTGTTCACATACGCCGGATGTGACGCCAAATTAGGCTGATTTTGCCCACTTTCCTCTCGGCCTGCGACGCCGATGGATTAGTGATCGACGGCGCGCTAGTAGTCCTGTCTAAACCCTATGGCAGGATGGGCGGCTGGAACGATGCGCCTTGATACGACCGACCCGGCGATAGCGGCTCCGTCGCCTGGAAGCGCACGTCGTCAATGATCTTGTACGATTGGCTTGAAATCGCGGGCGCCATCGTCCTGTCCGTGCTGCTGGCCTGGCCCCTGGGGATTCACATCGGCAAGGTCTGGAGCGGGGAGCCCACCGGTCTGGAGCCGGTGCTCGGGGGCGTCGAGCGGCTGGTCTTCAGGCTCGCCGGGGTCGATCCCGCCCGCGGCCAGACCTGGTCCGCCTACGCCCTGTCGCTTCTCGCCTTCAGCGCCGCGGGTTTCGGCCTCCTCTACGCGATCTTGAGGCTGCAGGCGCTGATGCCGTTCAATCCGCAAGGCGCGGGCGCCCTCTCCCCGGACCTGGCCTTCAACATGGCCATGGGGTTCGTGACCAATGCCGATGGGGAGCCCTTCCGTGGCGACGCCGTCGTCAGTCTTTTCGCCCGTATGGCCGGCTTCACCACGCAGAATTTCGCCGCCGCGGCCACCACCATGTCCATCGCCGCGGCCCTCAGCCGCGCCTTCGCCTCGAGGGGTGGCCAGAGTCTGGGCAACTTCTGGTCGGATCTGATTCGCAACGCGCTCTATGTCCTGCTGCCGCTGGCGATTGTCGTCGCGCTCATCCTTGCGGCCCTCGGCGTCCCGCAGACCGTGTCCGGCGGGGTCGCCGCCCGCCCCATCGAGGGCGGCGTCCAGGCCCTTCTCGTCGGCCCGGTCGCCAGTCAGGAAGCCATCAAGCAGTTGGCGACGAGCGGCGGCGGGTATTTCGGCGCCAATTCGGCCCATCCGTTTGAAAATCCAAACGCCGTCAGCAACCTGATCGAAATGATCGCAATGAACACCGTCGGGTTCGCCTGCGGTTTCGCCTTCGGTCGTGTCGTCAGCGCGCGATCGGACGCACGCTCCTTGGTGGTCGTCATGGCCCTCATGCTCGTGGCGACAACGGGTGGCCTCTATCTGGCCGAACGCCAGCCGACGCCGGCCCTCACCGCCGCCGGCCTTCCATCCGCGCTGAACATGGAGGGCAAGGAGGTCCGATTCGGAATCGCCGGCAGCGCCGGCTTCGTGGCGATGTCCACCGGTTCGACTACCGGCGCGACCAACGCCGCGCTGGAAAGTCTCAGCCCGTCGGGCGGCGGACTGGTCCTCTTCGTCGTGCTGATGGGCCAGACCCTGCCGGGCGGCGCCGGCTCCGGCCTCTATGGATTGCTGATGATGGCGATCCTCGCGGTGCTGGTGGCCGGCCTTTTAGTGGGCCGCACGCCGGAATACCTGGGCAAGCGCATCGGCGCGCGGGAAATCAAACTGGTGATGCTGGCGTCGCTGGCGCTACCAGCCACAACCCTGGGATTGGCGGCGATCAGCGCCACCGCGCCCATGGCCCTGGCGACCCTGTCGACGGGCGGGCCGCATGGCCTGACCGAACTGCTCTACGCCTGCGCCTCCGCCGCTGCGAACAACGGCTCTTCGTTCGCCGGCATCAGAGGCGACACGCCCTACTGGAACCTCGCCCTCGGCATCGCCATGGCCCTGGGCCGGTTTGGCGTGGCCATTCCGGTTCTGGCCCTCGCCGGCAGCATCGCCTCCAAGCCGAAAATGCGCCCCACCAACGGCACCTTCCCCACGGACGGTTTGCTATTTGTGGGGCTCGTGACCGTCATCGTGCTCATTCTCGCAGGGCTGCAATATTTTCCGGCCCTGGCCCTCGGCCCGGTGAACGAACAGTTTGAGATGATGCGTCTGCTCAAGGGGCAGGCGTCCTCGCCCGTCCGGCCCTAGGTCAATCGGCCACCCCACCCGCGGCGCGACGGCTTCCCGCTGCTGCCGAAAGCCGCGGCGCCGTGACAGGCTTCCGCCGTCACGGCGCCGCGGCCAGGCCGGCGCCCGGGGGATGCGCCGGCCTTCAGCGACAGGCCGCCCGACCTATTTCAGGTCCTGGCAGCTTTCCGACGGCCGCAGCTTGACCTTGATGGGATGGGTGAACGCGACATGCGGGTTCAGCGTCGGCGGCACCACCCGGTAGGCCACCCGCGTGCGGTCGTCGCAGGCGATCCAGACGCCGACGGGATGAAACGCCACCGGCGCGGCGGCCGGCGGAGTCGCCGCGGCACCCTGGTCGCCAGCGTCCATCGAAAGCGGGTGGGCGGCGCAGGCCGTCGACAACGAGACCAAGGTTAGGCCCAACACCGAGGCAGCCGAAAGCTTGCAGATGGCGTAACCATTCAGCGATTTTAGTTGGGACATCAGGCGCATATTTTCCTCGACAAAATAATGCGAAAGCTTCGGCTCCATTTCACAGGCGTCTGCGCTGATCGACCCGCGTCATGGTGAAGACCATTCCGCAGCGATGTCGCCGCCGCTGTGCAATTTACGGCCGATAACGTCGCGATGACTTACCAATACAATCTATCATCATTTGTATTTGTGTCACCCAAAATGCGCCGATTCCACCCGTATTGGGGCGAATGCGCATATTTTGTCCAGGGTGTATTTCGCCTGAAAGGCGGCCAAGCCAGGTCGCAATCGCCCTAGGTCAGCCGACCTTAAGACCCACCTCGCCGCCAACCCCTCTTCCTCAGGGCGAGGAAGAGGGGGCCGTGGAGGTTAATCTCTAAGGCTATTGGGATTCAGTCAGTGGCGGTTCCACCAACCGCCGCCAAGCGCCTGGAACAGCGCCGTGGCGTCGGCGAATCGGGAAGCGGCGGCCTGCACCCGCGCCACACGGGCCGAAGCGCTGGCCTGTTCGGCCAACCGGACGGTCACGCCGGTCACCTGGCCGAGCTCGAGCTGCCGCCTGGCGATGGTGAGGCTTTCATCCGTCCGGATCTGCGCCGTCGTCGCGGCGTCGAGGCCGCGCGCATCGGCCTGCAGCGCCTGCAGCGTGTCCGCCACATTCTGAAACGCGGCGAGAACCGTGCTGCGGTACTGGGCCCCGGCCTGGTCGAAAGCGGCGACCGCGGCGCGCTGTCGATGCAGCAGGGCGCCCCCTTCGAAGATCGGCTGGCTGACCCCGGCGGCGAGGCCCCAGAACCTGTTGCCGGCGTTGAACAGGTCGGCGAACCGGGTCGCGGCGCCGCCGGCGTTGGCGGAAAGGGTCAGACTGGGGAGGCGGTTGGCGACGGCCACGCCGATCAGGGCGCTGGCGGCGTGGAGGTTGGCCTCGGCCGCGCGGATATCGGGGCGCTGGTTGACGAGGTCGGAGGGCAGGCTGAGCGGCAGCGAATCCGGCAGCGCCAGGGTCGCGAGATCGACCCGCTCCGCCGGCGCGTCGCTGGGAAAACGCCCGGTCAGGTCGGCGATCAGGTCGCGCTGCAGGGCCAACTGCTTTTCAAGCGGCGGCAGGGTCTGCTCGGCCTGGGCGACCAGAGCCTCCTGCGCGACCACGTCGGCCCGCGCCACCTGGCCGAGTTCGAACTGTCGGCGGATGATGGCCAGCACCTGGCGGTCCGAGCCGATGATCGCCTGCGTCGCCTCGACCTGGTCGCGCAGCGACGCCTCCTGAATGGCTGCGGCGACGACATTGGTGGTCAGGGTGAGGTAGGCGGCCTCGGTCTCGTAGCGCTGCTGTTCGGCCTGCGCCTTCACGCTCTCCGTCTGCCGCCGAATTCCGCCGAAGACATCGAGGGTGTAGCCGATATTGAGCTGGGCGGTGTGCAGGGTGAAGAGGTTGACGCTCGAGGTCAGCGGGGGCGCCGGCGTCGCCGAGGCCTGCTCGCGGGTGACGTTGTAGGACGCGTCGACCGTGGGCAGCAGCGCGCCGCGCTGGGCGAGATAGGTCTCCTGCGCCGCCCGCAGCGCCGCCCGAGCCGCCTGCAGATCAGGATTGGCCTTGAGAGCCTGCGCGACCAGGGCGTTAAGCGCCGGCGACTTGAACAGGGTCCACCATTCGGCGCTGACCTGGGCGCCGACGCGCACGTCGTCCAGAGCCGCCTCTCCGGCGGACGGCGGCAGATAGCCGCTGACCGCGGGCGCGGCGGGGCGGTGGAAATCCGGTCCCACGGCACAGCCCGCCGTCAGGGCGACCAGGGCCGCGCCGGCGAGGCCCTTCAGCGCGCGGGAGGGGCCGATTTTCGGATCGAGCGTCGGTTTTGACATGGACTACTCCGCCGCCCCCGGAAGATGACCGCTGGTCTCCGGCGCCCGCCTGGGCGCCGTGCGCCGGGAGAACATGTCCAGCAACACCGGCAGCACGATCAGGATCAGCACCGGAGCCAGCAGGATTCCGCCGACCACCACCAGGGCAAGAGGGCGTTGCACCTGGGAGCCGATCCCGGTCGAGACCGCGGCCGGCAGCAGGCCGACGCAGGCGGCGATGCAGGTGATCATCACCGGTCGCAGCTGGGTCTCGCAGGCCCGCAGGATCGCCGCCGTACGGGCGAGGCCGGCCTGGATGTTCTGGTTGAAGGACGCCACCACGATGATCCCGTTCATCACCGAGATTCCGAACAGGCCGATGAAGCCGATCACCGCCGAGATGCTGAGCGGCGTGTGGGTCAGGAACAAGGTCAAGATCCCCCCGATCGCCGCCAGCGGGATGACGCTGATCGCCAGCAGGGTGTCGCTGAGCAGGGAGAAGTTGATGAACAGCAACAGGCCGATGACCAGCAGGCTGAGCGGGATCATCACCTCCAGCCGCGCCAGGGCGCTCTGCAGCTGGCCCAGTTCGCCGACCCATTCCGTCCGATAGCCGCCGGGAAGCACGACCTGGTCGTGCACCTTCTTCTCCGCCTCCAGCACCGCCCCGCCGATGTCGCGCCCGCGCACCGAGAACTTGATCGGAATGTAGCGCTCCTGCTGTTCGCGATAGACGAAGGAGGCGCCGGTGGTGAACTTGACGTTGGCGACGTCGCTCAGGGGGATCTGGACGACGCCGGATCCGTTGGGGTTGGGCGCGCCGATGGGCAGGTTGCGGATTTCCTCCAGGCTTTGCCGGTACTTGGGCGCCAGGCGCACCATGATCGGGAAGTTGCGGTCGCTGCCTGGCTCATAGAGGTTGCCCGCCGCCTGGCCGCCGATGGCCGCCTGCACGGTGTTGTTGATGTCCCCGGGGGCCAGGCCGTAGCGGGCCGCCTTGGCGCGATCGACGTTGATCTGCACTGTCGGCTGGCCCAGGGAATTGAACACCGCAAGATCGGTGATCCCAGGCACGGTGCTCATCACCGACCGGATCTTTTCGGCCGTGCTCTGCAGCGTGTTCAAATCACCGCCGAAGAGCTTGACCGAGTTCTCGCCCTTCACCCCGGACGCCGCCTCCTCGACGTTGTCCTCGATGTTCTGGGAGAAGTTGAAATCGACACCGACGAACTTGTTGGACAGGACCGCGTTCAACTCCTTCGTCAGCTTGGCCTTGTCGACCCCGTGCGGCCAGGTGTCGAACGGCTTCAGCGGCACGAAGAACTCGGCGTTGAAGAAGCCGGTGGAGTCGGTGCCGTCGTCGGGGCGGCCGTGCTGGGAGATCACCGTCTTGACTTCTGGGTAGCGCATGAGCACCGCGCGGATCTGGTTGACCGCCGCATCGCTGGCCTCCAGCGACACCGACTGCGGGAAGCTGGCGCGGATCCAGAAATTGCCCTCCTCCAGGTGGGGAAGGAACTCCAGGCCCAGCTGGCTGGCGGCCAGGACGGTGATGGCGAACATCACGCCGGCGCCGCCCAGGGTCAGCAGCCGGTTGGCCAGGGCGAAGCGCAGCATCGGCCGGTAGAGCCGGGCGATCACCTTGATCACGGGCGTCTCCTTCTCGCTGACCCGCTCCGGCAACAAAATGGCGCACAGGGCCGGCGAGATGGTGAAGGTGGCCAGGAGGCCGCCGGCGATGGCGTAGGCGTAGGTCTTGGCCATCGGGCCGAAGATGTGGCCCTCGACGCCGACCAGGGTGAACAGGGGCAGGAAGCTGGCGATGATGATCGCCGCGGAGAAGAAGATCGACTTGTTGACCTCCGTCGCCGCCTCGCCGATCACCGCGATTTTCTGCAGGGAGCGGCGATAGGGGTCGGCGACAGGCGGCCTGCGCGATTGCTCGGCCAGGTGCCTGAAGATGTTTTCGACCATGATGACGGTGGCGTCGACCACAAGGCCGAAGTCGATGGCGCCCACCGATAGCAGGTTGGCGGATTCCCCCCGCGCCATCATGATCAGCACGGCGAAGAACAGGGCGAAGGGAATGGTGGCGGCGACGATGATGGCGCTGCGCAGGTTGCCCAGGAACAGCCACTGGACCACGAAGATCAGCAGCATGCCTTCGACCATGTTGTGCAGCACGGTGTGGGTGGTGACCTCGATCAGGTCGCTACGATCGTAGATCTTCTCCACATGGACGCCGGGCGGCAACACGCCCGTGGAATTGATCTTCTCGACTTCCGCCTCCACACCCTTGATCGTGGGGGTGCTCTTTTCGCCCCGGTGCATCAGCACGATGCCCTCGACGACGTCATCGTCGCGGTCCTGACCGGCGATGCCCAATCGGGGCAGGTTGCCGACCTTCACGTCCGCCACGTCGCCCAACAGCACCGGGGCTCCGTTTGTCGTGGAAAGCATGGTGCCGCGGATCTGGTCGACGGAGTGGATCAGGCCGACGCCGCGGACGATCGCCGCCTGGGGACCGAAATTGACCGTCTGCCCGCCCACATTGAGGTTGCTGTTGCTCAACGCGGTCAGCACCTGCGGCAGGGTCAGGCCGGCCGCGATCAGCTTGTTCTTGTCGATATTGACGTCGTAGGTCTTGGTCTTGCCGCCCCAGCCGCTCACGTCGATGACGCCGGGCACCGACTTGAACCGGCGCTGAAGGATCCAGTCCTGCAGGGTCTTAAGGTCGGTCACCGAATAGCCCGGCGGGCCGACGACGCGGTAGCGGTAGATCTCGCCGATCGGGCTTTCCGGCGAAATCTGCGGCTGGGCGCCGTTGGGCAGGGGGCTGAGCTGGCTGAGCCGATTGATCACCCGCTGCTCGGCCTCGTCGTGGCTGAAGGCGTAGGTGAACTGGACGTTGACCTCGGACAGGCCGAACAGGGAGATGGTCCGAACGCTGGTCACGTTCGGAATCCCCGCCATCTGCACCTCGATGGGGATGGTGACGTAGCGCTCCATCTCCTCGGCGGACTGGCCGCTGGATTGGGTGATCACCTGCACCAGCGGCGGCACGGGGTCGGGATAGGCCTCGATGTTGAGGTTCAGAAAGGCGATCACGCCGGCCACGAAGACCGCGACCATGAACACCATCATCAGCGCCCGGTGACGCAGGGCGAAGCGGACGAACTGGTTCATGGTCGTCAGTCGCCCTGGGACGCGCGGTCGATGAACAGCGACCCGCTGGTCACCACCCGCTCACCGGGACTGAGGCCAGACAGGACCGCCACCAGGCCGCCTCGCGTCGCGCCGGCCTTGATCTGGCGCAGCTCAAGCCCGCGGCCGGCGTGGGCGACCCAGACCCGGGCGGTGTCGCCCTCGTAGATCACCGCCTCCTCGGGCACGCCGACCGCGGCGGTCCCGTCGTCGACGACCAGGGTGAAGCTGGCGAACATCTCCGGCTTCAGAAGACCGCCGGGATTGGGGATGGTCGCGCGAATGCTGACCCTATGGGTCAAGGGATCGACGGTGGGGGAGACATAGTCGAGCCGGGCGGTGAACACCCGATCCGGCAGGGCGGTGGCGCGCACCTCGACCGTCTGGCCGACCCGCGCACGGGGCGCGTCCGCCTCGCGAAGGGCGCCGACCAGCCAGACGGTGGACAGGTCGCTGACCACGAAGGCCGCGGTCTGGCCGCCATTGGTGACGCTACCGACATTCTGGCCGACGCCGACGGCGCGCTGGGTGACGACGCCGCCGATGGGCGAAGACACGACCGCATTCGCGCCGACCGCTGTCGCGCCGCGCTCCTGGGCCGCGATCTGCCCCTCACCTTCGCCGAGGATCCGCAAGCGATTGCGCACCGCCTGAAGCGTGGCCCGGGCGGTGGCCAGGTCGGTCTGGCTCTGCTGCCAGTCCTTCAGGGCCGCGCCGCTTGCCTTGAACAGTTCGTGCTGCCGCGTCTCCGCCGCCTCGGTCAGGCGCACCTGCGCCACGGCGGTGGCCAGGTCGACCTGGGCCTGGGCCACTTCGGAGGCCTGGACGGCGAACAGGGGCTGGCCGGCCCGCACCGTATCCCCCGCCTTGGCCAGCACCTGGGTCACGCGACCGGAGAAGGGGGAGAAAACCTGGGTGGTGTGATCGTCGTTGCTGGCGATCTTGCCCTCGGTCTCGACCTCGGTGGGAAATCCGAGGCTGGAGGCCGTGGCGAACTTCAAGGTGGCCCACTGATCCGCGGTCGCCACGAAGGTTCCCGGCGGCGGCGCGGCGGGCGCGGGCGGCGCCTTGGGGGCGAACAGATGGCCGAGGATGGGCAGGCCGACCAACAGGAGAACGGCCGCCAGGGCGCCGATTCCGAGGATCGCCAGCTGGGTGCGCCGCGGCAGGCCTTTGACCGTGTCGAAGAACACGGGTTCGGCGGCCTCGGGCGGATCTTCACGCATTCAAAAATTCCATCCATAGGGCCGGCCGCTCCCTAGCCCTGGCGCGGTGGGCGCGCAAGGCGAGGCGGACGAGACGACGGCTTAGGCTCACACGAGGTCGGCGAGGTCGGGGCGATTCCCCGGCCTCGCCGCTCAGTCAGTCAGACTAGAAGTGCCAGATGATGTCACCGGAGAAGACCTTTTCGGTCTTCGCGGTTCCGAGGTTGAAGGACGGCACCGAGCCCGAGTAGTAGGTGAACTCAGGCCGCATTTCGATCTGCGGCGACAGCCAGTGTTGCCAGCCGATGCCCAGGTCGTAGTAGACCGCGGCGTAGCCGGTGCGCTGACCTTCCTGGTCGTTGTAGTATTCAGCGCGGAAGGACACGTTGTCCAACGGCTCGGGCGAATAGTTCAGATAGGCCACGGTGCCGATGGAGGCGGTGTTACAGCGCAGGACCACCGCACTCTTGCACTGGGCCAGCGCCGGGGCGTTGTACGGAATGAACTGCGGCGAGAACGGCGTGCCACCGCCGTTGAAGATCGCCAGGGCCGTCGCGTTCTTCGCGTTCGGCACCCCGTCCTCGTGTTCCGTGTAGAACTCGTACGAGATGTGCCAGTGGGCGTTGAAGGTATGATAGGCGGTGAAGCCATACCACTGGAGATTGTTGTAGCCCCAAACGCCCCTGTTGATGGCGTCGGCGCAGACGTTGACGTCGTTCTTGCCGTCCATGCTTTGCCAACGACCGCAGGCGGTCACGGACGGCTGGGCGCCGGGGTCCTTCAGGAAGGTGTTGCCGCCATAGAGCGGGTTGCCTGGCAGCGCGTTCTTGAACTTGACCCCCTCGTTCCAGATCGCCGCTTCCGTACCGACGCTGACGCCGAGCTGCAGCATGATCTGAGGCGTCACCGCGAGCGTGGTCTGAATGCCCTCGTTGGTATAGTTGTCCAGGGTGTACGTGATCGAGTGCGTATACATGTAGTTGTTCGGGGCGAGCTGCGCCTCGATATCCGGAAGCGAGATGTAGCGACCGACCCGGATCATCAGGCCGTCCATGATCTTGGGGATCCACAGTTCCCCGTAGACCATCGGGAAGTCATAGCCGTAGTAGTGGTTATCCTTCAGCAGCTGATAGCTCGCCACGCCATAGGACGTCGTATAGCGATAGTTTTCGCCGGCGATCGCCGACAGCCGGAAACCCCAGTCGATATGGTCGGTTTGAACGGTGTCGGGCGTGCGTTCGACGTAGAGCACCGCCTGGTCGAGCTGGATACTGTTGGGATTGTAGTCGTACGCGGCCGGCGCATTGCCGTACTTCAGCTTGCTGGAGCTGATGTTGCCGCCGTAGTCGATCCAGCCGTAGGCCTGGATGCCCAGGGTGTTCAGCTCCTTGCCGACGCCGGTGTGCTCGATCGCCACCATCAGCGGGCTGTCCACCGACGCCGTGCGATTGTCGCCGATCAGGGTCGTGCCGCCATAGGGCCAGTCGGTGAACGGCATCGGCGGTGATGACTGCGGCACGGTCGGCCAGCCGGTGCGGGCCGACGGCGGCGCGCTCGGATCAGTCGGCGGCGTAGCATGGCCCAGTTCGATCTTCTGATAGTTCCAGAAGCGGACGAGGGGATTGTCGCCGATGGCCTTGTCCACGGCGGTGACGGAATAGGGGTCGGCCGCCGGCGCCGGGGCGGCTCCGCCGCCGCCGCTGTCGGCGTCGATCTTGGCCTTGGGGCTGGCGACCGGATCAATCGTCATGATCGCTGTCGACGCGGCCGCGTCGCTGGAGTCGGCCAGGGCCGAGGTGGCCGCGCCGCCCGCGGCGAGCCCCGTGACCAGGGCCAGTGCGGCCACGCTCAATGGGTTGCTGGCGCGGCGCTTGCGGGCGCCATTGCCGAGCGGGCCGGGATGGCCACGCGCGAAGACACTGTCAGACATTAGATATCCCCTTTGTTCCGCCGCCCTTATGGCGAGCATTCGAGACACGGCGTCGCGGTCCGTGGCCAAGTTTGAGAGTCACAGGCCGCCCGCGTCGGACAACCCGTCGATGGCGACCCATCCCAAACGATCTTCATTTTGACGCATATGTCATCATATTGGGTCACGATGATCGATTATGCGGCATTGATATGGATCACTTCCGTGATCCGCCATACGTTTGGGCGCCGATCGGCATAAACGATGCGTAAAGAATCGCCGCCGCGGATAGCGGGAGATGCTTTCGGTCGAAGCGGGTTCGTACGCCGTCCCCACCCAGGTTCGTCGCGCGGGCCGCCCCAAAAAACTCAACCGAATGGGTGAGCCCCGCCGACGCCAGGGCGGAAAGCCAAATCGCAAGGCGAGCCGACGGTGTTGCGCAAATTGATTGCGATCAACGACTCGCACGCCGGAAAGTCCTGTGATTTAGTTAACAGCGGTATCTGAGTGACCGTGTCTAAGCTGTGTTGCTGTAAGCCGGGGCCTCGACGGGAGCCTCCGGCACTCGCGGGGACGTTATGACCATCCAGCTATCCGGACGCCTCGATAGCCGGGCTCTCAAGTTGCGGCCCTGGTCCTGGCCCATTTTCGGCCTCGCCCTGTTGCCTTTTATGGCCCAGCCGGCCGCGGCGGGCCCTACCCTGCCCACGGGCGCCAAGGTCGTCGCCGGGACCGCGGCGGTGACCGCGCCGTCGCCGAGCCAGCTCACGGTGAACCAGTCGTCGGCCAAGGCGATCATCGACTGGCAGGGCTTCTCCATAGGCTCGGGCGGGACGGTGCAGTTCAATAACGGGCCGGGTGCGACCCTGAACCGGGTGACCGGCTCGGGCGTCTCGTCCATCGACGGCCTGCTGTCGGCCACGGGCTCGGTCTATCTGATCAACGCCAACGGCGTGGTGATCGGCAAGACCGGGGTGGTGAACACCGGCGGGACCTTCGTCGCCTCCAGCCTGGATCTGGCCGACGCCAACTTCCTCGCCGGCGGCGACCTGACCTTCTCGGGCGGCTCAAACGCCGCCGTGGTCAACGACGGCAGGATCGGCAGCCTGGGGGGCGACGTGGCCCTGTTCGCGGCCAAGGTGGACAATGAGGGGTCGATCAGCGCCGCCAAAGGGGCCGCGGGGCTGGCGGCGGGCTACCAGGTTATCCTCCACGACGGCGCCCTGAACGGCGGCAAGTTCTCGGTGGTCACCGGCGGGGCCGGGACCTCGGCCACCAACGCCGGCGCCATCGCCGCGGCCGAGGCGGAGTTGCGCGCCAACGGCGGCAATGTCTACGCCCTGGCGGGCAACACCGGCGGGATCATCAAGGCCACGAGGGTCGCCGCCGGCGGCGGCAAGGTGATGCTGATCGCCGAGGGCGGGACGGTCACCCTGGGCGGGACGATCTCGGCGCGGGGGCTGAACGGCGCCGGCGGGCAGATCGAGACCTCCGGCTCCACGGTCAACATCGGTTCGGCCTTCATCGACGCCGGCGCCGGCGGCGCCTGGCTGCTCGACCCCAACGACCTGACCATCGACCAGACCACCGCCAACACCATCGCCGCCAGCTTGAACGCCGGCACGAACGTCACCGAGCAGACCACCGCGTCGGGAACCGGCGGGAACGGCGACATCATCGTCACCGCGCCGATACCCTGGGCGACCAGCGCCAGTCTGACCCTGTCGGCCTATCGCAACATCGCGGTGAACGCGAACCTGGTCTCGTCCGGCGGCGGCGCCGTTACGCTGTATGCGGACAATTCGGCGACCGGGACGGGTTCCGTCTCCTTCGGGTCGGGCGCGCAGGTCAACACCGCCGGGGCGGTCAACATCTACTACGATCCGACCAGCTACGCCGCGCCGATCAACTACGCCGCCAACGTGATCGGCGGGGGGACAGCGACCGCCTGGATGCTGGTCAACACCGCCGCGAACCTCGCGGCGATCAACGCCAATCCCTATGACGGCCGCCTGGGCGGAAACTACGCCCTCAACGCCGATATCGACCTGTCCGGGATCGCCAACTGGACCCCGATCGGCCTCAGCCCTGGGAACGGCGATTTCAACTTCTCGGGCCAATTCGACGGTCAGAGCCATACGATCAGCGGACTGACGATCAGCTCGGTCGCGTCCAACGACGGCTGGGGCCTCTTCCGCGCCAACAACGGCCTGATCGAGAACCTCAACATCACCGGCGCCTCGGTCTCGGTGGGCTGCTGCAACAACAGTTCCGCCGGCATCCTCGCCGGGGTGAATTCCGGGACCATTTCCAATGTTCACGTGGACGGCGCGGACACCAGCTCCTTCAATCTCGGCGGTCTTGTCGGCGTACAATACAGTTCCGGGGTGATTTCGGATTCGTCGGCGAACGTGACCGTGAGCGCCCCCCAGTTCACCCGCGCCGGCGGCCTGGTGGGCTCCAACGCCGGCCTGATCCAGCGCTCATACGCCTCAGGATCGGTCAGCGCCGACAACTACGGCGGCGTGACCGGCGGCTTGGTCGGCGAGAACGAATCCACAGGGGTGATCACCCAGTCCGCCGCCACCGGCAATGTGTCGATGAACGCCAGCCCCGGCGGCAATACGACCTTCGTGGGCGGCTTCGTCGGCAACAACTACGGGACCATCAGCCAGGCCTACGCCACGGGCGCGGCCAGCTTCATCATCAACGACGAGACCCTTGAGGTCTTCGCCCAGTACGCCGTCGGCGCCTTTGCCGGCGCCCAGCAGCCCACGGGCTCGATCAGCCAGGCCTACGCCACCGGCCGGGTTTACGCCTTCAACGCCTGGACCCCGTCCTGCCCCGGCTGTGGCAACGGTCCGTCGCCGATCTACGCCGGCTTCGTCGGCTATCACATCGACAATGGCTCGCTGAGCGCCACCCACTACGACGGCGCCACCACGGGGCTTGGCGGCTCGACCACCGCCCAGCTTCAGGGGACCCTGCCCGCCGGCTTCGATCCGGCGGTGTGGGCGACGGGGCCCGGCCTCTACCCCTACCTCAAGAGCCTCTTCCACACCGGCGTGGTCGCAATCGCCGGGTTTGCGGTCAATGCGGACGGCACGCCCGCGGTCAGCGCCGGGGTTGATCTCTTTCCTGGCGGAACGCAGGCTGGCGGAACGGCCACGACCGGCGCCAACGGCTATTTCTACGAGGCCTTCCCCACCCCGACAAAAGTGGGGCCCAACATCCAGGTCGGCGAGACCCTCACCCTCGCCGGGGCGAGCGCGATCAGCGGCGCCAGCTACGCCGATGGGCTGGCGTTCAGCGGCCAGGTCCTCTCCGTTCCGACGATCAAGGCGGGATACGTCAGCATCTTCACCAGCCAAACGTCGCTGAGCGCGCTGGAAACCGAGATCAGCAACTTCGGCAACGAATTCGGCCAGCTCCAGACGGCCAACTACGCCGTCACCGCCACGGGCGCCTTCACCCTCGACAAGGCGCCCGATGTCCCCGCCGGCCTGTCCCTGACCACCGAGGGCGGCGACCTGGCGGTCAGCGCCGGATTCACCCTCGGCTCGGGCGGCGCGCTGACGCTGGATTCCTACCACGGCATCTCCATCACCGCCCCGATCACAGTCTCGGGCGCCAGCGCGGTGACCCTGATCACCAATGACCGCGGGACCGGCGGGGACTACAGCTTCGGACTGGGCGCCGGCGGATTTGCAGGCAGCCTGTCGTTTACCGGGGCTGGCGGCGGACTGCGGATAAACGGCCAAACCTATACCTTGCTCTATTCCATGAGCGACTTGGCGGCGATCAATGGCGGATCCGGCTATGACGCCTTGGCCGGGTCCCTGAACGCGGGCGGCGTCAGCTATACTGACGCCGTTGTCAAAAGCTTCGGAGGTCAATTCACCGGCCTTGGCCACACGATCAGCAATCTGACGATCAACAGCGTCGCCAATGACCTAGGGCTGTTTGGCACGAATACTGGCACTGTAAGAGATATCGGCCTGGCTGGCGGCTCGATCAACGGCGGTAGTTCGAGCTTTGACGTGGGCGGCCTTGTGGGCTATTTGACGTTCACAGCCAACGACGGCGTTGTAGAGAATTCCTATTCGACGGCGTCGGTCAGCAGCGGCTATGTGGAGGTCGGCGGTCTTGTCGGCTTCAGTTTCGGCGGCCTGATCACCAACGCCTATTCGACCGGGGCGGTCTCGGGACGCGCCTCCGTCGGCGGCCTAGCCGGCGAAATCAACGGATCCACGATTTCGAACGCCTTCGCCACGGGCGCGGTGACGCTGAACAGTTTCGCGGTCGGCTCGTCCAGCTCCGCCGATGGCGGCTATGACGCCGGCGGGCTGGTTGGTTGGAACGACGGCGTCCTGAACAACGTCTATGCGACCGGCGCGGTCAGCGCCGGCTCCGCCCAGGGAGTGCACTATGTCGGCGGCCTGGTCGGCGCGGACAACGGCTCCATATCCAACGCCTATTCCACCGGCGCCGTGACCGCCGGCGCCGGGGGCGGCGCGGCCGGCGGCCTGATCGGACATCAGCCATTCTCCACGCAGGTGGTCACGAACGGCTATTGGGATGTCCAGACCAGTGGACAGACGGCCAGCGCCGGCGGCACGGGCCAAACCACGGCCCAACTTCAAGCCGCCCCGCCCAGCGGTTTCGATCCGACCATGTGGGCCGGCGGCGGTGGCCTCTATCCCTATCTGACGAGCTTCTACCATGCCCCGGTCGTCCCCACCCAGCGGATCAGCGGCTACGCCTACCTGGGCAACGGCGCCGTGGCCGTGGACGCGACCCTTGGCGTCTATGTGGGCGGGGGGCTTCTGGACGGGACCACGATCACCAGCGGCGCCAATGGCTACTACTACTACCTCGCGCCGGTCGGCACAGTCGTCGGGAGCACCCCGGTTGGCGTAACCGAGACTCTCAGCGGGGGCGCCGCGCCCGTGGGCGTCACCTACACCGACCAGCCGGCGCTCTCGGGCGCCGACGTGGTCAACCTCAACGTCACCGCCGGCCGGATCAGCCTGACCACCAGCCGCAACACCCTGTCGAGCCTGAGCGGCGACATCAACCAGACCTTCGGGGCCGGCGGCTTCCCGGGGGGCTTGTCCACCTCCGCCGCGGTGGTGACCGTGGTCACCGCCCTCGGCAACAACGGTTTCTCGGTCGATATGCCGGTGACGGCCAATGGCGGCTACGCCGTCGTCGACCAGAGCGGCGGGATCAATGTCGCCGCGCCGATCACGCTCAACAACACCGGCAAACTCACCCTTAACGCCAACGGACCGGTCAGCATCGACGCGGCGATCACCGTCACCGGCGCCGGGAGGGTCCAGATCTTCACCGACGTCGGCTACGGCCAGGGCGGCGACTACAACTTCGCCCTCGGCCCCAACGGCTTCGCCGGCAGCCTGTCGTTCACCGGGACGCCGAACTCCGGCCAGTCGCTGAGCATCAACGGCCAAGCCTACACCCTGCTCTACAGCCTCGCCGACATCGCGGCCCTGCCCGCGGACGCGACCGGCGACTACGCGCTGGCCAAGCCGATCAACGCCGCCGGGACGACCTACACCGGGCCCGTAGGGTCGGATTTCGAGGGGGTGTTCGCGGGCCTCGGCAACACCGTCGCCAATCTGACGATCAACGATCCGACCGGCTACCGCGACGGCCTCTTCAACAGCATCGGCCTGGCCAATGGCGGCGGCTCGCAAGCCCAGGCGCTCGTGCGCGACATCGGCCTGACCGGCGTCAACATCACCGGCGGACTCTTCGTCGGCGCCCTGACGGCGGACAACAACGGGACCATCGCCAACAGCTTCGTGACCGGATCGGTCACCGCCGTCGGCGCGCCACCGAGCGCCGGCGAAGGCTACTTCGTCGCCGGCGGTCTGGTGGGGCTCAATACCAACGGGATCACGCAGAGCTATTCCGCGGCGGCGGTGATCAGCACGGCCGGAAACCCGGGCTCCCTCGGCGGCCTGGCGGGTCAGAACAACGGCGGGATTCTGGGCAGCTACGCCACCGGCGCGCTGACGGCCGGGGTCTCCGTGGACGCCGGCGGCCTGGTCGGCGACAACCAGGGCACCCTGAGCGGAACCTACGCCTCCGGCGCGGTCACCGGCACGACCGCCGGCCCCCTGGGCGGCCTCGTGGGCTACAACGACAACAGCATCGGCCAGAGCTACGCCACCGGCGCGGTGACCGCCACCGGGCCCCTGGGCGCGGCCTCTGGGGTCGGCGGCCTGGTCGGCCAGAACGGGACCGGCGGCGCGATCAATCAGGACTACGCCACCGGCGCCGTCGGCGGCGCCGACCAGGTGGGCGGCCTCGTCGGTCAGAACGTCGGCGCGATCACCAACAGCCACGCCACCGGCGCGATCAGCGCGCCCCTGAACGCCTATTCCGCCGGGGGACTGGTGGGCCTGAACGAGGCTAGCGGAACGATCGGCCAGAGCTACAGCGCATCCACGGTCACCAGCGCCGGTTACGATGTGGGCGGCCTGGTCGGCGACAACGAAGGCTCGGTGAACCAGGGCTCAGCCTCGGGCGCGATCAATGTCGCCAACAACGGCGGGAGCGCCGGCGGTCTGGTCGGTTACAACGGCGGCCAGGTCATTCAATCCCAGGCCAGCGGCGCGGTCATTGGCCCGTCGTCGACCGGCGGTCTTGTCGGCGCGAACTGGGGCACGATCAACGCGAGCAGCGCCAGCGGTTCGGTGACCGGAGCCGCCCTCGGCTACACGGTGGACGTGGGCGGGCTCGTCGGTCAGAACGCATCCTCCGGCTCGATCACGCAAAGCTACGCCACCGGCGGCGTCAGCGCGCAAAGCGATGTCGGCGGCCTTGTCGGCTTCAACAACGGCGGCTCGATCACCCAGAGCTACGCCACTGGCGTGGTGACCGGCGGGGTGCTCACCGACGCGTACGGCAACAGCTTCACCACCGCCCAGATCGGCGGGCTGGTGGGCGACAACGCCGCCAACAGCCGGGTGAGCCTGAGCCACGCCACCGGCGCGGTCAACGCCGCCAATTCCGGCGATGTCGGCGGGCTGATCGGCGAGAACGACGGCGATGTCACCCAAAGCTACGCAACCAATGTGGTCACCGGCGGCGGGGCCGTTGGCGGGCTGGTCGGGCAGAACCTCGGCGCCATCGCGGAGAGCTATTCGAACAGCGCGGTGACCGGGACGACGGACGTCGGCGGCCTCGTCGGCTACAACGCCAACCAGATCACCGGCACGATCACCGAGGCCTACGCCACCGGCGCGGTGACGGGCGGGACCAACGTCGGCGGCCTAGTGGGCGCCAACAGCGGCGGCGTCATCGCCTCGGCCTATTGGGACATCCAGACCAGCGGCCAGGCCGCCAGCGCGGCGGGGGTCGGCCAGACCACGGCTCAGTTGCAGGCCAGCCTGCCGAAGGGCTTCTCCAGCGTGATCTGGGGTCAGGTCGCCGGCAAGAGCTTCCCCTATCTGAATTGGCAGTTCACCACGGGCGCGCCCGATGTGATCGGCGGCAACGTCTACGGCGGCTTCGGTGGTCCGCCGATGTCCGGGGTGATGGTCGACGGGCTCGTCAACGGCGCGCCGGTCGGCGAGGACACCACCGGGGCCAACGGCTACTACCTGCTGCTGCTGCCGCACGGGACGCTGAAGAACGCCGATGTGCTGACCTATCTGGCGGGACCGCAAGGGGGCGCGGCCTACGCCGATGGCGTCACCGGATCGGCGCCCGGCCTCTGGATCGCCGAAGGCGGCCTCAACATCTTCACCGGCGCGACCTCGGTCACCGGCCTCGACGCGGGCTTGGCGTCCGCCCTGGGCTCCAACACGGGCGCCAATGTCCTCTTCACCCTTCCGGGCGGCGTGTTGACGACGACGGCGGGGACCAGCCTGTCCATCCAGGCCAAGGGCGCCTTCAATGTGAACCAGCCGCTTAC
>PLSW01000189.1 GCA_003165275.1 Caulobacteraceae bacterium
TGTCAGTCTTTAGATGGGTTGGTATGAGATTGGAAAGGTCCAGCCGCCCCCTCGCCGGACCGACGATTTGGCTGGAATGACCTGCGGGCGACCGATGTTCGCCGTACCGCTGGCCCATGGGATGGAAACAGCACTGCGCCGCGAAACTCGTTTCGCCGGTTGAGGCCGCGGCCGCCATCGCCTGGGGCGAGGGCGTCTATATCGGCATGCTCTCCAACACGCCGCGGGCCTTCGCCCAGGCGCTGGTGGCGCGGGCGGCCGAGTTGCGCGGCGTGCGCGTGTTCCACTACCTGTCGACGTTTCCCTGGGCCGAGCGGGCCCCGCAGACGTCCCTCCAGCATGTGACCATCTTCGCCACGCCCTTCGACCGGGCGGCGGTGGCGGACGGGCGGGTGGAATACCTGCCGCTGGGCAGCTGGTGCGAGGACCATCTGGTCCGCGACCATCCGCCCATCGACACCGCGGTGGTCAGTCTCTCGCCGCCGGACGCCGACGGCTACATGAGCTTCGGCTCCTGCCTGTGGCTGAACGGCGTCTTCGCCCGCAACGCGGCCCGCGTGTTCGCTGAGATCGACGAAACCGCGATCCGCACTTACGGCGACAACCGCATCCATATCTCGAAGATCGATCGGATGTGGCTGCGTCCCGAAGGCGCCGGCGCGAGCGGCCCCGCCCCCCTGGCGCCGGAGCCGGACGCCCTCAGCGAAGCCATCTGCGCCTACGTCGCCCAAAACCTGCTGCGCGACGGCGACTGCATCCAGATCGGCACCGGCGACGTCTCGGCGCGGCTGGCCTACCACCTGGGCCACCTCAACGACATCGGCGTGCAGACCGAGCTGCTGCCGACCGGGATCGTCGAGATGATCGAGCGTGGGGTGATTACCGGCCGCTACAAGGAGGTCGCGCCCACCAAGGTCATCGCCTCGGCCATCCAGGGCTCCGAGGCGGATATCCGCGCGGCGCACATGCATCCCGACATCGAGCTGTGGGACTTCACCCGCACCGACGACGTGCGGACCCTCTGTCAGATCTCCAACTTCAAGACCATCAACAACGCGCTGCAGATCGACCTTTCGGGCCAGGTCACCGCCGAGACGGTGGGGACGCGGGTCTATAGCGGTCCCGGCGGCCAGACCGCTTTCGCCATCGCCGCCTCCTATTCCAATGGCGGGGCGGCGATCACCGTCCTGCCTTCATCGACAATGGTGAAGGGCGTGCGCCGCTCGCGGATCGTGGCCCACCTCGCCCACGGCGCCGCGGTCACCGTGCCGCGCACCCACGTCGACTGGGTGGTGACCGAATACGGGGCCGCCAAGATCGCCGGCAAGACCCTGCGCGAGCGGGCCGAGGCCCTGATCGCCATCGCCCATCCCGATTGCCGCGACGAACTGCGCGACGAGATCGGCGCCACCCTCAAACTCTCCACCTGACTGGACACGCCCCCATGGATTTCGAGTTCAACGAAGACCAACGCATGGTTCAGGACGGCGTCCGTCGGTTCCTGGAAAAGGAACTGGTCGCCAAGGACAAGCAGTACGGCGACATCGAGATGACCCGCGAGGTCGCCCTCGAGCTGCTCGCCCTGATCAAGCCCTTCGGCTACCTGGGCGAGGATCGGGCCACCGACCCGATCATGGTCAGCATCATCAACCAGGAGCTGGGCCGGGTATTTCCGAGCCTCGCGGGCCTGGCCTTCATCGCCGGCCAGGTCGGGCCGGTGGTGGCCGACGGCGCCCATCCGGACGTGGCCGCGCGGCTGGCGGGGCCGCTGATCGAGGGCGAGCGCATCGGCTGTTTCGCCTTCAGCGAGCCCGATGTCGGCTCCGACCCCAGCGCCATCGCCTGCCGGGCCGAGCTGCGCGGCGACCACTATGTGGTCAACGGCTCCAAGTGCTGGATCAGCAACGGCCATATCGCCGACGTGGCGGTGGTCACCGTCCAGACCGACCCGGCCCTCGGCCCCAAGGGCCTGCGCCAGCTGATCATCGACCGCGAGGAAAGCCCCTTCGAGAGCCGGGACATCCCGACCATCGGCCTGCGCGCCTTTCCCTGCTCGGAGCTGAATTTCACGGACG
Source organism: Caulobacteraceae bacterium (assembly GCA_003165275.1). GTDB lineage: Bacteria > Pseudomonadota > Alphaproteobacteria > Caulobacterales > Caulobacteraceae > Poindextera. Next base: position 2,076 of record PLSW01000189.1, read on the forward strand.
TGAAGGTGCCGGCGATCAACCGCATGGGCGGATGGCGCAAGGCCGAGGACGGCGCGCCCCGCCAGGCGGTCGGCAGCCAGTTCAACCTGCCCCGGGTGCTGTGCGCGGATGTTTCCTGCGGCATCGCCGAGCACGCCATCGAGGCGGCCACCGCCTACGTCAAGGAGCGCAAGCAATTCGGCCGCGAGATCGGCCGCTTCCAGCTCATCCAGGGCATGCTGGCCGAGATGGTCATGGCCTATGAGGCCGCGCGGCTTTTGACGTTCCGTGCGCGCATGTCGCTCACCGCCCCCAACGCCGACCGCCAGGTCTCCATCGCCAAGGCCTACGCCACCGAAATGGGGGTGCGGGTCACCTCCAAGGCCATGGAATGCATGGGCGCCATGGGCCTCACCGTCGAGATGGGCCTGGAGCGGCGCCTGCGCGATGCGCGGATGTGGATCGTTCCCGACGGAACTTCGCAGATCCACAGGCTGATCATCGGCCGCGACGTCACCGGCTTTTCCGCCACCCGGTCCTGAGAGCGACACCCATGAAAACCGACTACCAGCACATTCTTGTCGAGACCGACGGCCGCGTCCTGACGGTCGCCATCAACCGCCCCGAGGCGCGCAATGCGTTGCACGCGGCGGCCAACGCCGAACTGGCCGAGGTGTTCGACGCCTTCGAGGCCGACGACGAACTCTGGGTGGCGATCATCACCGGGGCCGGCGACAAGGCCTTCTGCGCCGGCAACGACCTCAAGGCCACCGCCGAGGGCGCGGGGCTGAACCTGCCCAAGAGCGGATTTGCGGGCCTCACCTCGCGGTTCGACGGCTGCAAGCCGGTGATCGCCGCGGTGAATGGCGTGGCCATGGGCGGCGGCTTCGAGATCGTGCTCGCCTGCGACGTGGTCGTCGCCGACGACAGCGCCATCTTCGCCCTGCCTGAGGCGCGCATCGGCCTGGCCCCCCTCGCCGGCGCGATGCACCGGCTGCCGCGCAAGATCGGCCTCGCCCGCGCCCTGCCGCTGCTGATCACCGGCCGCCGGGTCAGCGCCGCCGAGGGCAAGGAGTTGGGCTTCGTCACCGAGGTGGTCTCCGGCAACGTCCTCGCCGGCGCCCGCCGCTGGGCCGCCGAGATCATCCAGTGCAGCCCCTGTTCGGTGCGCGCCATCAAGAGCGTGGTCGCCGCCGGTCTCGACGAGCCCAGCCTGAAGGCGGCCATGGAGGCCGAGACGGCCAACCCGGCCATGGTCGACCTCTTCCGCAGCCATGACTTCAAGGAAGGCCCCCGCGCCTTCGTGGAAAAGCGAGCCCCCGTCTGGAAAGCCGGCCGGGCCAAGGAGCAAACGTCATGAAGATGAACGCCTATGTGGTCGGAGTGGGCATGACCCGCTTCGGCAAGCACCTGGACCGCAGCTTGAAGTCGCTGACCGCCGAGGCGGTGAACGCCGCCCTCGCCGACGCCGGCATCGAGGCCGGCCAGCTGGAGGCGGCCTATATGGCCAATTCCGCCGCCGGTGTGATGTCCGGTCAGCACATGATCCGCGGCCAGGTCTTCCTGCGCGCCATGGGCGTCGGGACCATCCCGGTGATCAATGTGGAGAACGCCTGCGCCTCGGCCTCGACGGCCTTCAACCAGGCCGCGGCCATGGTCACCGCCGGGCTCTACGACATCGTTTTGGCCTCGGCGGTGGAGAAGCTCTACGACGAGGACAAGGCCAAGTCCTTCGCGGCCTTCGGCGGCGGCGTCGATGTGGAGGCCATGCGCGCCCAGGTTGCCGCCGCCCGGGCCGCCGAGGCCGCCTCGCCCAAGCCCGAGGGCGCCGCCAAGGGCGGCACCATCTTCATGGACTTCTACGCCGCCGCCGGCCGCGACCACATGAAGCGCTACGGCACCACCCAGGCGCAGTTCGCCCAGGTGTCGGTGAAGAACTCGGTCCATGGCAGCCTGAACGAGCGGGCCCAGTTCCGCGAAGCCCTGAGCCTGGAGGACGTGCTCAATTCCCCGCTGATCGCCAATCCCCTGACCCGGCCCATGTGCTCGCCCATCGGCGACGGCGCGGCGGCGGTGGTGATCATGAGCGAGCGCAAAGCCCGGGAGCTGGGCCTGCTGGACCGCGGCGTCCGCGTGGTCAGCAGCGTGCTGAAGAGCGGCCTCGACCATGACCGCGACGCCTCCGGCGCGGCGGAGCTGGCGGTGGCCGACGCCTATGCCGAGACCGGGCTTGGCCCCAAGGACCTCAGCGTCATCGAACTGCACGACGCCTCGGCGCCGGCGGAGATCATGGCCTATGAGAGCCTCGGCCTCTGCGCCAAGGGCGAGGGCGGCCGGTTGATCGACACCGGCGACACCCGCCTGGGCGGCCGGCTGCCGGTGAACGTCTCCGGCGGCCTGCTGCGCAAGGGCCATCCGGTCGGCGCCACGGGCCTGGCCCAGATCGTCGAGCTCACCGAGCAACTGCAGGGCCGCTCCGGCGCCCGGCAGGTCGAGGGCGCGCGGGTGGGCCTGGCCCACAACAACGGCGGCAGCCTCGGCGGCGATGTCGCCGCCGCCTGCATCACCATTCTCCAGAAATAGGACGGACCGTTATGGAAGACATCGTCGATCTGAAGGGCGTCACCGCCCTGGTGACGGGCGCCGGCCAGGGCGTCGGCCGCGCCATCGCCCTGCGCATGGCGCAACACGGCGCCGGTTGCGTGGTGGTGAACGACTATTTCGAGGACCGCGCCGAGGCCGTGGTCGCCGAGATCGAGGCCATGGGCGTGCGGGGCATCGCCGCCCAGGGCGACGTGACCAAGCTGGACGACCTCAAGCGCATCGTCGCCGACGTCGAGACGGCCGTCGGCCCGATCGGCGTGCTGGTCAACAATGCCGGCAACATGGGCCCAGCCGGCGTCGTCCGCTCCAGGCCCTTCTGGGAGCAGGAGCCGGAGGAGTGGGACCTGTCGCTGGGGGTCAATCTCTACGGCGTCATGAACGCCGTCCGCGCGGTGCTGCCGGGCATGATCGCCGCCGAACGCGGCGCCATCGTCACCATCGTTTCCGACGCCGGCCGCGTGGGCGAGCCGCGCCTGGAGGCCTATTCTGGCGCCAAGGCCGGCGCGGCGGGCTTCATGCGGGCGATCGCCAAGAGTGTCGGCCGCTACAATGTGCGGGCGAACTGCATCGCGCTCTCGGCCACCAAGACCCCAACGATCCAGGTCGACGAGGACTCCGACATCGGCAAGAAGATGTTGGCGCCCTATATCATCCGCCGCTTCGGCGAGCCGGACGACGGCGCGCGGATGGCGGTGTTCCTCGCCTCCGACGCCTCGGCCTGGATCACCGGCCAGACCTATCCAGTCAACGGCGGCTACGCTCTGGCGGTCTGACCGACCTGATAGATCACCCGCAACAGGAGCGCCCCATGGGACCGCTGGCCGGCATCACTGTCATCGAGTTCGCGGGCCTCGGCCCGGCGCCCTTCTGCGGCATGATGCTGTCGGACCTGGGGGCGGAGGTGATCCGCGTCGATCGGGCCGACGATCGGCGGCCGCGGGCGAAGGACGTGCTCTCGCGCGGACGGCGTTCCATCGCCGTGAACCTGAAGTCGGACGCGGGGCGCGACGTGGTGCTGCGCCTGTGCGCCGACGCCGACGCCATCATCGAGGGCTTTAGGCCCGGGGTGATGGAGCGGCTCGGCCTGGGGCCGGACGTGCTGTTGGCCGCCAATCCCAAGCTGGTCTACGGCCGGATGACCGGATGGGGCCAGGATGGGCCCCTGGCCAAGGCCGCCGGCCACGATCCCAACTATATCGCCCTCACCGGCGCCCTTCACGCCATCGGCAGGTCGGGGGAAAAGCCGGTCCTGCCCCTGAACCTGATCGGCGACTTTGGCGGCGGCGGCATGCTGCTGGCCTTCGGCGTCGTCTCGGCCCTGCTCAGCGCCAGCCGCACGGGCGCCGGCCAAGTGGTCGATGCGGCCATGGTCGACGGAGCGGCGACCTTGATGGCGCTAATCTACGGCCTCAACGCCACCGGCGTGCACCGGGACGAGCGGGGCGCCAACTTCCTCGACGGCGCGGCCCACTTCAACGACGTCTACGAGACCGCAGATGGCAAGTTCATTTCCATCGCCTCGCTGGAAAAGCCCTTCTACGACCAGCTCATAGGCCTGCTCGGCCTCGATCCAGCCGAAAGCGCCGGCCACATGGACCGGCGCAACTGGGCGCGGCTGAAGGCCCTGTTCACGCAGACCTTCAAACAGAAGACCCGCGACGACTGGTGCGCCCTCCTGGAGGGGACTGATGTCTGTTTCGCCCCGGTGCTGTCCCTGGCCGAGGCGCCCCTGCACCCGCACATGGCCGCGCGGGGAACCTTCCAGACCCACGACGGCATGATGCAGCCCTCGCCCAGCCCCCGGTTCAGCCGGACCGAGGCGGCGATCTCGGGGCCCAGCCGGGATCCGGGGGCGGACACCATTGAAATCCTGGTCAATGCTGGATTGAAGCTGAGCGAGATCGATGCCTTGATCTCTGCTGGCGCGGTCCGACGTCACACAGACCCATCCACCGAAGGAGCGCCGGCATGACCGTCGAAATCCATCCCCTCTGCGGTGTCGGCGCGGAAATCCGCGGCGTCGACCTGGCGGGCGAGCTCACCAATTCGGACTTCGCCGCGATCCGCGGCGCCTTCGCCGACCACGGGGTGATCTTTTTCCGTGACCAGGCGATCAACGAGGCCCAGCACATCGCCTTCGCCCGCCGCTGGGCGCCGATCAACATCAACCGCTTCTTCGGCGCGCATCCGGACTATCCGGAGATCGCCATGGTCTCCAAGGACGTCGAGCAGAAAGACAATATCGGCGGCTCCTGGCACACCGACCACTCCTACGACCAGATCCCGGCCATGGGCTCGATCCTGGTCGCGAGGGAGTTGCCGCCCAAGGGGGGCGATACGATGTTCGCCTCCATGTACGGCGCCTACGACGCCCTCTCGGAGGGGATGCAGCGCATGCTTGGAACGCTGAAAGCGGTCCACTCAGCCCGGCACGTGTTCGGCGGCGGCGCGGACGCGGTAGTGGCCAAGAGTGATGTGGGCGGCAAGCAGATCGGTAACACCGCGGCCGCCGACGCCCTGACGGACGTGGTCCATCCGGTGGTGATCACCCATCCGCTGAGCGGCAAGAAGGCCCTCTACGTCAATCCGGGCTTCACCCTGCGTTTCGACGGCTGGACCAAGGAAGAGTCGAAGCCTTTGCTGGACCAGCTCTACGCCCACTGCATGCAGAACGCGTTCGTGCATGAATTCGAGTGGCGGCCGGGCTCGATCGCCTTCTGGGACAACCGCGCCACCTGGCATTTCGCCAAGAACGACTACCACGGCCACCGGCGGGTGATGCATAGGATCACCGTCGAAGGTGAGCCGCTCAACGCCTAGGCGACAAGCAAAAGAGGAACGGGTGATGGAAGACTTCAAGCTGCTGATCAACGGGCGCCTGGAAGCCGGCGACGCGACCATGGAGGTTATCAACCCCGCTACCGAGCAGACCTTCGCCACGGCCCCGCGCGCATCGAAAGCCCAGCTCGACGCCGCCGTCGCGGCGGCCAAGGCGGCCTTCCCCGGCTGGGCGGCGACGCCGATCGCCGAGCGCAAGACGGCGCTGAACGCGATCGCCGACGTGATCCAGGGCCATGCCGAGGAACTCGCCCGCATCCTGACCCAGGAGCAGGGCAAGCCCATCGGAGACGCCATGGCCGAGGTCTATGGCGCGGCCTTCTTCTTCCGCTACTTCACCACCCTCGACTTGCCGATGAAGGTGCTGGACGACAGCCCCGGCCGCCGGGTCGAGCAGCGCCGCAAGCCGCTCGGGGTGATAGGGGCCATGGTGCCGTGGAACTTCCCGCTGATCCTGCTGGCGGCCAAGGTCCCCGCCGCCCTGCTGGCCGGCAACGCCATCGTGCTGAAACCGGCTCCGACGACGCCGCTTTCCACTCTGCGCATCGCCGCCCTGATCAAGGACCTGCTGCCCGCGGGCGTGCTCAATGTGATCGCTGACGCTGGCGAGCTGGGCGCGGAGATGACCCGCCATCCGGACATTCGCAAGATCTCCTTCACCGGCTCCACCGAGACCGGCAAGAAGGTGATGGCGGGCGCAGCCGAGGCCCTGAAGCGGATCACCCTGGAGCTCGGCGGCAACGACGCAGCCATCGTGCTTTCCGACGTCGATCCGAAGACCGTGGCCCCCAAGCTCTTCGCCGGCGCCTTCCAGAATTCCGGCCAAGTCTGCATCGCCATCAAGCGGCTCTATGTTCACGACGACGTATATGACGCGATCTGCGCCGAGCTGGCCAAGCTCGCCAACGACGCGGTCATCGGCGACGGTCTGGAGCAGGGCACCCAGCTTGGCCCGCTGCAGAATAAGATGCAGTACGGCAAAGTGATGGAGCTGATCGCCGACGCCCGGGAGCACGGCACGGTCATCGCCGGCGGCGATACCCCCGATCGCCCCGGCTATTTCATCCGCCCCACGATCGTGCGCGACATCACTGACGGCTCACGGCTGGTGGACGAAGAGCAGTTCGGCCCAGTGCTGCCGGTGATCCGGTTCAGCGACAATCAGGACGCCGTCAACCGCGCCAACGCCTCCGACTACGGCCTCGGCGGGTCGATCTGGTCCACCGACCTGGTCAAGGCCCAGGCCCTGGCCGAGCGGATGGACGCCGGCACCGTGTGGATCAACAAACACCTGGAGCTGGCGCCCAACATCCCCTTCGGCGGGGCCAAGTTCTCTGGTCTGGGCACCGAATTGGGCGAAGAAGGCTTGGCGGAGTTCACCCAGCTGCAGATCATCAACATGGCCCGTTAGGCCGAGGCCGGCACGCCCTTGCGATCGGCGCCCTCGCGGAAGTCCGTCGGCGAGGCGCCGGTCCAGCGTTTGAAGGCGCGGGCGAAGTTGCTGGTGTCGTTGAAGCCCAGCAGGAAGGCGATCTCGGTCACTGACAGGGCCGACTGCTGCACATAGCTGCAAGCCAGCTCTTTGCGCGTGCTTTCCATCAGGTCGTGGAACGAGGTGTGGCGCTTGGAGAGTTTGAACTGCAGGGTCGTGGGGCTCATGTTCAGGCTCTTGGCCACCAGGTCGCGGGTGCATTCGCCGTTGGGCAGCAATTCGACGATCTTCTGCCTTGCCGTGCTGATCACGTCGTTCTTGTCGAGGCGGGCCAGGTAGGCGACCGCGATATTGTCATTGACCTGAGCCAGCTCCGGGCACGCGCCGGCCAGGGGGCGACTGAGGATGGACTTCTCGAACACCAGCCGCGAGGCTGGCTCGCCGAAGGCGACGGGCGCGCGGAACAGCGCGGCGTAGGGCTCGACCCCAGCGGTTGGCGCCGCGTGGGCGAATCCGACGCTGATCGGGTTGAAGCTCGTCTCACTCAGCTGCCGCATGGCCAGGACCAGGAAGCCCAGGAAGGCGTCCTCGGTCTCGCCGCTTACCTCGACCAGATGGTTAGCCCGCAGGGTAACCTCATCGGCCGCCTCGGTGATGGTCACGGTCGCGGCCTCGGACACCACCCGGAAGTAGCGCTCCAGACGCCAGCAGAAGTCCAACAGCGTGTCGCTGGCCGCCAGGGCGAAGCCCAGCGCGTGTAGATTGGACATACGGATGTGGCGGGCGACGGCCAGGCCGAAATAGGGGTTGTTCGTCACCCGGACGCTGGCGGCGTATAGGCTGTTCAGCGCCGTCGCCGGCAGCCGTTGCAGCGGATCGTTGGTGACGTTCAGCGCCAACCCCTCGGCGCGAAACACAGCCGCGCTGTCCACGCCGCTTGCCTGGAGAGCCTTGCCGATGGCCAGCACATAGCCGCCGATGGTGGTTGCGGAGGGCTCGGTCATGGCAGGGGGCAAAAGGCCTTTGCGCGCCGATGTCCGATCAACCTCGTTTCCTCCCCGCGCCGCTCGTTCCGAAGACCGGCGATTTGGCTGCAATGACCTGCGGTCAAAGTCCGACCTGGCTAGCCTGATCCAGTAGCGCCCGTGACGCAAGCGATCGACCGCCAAGGTCGCGCCGGCGCGTGGGAACTCAATGGCCATCATGGCCACCGCCGCGCCACTTACAAACAAGAGCGCGCAATACGAGGGGGAATCAAATGTCGCACTCCAAACTCTGGCTATTCGCGTCGTCCATGCTGGCGCTCAGTCTGGCCACGCCAGCCTTCGCCGCCGACGTGGAGCCGGCCGCCGCCGGCCCAGCCAAGATCGACGAGGTTATCGTCACCGCCCAGAAGCGCTCCGAAAACGTGCAGCGGGTGCCGCTGTCGATCGTCGCCAAGACCGGCGCCCAGCTCACCCAGGCAGGGGTGAACAATGTGGAGGATCTGGAGCGGATCGTTCCGGGCCTGACCTTCACCCAGAATTCCCAGGTCTCCGGCGTCGCCATCCGCGTGCGCGGCTTCGGCACCGCGGCCAACTCCTCGGTGGATTCTGACGCCGCGGCCTATATTGACGGCGTGTTCATCCCGCGCCCCGGCGCGATCCTGTCCAGCTTCCTTGACGTCTCGAATGTCGAGGTCCTGCGTGGCCCCCAAGGCACCCTTTTCGGCCGCAACTCGGCCATGGGCGCGATCGCCATCACCACCAATGCGCCGAACGTGACCCGCCAGTCCGGTGAAATCAGCCTGAGCGAAGGCAGCTACGGCGCGACGCACATCGGCGGCATGGTCAATCTGCCGGTGAGCGACACCTTCGCCATCCGCGCCGCCGGCTTCGGCGAAACGTTCGGCGGGTTCTATAAGAACAGCCTCGACGGCCGAACCTTCGGCGCCCACGACACCGACGCGGGCCGTCTCTCGGCCAAGTGGGAGGTCACCCCGAACCTGACCTGGATCGGCCGCGCCGACTACGCCCAGACCACCGGCGACGGGTTCGCTCTGGCCCAGGTGGACACCTCCACGGCGACCGCGGCCCAGATCACCAGCTACGTGGCCCATCTTGGCGGCGCGGCGAATGCGCCAACCCTGGCGTCGGACCCGAGCTTCACGGCCCACCAGCGGCTCGACAATCCCAGCGTCGTCGATAAGCAGAACGGCGTCGCCAGTGACCTGACCTGGGGCTTCGGCGAGGGCTACAGCCTGCGGCTGATCGACTCCTTCCGCCACTGGCAGGATCTGCAGACCGACGGCGATGTGGTCATGACCCCGCTGGACCTGCTCAATCGCCGCGGCAGCTTCACCAGCACCAGCCAGAGCCACGAACTGCAGCTGAGCTCGCCCAAGGACAAGCTCCTGGGCGGCCGTCTCGATTACGTCGCCGGCCTTTACTTCTTCGGCGAAAACTACGCGACGACGAGCGCCACCGACTTCGGCTCGCAGTTCTGTACGACCATCCTGCCCCTGGCGGGCAAGGCGGGGCTGATCCCGCTCTGCCAGGCCGGCGCCCAGACCAACGCCGGCGTCACCCTGTTCAACCAGCGGACCAACAGCTTCGCCGGCTATGCGCAAGCGAATTTCAAGTTGACCGACGACCTGACCCTGACCCTCGGCGCCCGGGAATCAACCGACCGCAAGACGGGCGTCTTCAGCCAGACCAACAACAACGCCTTGGCCGGTCTGGTCGGCCTACCTGAATCCGATCCGGGCCTGAAGGCCGACGTGTCCAAGCCGACCTGGCGCGGCAACCTCTCCTGGCAGATCACGCCTCGGGTGATGGCCTTCGCGTCCGTCTCCACCGGCTACAAGTCCGGTGGTTTCAGCAACACGGCCGACACCGGCGTGCTCCCCGCCACCCCAGCGGCGGCTGCGGCGGCGCGCACCTTCGCCCCGGAAACCTCCACTGATTACGAGCTGGGCGTGAAGTCGACATTCTTCGACCGTCGCCTGCAGGTGAACGCCGACATCTTCCAGACCGACCTGCAAAACTTCCAGGACCGGTCGTGGAACGGCTTCGGATTTGTGATCCAGAACCTGGGCAATATCCGCGCTCGCGGCGCCGAGCTCGACGCGCAGATCCTGCCCATCGATCACATCAAGGTCGACATCTCCGGCGCTTACCTGAACTCGGTTTATTCCAGCGATCCGACCGCTCCGGGCCTGCCGGGCTGCTCGGCGGCGGTGCTGGGATCTTGCGTCGGCTACGAGACCATCGTCGGCGGCAACCCCACCATCCAGAACCTCACCGGCCGGCCGGCGGACTTCGCGCCGAAATGGCAGGGCGACGCGGCGGTGGAATACGACTCCTCGCCGTTCATGGGCGGCCACACCCTGCAGCTGCGCGGCGACGTGAGCTACGTCGGCTCAATGTACACCACTAACGACGACAACCCGCAGAGCATCGTCGGCGCCCACACCCTGCTGGGCGCGCGGGTCAACCTGGTCAGCCCTGACAAGAGTTGGACCCTGTCGGCCTACGGCGAAAACCTGACCAACGAGAAGTACTTCACCCTGAAGGCCCAACAGCCGCTGGCCGCCGTCCTCGGCGTCAACTTAGCCGCCACCGGCGCGACGCTCCTGCGCGGCTATCCGGGCGCCCCGCTCACCGTGGGCGTCAGCCTGAAGAAGACTTTCTAGCCAAGACCGCCGATCCCCGGGACGTCGCCGCAAGGCGGCGTCCCGTCCTTCCCAATAACAAACAAAACCCTGGGACCCTCGCCATGACCCTTCGCCAGACAAAGCCCTTGCGCCTGTTGGCTTCAGTCTCGGCCCTCGCCCTGCTGGCGATCGCGCCGATCGCCGCCGCTCAGCCGACGGGAACCAGCCCGGTCCTCCCCGCGCCGGCGGTCCCTTATCAGGGCGTCCTCGGCCACACCCCGGCCCAGTCTTCGCCGCCGCACTACACGCCGGACGCCCACGCCCCCAAGGGCGCGCCCAACGTGCTGCTGATCATGACCGACGACGTTGGCTTCGGCGCCTCCTCGACCTTCGGCGGGCCGATCCCCACGCCGACGGCCGACGACCTCGCCGCGCACGGCCTGAAGTACAACGACTTCAACACGACTGCCCTGTGCTCGCCCACCCGCGCAGCCCTGCTGACCGGGCGCAACCACCATTCCGTGGGCGCCGGCGTCATCCAGGAGCTGGCCACCGGCTACCCCGGCTACACCTCGGTGATCCCCAAGAGCGCGGCGACCATCGCTGAGGTGCTGCGCCAGAACGGCTACAACACCGCACAGCTCGGCAAGAACCACAACGTCCCCGACTGGCAGAACACGCCGGCCGGCCCCTTCGACAACTGGCCCAACGGCCTGGGCTTCGAATATTTCTACGGCTTCAATTCCGGCGAGACCAACCAGTGGGCGCCGGCGCTGATCGAGAACCGCAACGTCGTCGAGCCGCCGGCGAACGACCCCAGCTACATCCTCGACAAGGACCTGGGCGACCACGCCATCTCCTGGCTGCGCATGCAGTCGGCTCAGGCGCCCGACAAGCCGTTCCTGCTGTACTTCGCCCCGGGCAGCAGCCACGCCCCGCACCACGCCCCGGCGGAGTGGATCGCCAAGTTCCAGGGCCAGTTCGACATGGGCTGGGACAAGCTGCGTGAGCAGTCCTTCGCGCGCCAGAAGAAGCTTGGGGTGATCCCGGCCGACGCCAAGTTGACCGCGCGTCCGCCGGAAATCCCCGCCTGGGACAGCCTCGGCCCCGACCAGAAGAAGGTCGCCTCGCGGCTGATGGAGGTCTATGCGGCGACCCTCGCCTACGCCGACTTCCAGATCGGTCGGGTGATCGGCGAGCTGAAGGCCGAGGGCCGGCTCGACAACACCATCGTCATCTACATCCAGGGCGATAACGGCGCGAGCGCCGAGGGCGGCGTCGACGGCACTATCGCCGACGTCGCAGGCCTGAACGGCGTCACCGATCCGGTGCCGCATATGCTCGCCCACCTTGCCGACATGGGCGGCCCGATGGCTGACGACCACTATCCGGTCGGTTTCGCCTGGGCGATGGATACGCCATTCCAATGGACCAAGCAGATTGCCTCCCACTGGGGCGGCACACGCAACGGTCTGGTGGTCTCCTGGCCCGAACGGATCAAGGCGAAGGGCGAACTGCGCACCCAGTTCAGCCATGTGATCGACATCGCCCCGACCCTCTACGAGGCCATCGGCATCACCCCGCCGACGGAGGTCAATGGCGTCGCGCAGAAGCCGATCGAAGGCGTCTCGATGCTCTACACCTTCGACGCTGCGAAGGCGCCGGAGCGCCACCGGGTCCAATATTTCGAGATGTTCGCCAACCGCGCCATCTACGAGGATGGCTGGGTCGCGGCCACCCACCCCAAGCGGGTGCCGTGGGTCTCCACCGCCCAGGGCTTCGACGCCGACAGCTACACATGGGAGCTCTACCATGTGGCCAAGGACTACTCGGAGGCCGTCGATCTGGCGGGCAAGGAGCCGGACCGACTGAAGCGGATGCAGGCTGACTTCTACGTCCAGGCCGAGAAATACAACGTCCTGCCTCTGGATCCGCGCCAGCTGGAGCGTACGCCCTCGGCCCTGCGCCCCTACGCCTTCAACGGTCGCAGCGACTTCACCTTTTATCCCGGGCCGCGCCTGACTGATCAGGCCTTCCCGGACATCAAGAATAAGTCGTTTTCGATGACCGCCACGGTGGACGTGCCGGCCGGCGGCGCCGAGGGCGTGGTGGCTTCCCAGGGCGGGCGCTTCGGGGGCTGGGGGATGGTGGTCTATAAGGGCGTCCCGTCCTTCACCTACAAGTTCTTCAATTTTCCGGGCCAGGCGGTGCGGCTGACCGCCAACCAGCCGCTCACGCCCGGCGAGCACAAGATCAGCATCGACTTCGCCTACGACGGCGGCGGCCCGGCAAAGGGGGGCGAGTTCGTGCTGAAGACCGACGGGGTCGAGACGGCCCGTGGCCGCATCGCCCACACCATCCCCGGCTGGTTCCCCCCGGACGGAGTCGGCATCGGCCGAGGGTTCGGCACGCCGGTCTCGGAGGACTACAAAATCCCCTTCGCCTTCACCGGCGCCGTCAAGCGACTCGACATTCACTTGGTGCTGCCCGCGGGCCAGCCGGCCAAGGTCGCCCCGTCGATCCCGGACTAGCGGCCGTGAGCACAGGCGCCATCGCGGTCCGCGGTCGGCCCGGCATGCAGCGCATGCCGGGCGGCGTGTTCCTGATGGGGTCGGACGACCACTATCCGGAGGAGAAACCCGCGCGCCCGGTCAGCGTCGATCCGTTCTGGATCGACGAGATCCCGGTGACCAACGCCGCCTTCGCCGCGTTCGTCGAGGCGACCGGCTATGTCACCCAGGCGGAGATCGCCCCGAGCGCGGCGGACTATCCCGACGCCGACCGCGCCATGTTGAAGGCCGGCTCGGCAGTGTTCACAAAAACAGCGGGGCCCATTCCGCTGACCGATCCGGCCCATTGGTGGGCCTTCACCTTCGGCGCCGACTGGCGGCATCCCTGGGGGCCGCTGAGTGACCTTCGCGGTCTTGCCGACCACCCTGTCGTGCACGTCACCTGCGCCGACGCCGAGGCCTACGCCGCCTGGGCCGGCAAGCGGCTGCCCACCGAAGCGGAGTGGGAGTTCGCCGCCCGTGGCGGGTTGGAGGGGGCGGCCTTCGCTTGGGGCTCCGACTTCGAGCCCGGCGGCCGTCCGCAGGCCAACTACTGGCAGGGCCGGTTTCCGTTCGAGAACCTGCGGCTGGACGGCTATGAGCGCACCTCGCCGGTCCGCGCCTTCGCCCCCAATGGGTACGGCCTCTTCGACATGATCGGCAACGCCTGGGAGCTGACCGCAGACCCCTACGACCAGCCGCCGGCGGCGAAGGCCTGCTGCACGACGAGCAAACTGGGCGCGCCCGGCCCGCGCCGAGTGATGAAGGGCGGTTCGCACCTGTGCGCCGAGACCTATTGCCGGCGCTATCGCCCGGCCGCGCGGTACGCTCAGGCCCTCGACACCTCCACCTCCCACGTCGGCTTTCGCTGCGCCACCAACGCGTGACGCCTTCGCCACCCTCTCAGACCGCCGGATGAATGCAATGGACTTCGACTATGTGGTGATCGGCGCCGGCTCGGCCGGCGCGGTGCTGGCCAATCGGCTGAGCGAGGACCCCAACGTTTCCGTCGCCCTGATTGAGGCCGGCGGCGACGGCAAGGGGATGCTGGTCGACGTTCCCGGCGCCTTCGGGGCCCATGCCATGGTCAAGACCTACAATTGGGGCTTCACCTCCGAGCCCTGTCCGGGCACCGACGGCCGCGCCCATTTCTGCCCGCGCGGCAAGGGCGTGGGCGGATCGTCGGCGATCAACGGCATGATCTATATCCGCGGCGCGGCCAGCGACTACGACCACTGGGCGCAGCTCGGCGCGCGAGGCTGGTCCTACGCCGACGTGCTGCCCTATTTCCGGCGCGCGGAGTCCAACAGCCGCGGCGGCGACGCCTTTCATGGCGGCGAGGGGCCGCTTGGCGTCTCGGACGTGGCCAACGACTATTCCGCCGTCGAGGCCTTCGTGGCGGCGGGGATCGAGGCGGGCTATCCGCGCAACCCCGACTTCAACGGCGCCGCCACCGAGGGGGTCGGCCACTATCAGTTCACCATCAAGGACGGCAAACGCGCCAGCGTGCGCGCCGCCTATATCGATCCCATCGCGCACCGGCCGAACCTGACCATCCTCACCGGCGGCCATGTGGCCATGATCAATCTCGAGGGCCGCAGGGCGGTGTCCGTCGATATGATCCGGGACGGCGCCCACGCCGAGGTCCGCGCCCGCCGCGAGATCATCCTGTCGGCCGGCGCTTTCGGCACGCCGCAGATTCTGCTGCTGTCGGGGATCGGCCCCGCGGACGTCCTGGCCGAGCACGGCATCGCCCAGCGCCACGACCTGCCCGGCGTCGGGCGCAATCTGGTCGAGCATCCCGACGTGGGCGTCGGCTTCAGCTCGCTACGTAGCGACGGCTTTTCGCTGGCGCCGATGGGGGTGTTGCGGTTGCTCGGCGACCTGGCCCGCTACACGGCCACCCGCACCGGCCGCCTTGCTCAGTCGCTGGCGCCTGCGGGCGGCTTCATTCGGTCAGAGAACCACGTGGACGTGCCCGACCTGCAGCTGCACTTCGTGCCGACCCTCTATGACGACTACGGCCGCAATGTACGGATGCTGGCCCAGCACGCCCTGTCCTGCCACGTCTACCTAGCCAGACCGCAGTCGCGCGGTTCGGTCACCCTGGCTAGCGCCGATCCGCTCGCGGCGCCACGTATCCAGCTGAACATGCTGGATCGGCCGGAGGACGTCCGCGCCCTGGTCCACGGGGTCCGCCACGTGCGGCGGATCATGGCTCAGCCGGCCCTGGCGCGCTTTATCGGCGCTGAGCTGCTGCCCGGTGCGGAGCTGACCAGCGACGCCGAGCTCGAGGCCTTCGTGCGCGCGACCTGCCAGCATGCCTATCACCCGGTCGGCACGGCCAGGATGGGCCAGGGCGACATGGCGGTGGTCGACGAGAGCCTGAAGGTGCGGGGCCTGGAAGGCCTGCGTATCGCCGACGCCTCGATCATGCCGGCCATCGTCTCGGGCAACACCAACGCGGCCTCGATCATGATCGGCGAAAAGTGCGCCGACCTCGTGCGCGGACTCCCAGCCCTGCCCAGAGTGGAGATCGAGCCCGCGGCCTAGCATCGGCGGCCGCGCCACCCCCCGGGCGGACCGGCGATTTGGCGGGAATGACCTGCGGCGCCCGGGGCGCGCTTCTAGGGTCCGCTCAAAATGCGGGTGGTCGTGATCGCTCGCGGACTAGGGTCCAGAGGAAGCAACGGCATGGTCGATTTTGCACGCGTCTTTCGCCGTCTCGTCGAACAGCATGGCGCCCGGCCGGCGCTGATCAACACCGAGCGGGACCGCCGCTATACCTTCCGCGAACTCCACGCCCTGACCAACCGCATCGCCAACATGCTTCGGCTGGACCTGGGACTCTCAGCCGGCGACCGCTACCTGCTGATCCTGGAAAACGACAATCTGGCGCTGATGCACCTTTGGACCATCCTGAAGGGTCCGGCCTCGGCGGTGTTCACCAATTTCCGCGATCCGCTGGACGAGCACCTGCGCATCGCCGCCTTCGTCAGGCCGACCTGCGTCTTCGTCGAGGCGGCCCTGGCCGCCGCCTACGCCCCGGCCTTCCAGGCCAAGGGGATCAAGGTGGTCGTGGTCGGAGCGATGGAGGGCCTGCCGCCCGGCTGCGTGAACTTCTGGGACCGGGTCGCCGAGGCGTCCGACGCCGATCCAGGCGTCGACCTCGACCGCCACGCCCACACCCCCCTCTATCGCTTCACCGGCGGCACCACCGGCACGCCCAAGTGCGCGGGCTACAGCTACGACAACCTCGACTTCATCACCGACAGCTTCAACGCCATCGAGGACAAGGTCTTCTCAGCCGAAACGCGGATCCTGCACTTCGCCCCGCTTAGCCACGGAAGCTTCCTGATGCTGCCGCCGACCTTCTTCGCCGGCGGCTGCAACCTGACCCAGAACAATCCCGACGTGGAGCTCTGGCGGGCCAATGTGGAGCGCCACCGGGTCACTGCCTCCTTCCTGGTGCCGACCCTGCTCTACCGGCTGGCGGCGCTGCAGCAGCAGTCCCCGCGCGACCTGACCAGCCTGAACGCCGTCCTCTATGGCGCTGCGCCCATGAGCCCGGACAAGATCGTCGAGCTGAAGGCGGCTTTCGGCGATATCTTTCTGCAGGCCTACGCGTCCACCGAGGCCGGCGGCGCGGTCTGCGCGCTGCCCCGGCGACTGCATCGCAGCGAGACCGAGGCGGACCGCCGCCGCCTCACCGCCGCCGGGCTGCCGACGCCGGGGGTGGAGCTGAAGATCGTCGACAACGACGGAGCCGAGGTCGCCGCCGGCGAGCCCGGCGAGATCTGGATCCGCCATCGGGGCGTGATCGCCGGCTACTGGGCCAACCCCGAGCAGACCGCCAAGGAGTTCACCGACGGCTGGTGGATCAGCGGCGACATCGGCCGCATCGACGCCGAGGGCCTGTTGCACCTGGTCGACCGCAAGAAGGACATGATCATCTCCGGCGGTTTCAACATTTACGCGTCCGAGGTGGAGGCAGCGATCAATTCGTACCCAGCGGTCATGATGTCGGCGGTGGTGGGCGTGCCCAGCCCCGAATGGGGCGAGGCTGTCCATGCCGAGGTGGTCTTGCGCCCCGGCGCCAAACTTGATGAGGCGAGCCTCATCGCCCACGTCCGCGCCGCCATTGGCCCGATCAAGACGCCCAAGACCATCCTCTTCGTCGAGGCCCTGCCCCTGTCGGCGGTAGGCAAGGTGTTGCGCCGGGCCGTGCAGGACAAATATTGGAAGGATGGTGCGCGTCGCATCGGGTGATATTCACGGCGTTGGCGATATCGCCTGCGCCAGGACGCGGGTCCCGAAGTTAACCAGGTGGTGATCAAGCCTCTCGTCGACAAGAGAAGCTCGCAATCCATGAGAAATTACCAATATATTCCTGATGGTTGCACGTGGCCTTGGTCCGGTCTCGGCCGCGCTTTTCTACCTCTACTGGGATATGCAGATGGATTCCTCCGCAGGCCGGCGCGCGAATGTTCGCTTCTGGGGCCTGGACTTAAGGACCGTTCCTGGCGCGTCCTGTGCTCGGTTAGAGAACCAGAGCGCCTTCCGATCGTGTGCGAGCGCCTCACAAAACAGCTCTGGCGGTCCAGTTTGGTTCGTTTGCGTCCGAAGCAATCCGGGCAGTGTCTTTTGAACCAACTTGGGCTCGGGCGCCTAGGGCCAAAAAAATACCGATATAATCAATATCGTGATGGATGTTATTGGCGCCCCCAACGCAGGTTCAGCCAATCCTCCGAAGAACGCGCTGATCGCCACCGCCAGCCTATCAAGCCACGGCTCAGCGCGACGCTGCGATCCAGCTTGAAAAGGCGGGGATCAGGATGGCGACTGTGCTGAACCGGGCTTTCGCTGAACCCGTACCCGTACCCGTACCCGTTCGCGGGCAGCCGGATGCTGCGCGGCGAGGGCGTGCCAATCGGCCGGGCGCACGTGATCACGCTGATGAAGCGGATGATATAGCCGCTGGCCGGATCGTCCACCCAGTCGCCGCGACTATGGCTGCCGAAAAGCACGATCTTCAGCCACCAAGCCGGCGACCCTATCGCCGAAGGCGTCGGCCAGCATCTATGGTCGCGCTCGTGTCCTCGACAGTGTCGTGCAGGACTGCGGCGACGATGATGTCGGGATCCGCGCCGTCGATCGAACGAGCGACCAGTTCAGCAACCTCGGTGAGATGGTTCATATAGGGCTCGGCCGCTTCCCCCTTTCGACGTTGGGCGCCACCTGACCAGCAGACGGACACTTCGCGAGCCCAGATCCGCGGCCTTCCAGGCATGGTCACAGGCGAAGTGCGCCTAGATTCTGGAAGGGAAGGGGAGTTGCCGATCCGGACCGGTCATCCTTACAGCGCTGATGTTTCAGCATTCGCCCAGCCGATATGAATTTCGCTATAGAGCGCCAAATCGCATCCGGTCATTGCAACCTTGGCTGTCGTCAAATAGCTTCCACCCGCAACCGGGGGAGAGAAATCAGATGTGGAAACTAGCGAGAACGCTATGGGTGTCATCGGCTCTCGTGTTGCTCGCCGTCGGCTCCGCCAGCGCGACGCCCTCCGGCCTATTCGGCGACACCCTTCAGATCACCGGCCCGGACGGCGGCGTGACCAAGTTCTACGTCAATGCCAATGGGACCAACTCCAGGGTCGATCCGGCGGGCAATTCGACGTCTGGATCTTGGGCGGAGACCGATGGTCAAATGTGCTTTACCCAGCAATCCCCGTCGCAGGCGGCTGCACGGTGTGGGCCGGTGATTGGTCAATCCGTGGGCAATTCGTGGACCGCTACGCGGCCGGACGGATCGGTCAGTCATCTAACGATCGTATCCGGAAGGTAGCCCGCCGACCGCCTTCGCGCCTCAGCAGCCAGCCGATCAATACGCGGTCTATCGCCGTCGCAATTCCGGCGAGCGCGCCACCAACACTGACCGAAAGGTGGAGGTCACTCAGTGGGCCCCATTCCCGATCGGGCTACAGAGTTTCTTCTAGCAATACTGGCAGTTCAGCGCATGAGTGACACTGTATGCGAAGCTGGACACTTGAGTGTTGCTGTCCGATTGGTTCACGATGGTGATCGTGCCCGACGAACTGCCCTTTGCGCTCCTTATCACGTCGAACCAAAGGGTGTCTCCGTTAACGACGCCGAGCGTGGCGCCGCTGGAGAACGCCACCAGCGCGCCATTGTTCTTCGAATAGGAAACGACAGCACCAGTATCCGTGGTGCGCGTAAGCACGAGGGTTATCGGGGCGGTTATGCCCGTGATCGGCAGGGGGCTATTGTACCCGGGAATTACGGTGACATGATATGAATTACGGTGACATGATATCAATTGCCTCATTCCCCCGCCCTGGTAGTCTCCCTGCGGGTCCCTAGGGGAGGCGATGCGGCGATGGCGAGACGAGGACGAATGATCATTCCGGGCGTCCCGCACCACGTGACCCAGCGGGGCAATCGGCGGGAGCCGATCTTCTTCGAGCCTGGCGACGAGGCGGTCTATCTGGATTNNGTCCACCTTATCCTCACCCCGAGCGACGAGACCGGCCTGCCGCGGGCGGTGGGGGAGGCGCACCGGCGCTACACGGCCTTTGTCGGCGCGCGGGGGCACTGGACGGGGCATCTGTTCCAGGGCCGGTTCGGGTCGGTGGCGATGGACGACGACCATCTGATGGCCGCGTTCCGCTATGTGGCCCTCAACCCGGTCAAGGCCGGCCTTGTGGGCGCTGCGGTCGACTGGCCCTGGTCGAGTACGGGCGCGCACATCGCGGGAGCGGACAGCGACCCTGTCGTGGTGGGGCCGGCCCTGTCGCGCATCGGCGACTTCGCCGCCTTCGTGGCGAGCACGGCGGACGACAGTGGGCGGTGGACAGATGTGCTGCGGGCGGAGTTGATCGGAAGACCGGTCGGCGCGAAGGCTTGGATCGAACAGTTGGAG
>PLSW01000251.1 GCA_003165275.1 Caulobacteraceae bacterium
CGCGAGAAGGACTATTATCGCGTGTAATTCGCTGCCCTGGAGCCCTCGTGGACGCCCGCCAGACCAAGCCGCCGACCGCCCGCGCCGCAATGGCGCTGGCCAAGGCCCAAGCCTATCGGGACGCCGCTGATGCGCCGGCCACGCTCCGGGCCTACGCTTCCGACCTAAGGAATTTTGAAGCTTGGTGCGGGCGTAACGGTATGACCGCGCTGCCAGCCTCGCCGGAGGTAGTTGGTGCCTACCTGGCCGCCGCCGGCGAAGGCTATGCCATGCAGACTCTGCGCCGGCGCGTGGCGGCAATCGCCCGGGCTTCCGGAGTCGCCGGCCATCCGCTGGACACCAAGCACCCGGCCATCCGCGAGACCCTGCGCGGCATTGGCCGCACTCACGGCAGCCGCGGCCGTCGCTCGGCCGCCCTGACCACGGTGGAGCTCAGAAAGTTGAGCCGCGTCTGTGAGCCAGGCCTGGCCGGCGACCGCGACCGGGCGCTCTTGCTGATCGGCTTCGCCGGCGCGCTGCGGCGCTCAGAGCTGGTGGCGCTCGATGTTGAGCGTCTCACATGGTCCAACGATGGCGTGAAATTGCTGTTGGAGAAATCCAAGACTGACAAGGACGGCGAAGGCGCCGAGATCATGATCGTGTTCGGCCGCCGCGAGGACACCTGCCCTGTCCGCGCGCTGCGGCGTTGGCTCGATTCCGCCGGGATCAGGTCTGGCCCCGTGTTCAGAAAGGTTAACAAGGCCGGCCGAGTAGAGGCTCGCCGGCTAAGCGAGGACGCCGTGCGGCAGATCCTACTGCGGCGGGCGGCCCAGGCTGGTATCCAGGGCTCCCTCTCCGAGCCGGTCACCCCCCATGGCCTGCGGGCGGGTTTCATCACCGCGGCCTATCGCAACGGCGTCTCCGACGAGGAGATCATGGGGCACACGCGCCACCGCAGCCTGACCACGATGCGCAGCTACGTGCGACGGGCCAAGCTCAGCCAGACAAGCCCGGCCGGCAAGCTGGGCCTCTGATGGCCTTGGCCTATGCATTGGCATATGCCATATTGGTGCGATGAATGCCTACCGTCACGTCAAGCTGTTCAAAAATGGCCGCAACCAGGCCGTCCGTATCCCACGGGAGTTCGAGCTTCCCGGGGAGGCCGCGATCATTCGTCGCGACGGCGACAAGCTGATCATCGAGCCGACGCCGGTGAGGTCCCTGCTCGCCCTTCTGGCGGAACTAGGTCCGATCGAGGACAGCTTCCCTGAGATCGACGATCGTCCGCCAGGACCCGTCGATCTTTGACGCGGTTCCTTCTCGATACCAACATCCTGTCCGACCTGGTACGCAATCCGCAGGGCAGCATCGCCGCTCGCATCGCAGAGGTCGGGGACGCCGCAATCTGCACCAGCATCATCGTGGCGGCCGAACTCCGCTTCGGCGCGGCCAAGAAGGGCTCTGAGCGCCTGACGAGTCAGCTCGAACGCATCCTGTCGGCGATCGACATCCAGCCTTTCGAGGAGCCGGCCGACGTCGCCTATGGGCGGCTGCGAGCCCAACTCGAGGCGGCCGGCGCACCCATCGGCGGCAACGACATGCTGATCGCCGCCCAGGCGCTCGCTACCGACTGCGCCGTCGTAACGGACAATGAGCGGGAGTTCGCGAGGATAGCCGGTCTGCGGGTTGAAAATTGGCTCCGCTGAGCCTGTCGCACCGTCTGACCGGCAATGTATCTTATCGGAAATTGAATATAATAAGTGTCTGAATAGATGCGTATTTTTGTTAAGTCATGAAATTGATGTTATCGGCAGTTCTGACAATTGGATAAGCTTCTGTTTTTTGGGAACTGAACTATTTTGGCGGCCACAGCAGACCCGTAAGCAGCCTTTCCAGTCGATCACATTCGAACGGTTTCACCAGCAATGGCCGCTCCCGGTCGCCGTCTCGCAAACCGTTGCCCCCGTAGCTTGTCGCGAACGCAAACGGTACGCCGCGCGCGGCCAAGAGGTCCGCCACGGGATAGCTTCTGACGCCATTCAGGTTCAGGTCCAGGAGGGCGGCATCAAAATGCTGGCCCTCGATGAGGGCGACGGCCTGCTCATTGGTTGCGGCCGCGACGACGGCGTCGCAGCCGAGATCGGCGAGCATGTCCTGGGTTTCCATAAGGACGAGCATTTCATCCTCGACCACCAAGATCCGCTGACCAGAGAGGAGCTTATTCACTACGGCCATCGCGGGGCGCTGGCATGTCGATTGTGCAGATCACACCGTCCTTCGGGTAGTCCAGATGCACCGTGGCCTCCAGCTCGTGGGCAAGGCCGTCTTCGATCACGCGTGAGCCAAAGCCCTTTTTCGAGGTCGGTGTCACAACTGGACCGCCCTTCTCTCGCCAAACCAGGATCAACCGATCGCCCGTCGTCTTTGGTTCTAGCGTCCACGACACCAGGATCGATCCCGCGTCGTTGGAGCGCGCGCCATGGATCACCGCGTTCAGCACAAGCTCGTGAAGCGCAATGCCCAGCGCCAAGGCGCGCTTGGGCGGAAGGCGGATATCGTCACCCGTGACCACATACCGTCCTGATCGACCGTCATCGACGGTGAGGGGCTTCAAAGCTTCGCCGACAATATCACGCAGCCCAGACCTCCCCCAATCACCATGGGCCAACAGGGCATGGGACCGAGACAGCGCGGCAATGCGTGACGCGATAAAGTCGCGGGTCGACGCGGGGTCGGCGCCCCTTCGGAAGGCTTGAGAAACGATCGATTGAACCGCGGCGAGCATGTTCCGGACGCGATCGTTCAACTCGTCGATCAGCGCACCCGACCTCGCCTGCTCTTCCTTGTGACGCGTCAGATCCACGAACGAAGCGAAATGCTGGACGATGTCGCCGCTGTCGTCCCGCACTGGGCTGATGTAGACGCCCGCCCAGAATGTGCTGCCATCCTTTCGGCGGCAACAAATCTCCGGACCCTTACAGAAACCCTCCTCAAACTCGGCCTTGATCGCCGCCAGCCGTTCAGCGTCGGTCTGGCTTGCCAGAACGAAATTGAAGGCCTGCCCTAAAACCTCGTCGCGTGAGTACCCGACGAGGGAAATGAAGCTGTCATTGGCGAAGATGATTGAATTGTTGGCCTGCTTGGCATCCGTGAAAACCATCGGCATTCGGGTGGTTTCAGCGGCGACGACGAAAGGACCAAGGTCTTCCTTGAAGCCTTCGACATCGGCTTCGGCGTCGTCCTGTAGCTCAGATGGGGCCGGTGTTTCCGACATTCTTGGTTGGCTCCGGGCGAGGTCGCACCGAAATCCGGGTTGGGCGGAACCCCAGCGTCCTTACAGTGAATGAACCCACCGTGCGTCTTGCGCTGCGAGAGGACAAACGCCGGCCCCCCATTTCCGTTCCCCCATTTGTAGGCGTCGACCACGACTGGCCACGGCCACGGAAGGCTCGAGCGCCGCCGCATTCGGATTTGAACCGATGCTGCCGGTGTCTCAACTGGCGCGAGGTGTTCGTAATAGGGCTAGGGGAATGTCGAGTTCGTAGACAATGCCGGCCGGTTCGTATCGCACTCGGACCTCGCCATGAAGCTGAGTGGCGAGCGCGCCGATCAGGCGCGTGCCAAAACTGCGTCGGGTCGGCTCCTGGACCGCTGGACCGCCTGTTTCCCGCCAGGTCAGCGTGAATAGCTGGGTCTTTTCATCGACCGTGGAGGTGATGCTGACCCGCCCGGTCTCGTTGGACAATGCGCCGTATTTGACCGCGTTGGTGCACAGTTCGTTGAGGGACATGGTGAGGGGCAGGATCGCCCCCGGGCCGATCTCGATCTGCGTATTGTGAACGTCAAACTGTCGAGCCTCTTGGCTATCGAAGGGCTCGATGGCGGCGCTAATCACGTCAGCCAGTTCTGCGCCGGTCTCACTGGCTCGGAGCAAGAGGTCTTGCGCTCTGCCCATGGCGACCAGACGGTTCGAAATGGCCAGTCGCCCTTGTTCCAGGGTCTCGGCGGCGCGCAAGGTCTGCGAGGTAATCCCGACGATCGTCGCCAGCATGTTCTTCATTCGATGATGCAACTCCTCCATAAGAAGACGTTGCAAGCGCTGAGCCGCTTCGTGCTCGGCGGCTTCCATCCCAGCCTGTTCCAGTAGGCGGGCGGAATCGAGTCGAGCTTGTCCCAGCATATCCCGCAGGTCGGCGTTTTCAGATTCGAGAACGCTCTTGCCGGGATGCAAAGCGTCCCTATCCCGCATGGCCGCAATCACGACTAGGCCGTCTGGGGCATGATACGGGCTAAGGCTTATCTCGGTCCGGAACTCGCTTCCGTCCTTACGAATTGCGACAAGCTCAAGTCCCACGCCCATCATTCGCGGCGCGGGGTTGTCCATGAACTTGTGAATACGGCCCGCATGAGTGTCTCGGAACCGCGCGGGCATAAGCACACTGTGGGGCTTTCCGACCAGCTCGTGCGGAAGGTAACCGAGCAACGCCTCAATTTGCCTATTGGCAAACAGAATTTGGCCGGCTTGGTCAATGACGACTACGGCATCTGGACTTGCCTCGTAGAACTCGTGGAACGGGGGATCACTCACTGGCTGAGCCGTGAAAGTTGATGCTCTGCCGGTGGAGTATGTGCGACTGCACTTTGACACCTACGGTCCCGAGCAGCTTCAATGCTGAGACCGAAAAATAACCATGCATCTGGCGCCATCCCGTCTCGCCTGTCGACCTTTGGGTCAAGGTTGGGCTCAATGCCCTGGGCTACTCAGTCACTCCGAACTAATCAGACATTGCCCTTCCAATCCAGCTAGCGGCCTCACGGTGCCCCCTGTTGGTCTTCAGCCATTAGGCGATCTGAGTTGCGTTGTCGGAGGGTGAGACAATCTCGGACTTCGGCGGCTCACTGGCGCCGTCGGGCCGATGGCTTGAAGGTTTGAACCGCCGCGACCGCCCTGTCGACGGTCAGGCCGGACGGGCCGTGCCCCATTCACACCACCCGAGCACCTTGGGCGCCTTGGGCAGGTACATGGCCTCGACCGTTTCGACCGAGAAGCCGGCCGCTGTGATCGAGGTGGCGACCGGGCGGGTCAGATGACAGCCCCCGGCCAGCGGCGTCCAAAAGGGTTCGATGCGCCGCTGCCACCGCTGGATCTTGGGGTCAGGCGACAGGCCATGCTCCGAGAACAGGAATTGGCCGCCGGGTTTTAGAACCCGGCGCGCTTCGGCCAAGGCGGCCTGCGGCGATTGGACCGAGCAGAGCGTGAAGGTGCAGACGATGGTGTCGAACGTGCCCGCGTCGAATGGCAGGTTCTCCGCTTCGCCCTCCAGCACCTCGACCTTGAGGCCGGCCGGCCGGGGCGCCGCGTTGGCGATCTGGCGAAGCCCCTCGGAGGGATCGACACCCGTGACGCTCTCCACCCGCGCCGGATCATAGAATGCCAGGTTGAGGCCGCCGCCGATGCCAAGTTCGAGAATCCGGCCGCTCGCGCGAGGAACGATCTTCGCTCGCTGCCTTTGGATCGGCCGCGCGCCACAGGCGCAGCCGATGACGTGAGGCAGTATATGGCGCTCGTAGAATGACGCCATCTCAGCCCCCTCCCCGTCGCTGCGCTACCAGTGCCGACAGCGCCTTGGCCACCGCGAGCGCATCGTGGTCGGCGACCCGGTAGAAAATCGTCACCCCTTCGCGGCGGGTGGACACGATCCTTGCCTTTCTAAGGCGGGCCAGGTGCTGCGACAACGCCGACTGGGAGAGGTCGATATGCTGGGCCAGGTCGCTGACCGATCGCTCGCCTTGCTCAAGAAGGCCGAGAATCTGAAGGCGATGCTCGCTTGCGAGCGCCCAGAGCAGCCCGGTCGCGTCTGCCGTTTCCTCACTCGCCATGCAGGAGCGCGTTCAAGCGGTAGGCATCGACGACTTGCTGACCGCGAGCGATGACCAAGCCATCCCGCGCCGCCAGGGCTTCGCGCTCCGCGTCCAACAGGTCCACGGTCGGTTTTTGCCCAACACGAACTTCGTTGCGGACGCTCTCCAAGGCGCTCGCCGCGGCTGCCGATTGGTCGGACGCCGCCTGGACTACGGCGCGGGCGGTCTGCACATCCTGCCAGGCGCCGACGACGGCCTCGCGGACCTGGGCGCGCGCGATGTCCAGCGTGGCCTGCGCCGCGCGAACATCCGCGCGCGCTTCACTGATCTTTCCGCTGACGAGTCCGCCGGAGAACAGAGTCCAGCGCCCCTGCACGCCGACGGTGACGCCGTCGGCCCGATAGCCGGGGAAGAATTGATCGCGCGTCGTACTGGCCGAGGCCGTCAGCGCCACGGTGGGCAACCGGTCGGCCTCTGCGTAACGGACGCCGGCGTCCGCGGCGCGCGCCGACGCTTCAGCGGCCAGGAGCGTCGGGCTGGATTGCGTTGCGGTTTCGACCGCGTCTTCCAGGACAGCAGGCGTCTGGGGGATGTCGGATAGCGGTTCGAGCGCGTCCGGCTCGGCGCCGACGACATTGGAAAAGTGAGCGCGCGCTCGGGCGACGTCGCCGTTTGCGCGCGCCAGGTCGGCCTGCGCGCTGGCGAGCCGAGCGCGGGCCTGATCAAGGTCGGTTCGCGGCGTCTCACCGTCCTTGAACTTCAGTTGGGCCTGTTGGACGATCTCACTCAGTTCTCGCACCTGGACTTCGTCAAGTGACAGCAACTGGCCTGCGCTGAGCACGGTAACGTAGGCCTCGGCGACCTGGGCCGACAGCAAGGCCTTCGCCCCTGCAGCTTGTGCAAGCGCCGCATCACGGCCTTCCCGGGCACGATCGATCGCCGCGTTGATCGCGCCGCCTGCAAACAGGGGCTGGCGCACCTCCAGCGCGGCGCCGCGGGGCGATACGTTACTGCGGCCAAAGCCAAAGAAGCCGCCCAAATCGGTCGTGCCCCAGCCGCTCTCCCCGGAGAGGACCACGGTCGGAAGCCAGCCGGCGTTGGCTTCCGACAGACGAGCGGTCGCGGCGTCAGCCTGCGCCTTGGACTGCGCCAGGCTTGGGTTTGACTTCTGGGCCATCGCGATCGCCTCGGGCAGCGACATCGCGCCCGCCATCCCCGGAAGGCAGATCGCGGCCAGGGTCCCCAGGACCGTGGCGGCGCGCAGGGCGGTCAACGGAAAGCAACGCCGGGCTTGGCGCCCAGCGTCTTGAACACCATGGCCGCCGGGCAGAACCCGGTGAAGGCGGCCTGGATCATGTTGAGACCTGCGAAAATCGACAGGCCTATCCACCAGGGGTTCACGAAGTGGGCGAGCGCCACGCCCAGCAGCACAACGCAGCCGGCGAAGGCGAGAACCATACGATCGACACTCATGCTCAAACTCCGTTGGCAGGTCAGGCAGCGGCCTGAGCTAAGGCCTGGCGCGTCCAGGCGACGATCTGATCGGCGCTCATCAGGCCGGCAGTGCGGGCGATGGACTGGCCGTCCTTGAAGAGCAGAAGCGCCGGAATGCTGGAGATGCCGAGCTCGGCGGAGGCCTGGGGCTCGGCCTCCGAGTTCAGCTTCAGCAGCCGGACATCAGGCTCGAGCTTGGCGGCGGCGGTCGCGAAATTCGGCGTCATCGCCCGGCAAGGACCGCACCACGGCGCCCAGACGTCCACCAGAACCGCCGCCCCCTTGGTCGAGCCGCGATGGGCGCGAAGCGCCTTTGCGTCGACTTCCGTGGGATGGGCGCAAAACAGATCCTGTTTGCAGCGACCGCACTTGGCCGCCAACGGATCCTTGCCGTCCGGCGTGCGATTGGGCGCCCCGCAGGCGGGGCAGACATACTGGCGCATGGCTCAGCCCTTGATCTTCTTGAGGCCCATGACGTCCAGGGCCAGCTTTTCGTAGAAGGGCTCGCTCTCGCCGCGCTTGATCTTGCCCAGGAAGTATTTCTCGAAACCGGCCTTAGCGAGGTGGACCCATTTGCCGCTCGCCGACCAGTTGACGTTGCGCGGCGGGATCTGCGGCTGGGCGACGAAGGCCACACCCCCGTCCCCGAAGTCCGCCAAGCAGAAGGCGTTCCAGGTCGCCTCGTTGGTGGTCGGCTTCCCTTCGATGATCTGCCCGAGGTTCTTAGCGATGGCGGTGACCATGCTCTCGATCATGAAGCCGGTCTTGGGCACGCCCACGGGCACTGGCGTCTTGCCGGTCGGGGCGATGGCCACGCAGACGCCGAGCGCAAAGACGTTGGGAAAGGTCGGATTGCGCTGGTGCTTGTCGATGATGATGAAGCCACGCGGATTGGTCAGGCCCTCGATGCCGCGGACGGCGGCCACGCCCCGGAAGGCCGGCAGCATCATTGAGAAGGCGAAGGGCAGGTCTTGCGTGGCCCTGACCGAGCCATCGTCGGCGATCTCCTCGACGTGCATCACGCCAGCCTCGACCGAGGCGACCTTGGCGTTGGTNNGTGACGAAGGTCATCGGCACCTTGTCGCGGATCTTCCGGCGCTTCAGTTCGGTATCCAGGATCATCGCGAATTCGTAGGCCGGGCCGAAGCACGAGGCGCCTTGCACCGCGCCCACCACGATCGGCCCCGGGTTTTCGACAAAGCGGTCGAAAGCGGCCGCCGCCGTCTCGGCGTGGTCGATGTGGCAGACAGACTGGGTGAAGCCGCCGTGGGGGCCGAGACCGGGGATCTCATCGAAGGCCAGTTCGGGACCGGTGGCGATCACTAGGTAGTCGTAGTCGATCGTGGTCCCGTCATTCAGCTCGACCTGGTTGGTCGCGGGTGAAATCCGCTTTGCGCCGACGCCGGTGAAGGCGACGCCACGCTTCTTGAAGACCGGGGGAAGATTGACCTCGATGGCCTCGCGCTTGCGCCAGTGGACCGCGACCCAGGGGTTAGACGGCACGAAGTGAAAGGTGTCGCCTTGGGAGACGACGCTGACTTCGGCCTTGTCGCCGACGGCGTCCGTGATCTCGAAGGCGGCGATGGCGCCGCCCAGTCCGGCGCCCAGGATGACAATGCGTGGCTTGGCCATAGTCGGTCTCCTCCAATGGCCTGCAACGTCTGGCGGCACGATCCGCCTGTTTCAGCCGGCAGGCTTTGATGCGGATCACGTCGTGGCGCGGCGTGCGGCTTAGGGTGACCCTCTCAACGCTTGACTGCATATGTGAATAGACGCATATACGCAACTATGAAATTTGATGGTCACGCCTTGAAGGCCTCGGCCGACGACGCCTGCGCCCTGCTCAAGGCGCTGGCCAACCCGCATCGGCTGATGCTGGTCTGCTCGTTGATCGACGGCGAGCAGTCCGTCGGCGCGCTCGCAGAGATGCTGGGCGTCAGCAAGACCCTGGCGTCCCAGCATCTGGGGCTGCTGCGGCGCGACGGCGTGGTCGCCACCCGGCGCGACGGCCAGACGATCTACTACGGCCTGCAAAGCGGTCAGGCCCGCGCCGTCATCGAAACCCTGTCCAACCTCTTCTGCACGGTCCCCGACCGCGCCCGCCCCCAAGGAGCCTCATGATGTTCGGCGCCCCCAAGACCAAGGACCTCACCCCGCAGCAGGTGAAAGCTGCGCTCGACGCCCGCGAAATCCTTCTGCTCGACGTGCGCGAACCCGCCGAGTTCGCCGCCGAAAAGATCGCCGGCGCGCTGAACGTCCCGCTCTCGACTTTCAACCCTGCCGCCCTCCCCGACGCCGGCGGCAAGACGATCGTGCTGCAGTGCGCGGGCGGCAAACGCTCGGCCATGGCGGTGGATCAATGCCGCAAGGCGGGCCAGGCCATAGAGACCCATCTTGCGGGCGGCCTTGCGGCCTGGAAGGCCGCCGGACTGCCCACGGTCACCGGCTAGCCGTCAGTCATAAGACCATCGCGGGAGGGCGAACCATGGCTGCAAGGCCGCTTCTGATCGGCGCACTGGGCGCGGGCTTGCTCCTCAGCGCCTGTGGCCCCGCCAAACTCGTCGCTCCCGCAGCGGTCGCGGCGCCCGCCGCTGGCCGCCTGCAGGTCCAACTTCAGACGGTCGCGGACCTCAAGCCCGTCCCCTCGACGCTGACGACCCGGGACATGGCCGACGCCCGCGCCAGAATTTCCGGCACGCTGGTACGCCTGCTGGTCAAGGCGGGCGATTTGGTCCGTCAGGGCCAGCTGATCGCTACGGTCAAGGACGACCGACTCGCCTTCCAGACCGGCGCCTACGACGCCCAGGTCTCGGCGGCGGCGGCGCAGGCGGCGGCGTCCCAAGCGGACCTGGCCCGCACTCGCGATCTGTTCTCCCACGGCGTCTATGCCCAGGCCCGGCTGGACCAGGTCGAAGCCCAATCCAAGTCGGCGAACGGCGCCTTGGCGGCGGCGCGCGCTCAACGCGCCGCCAGCGTCGAGCAGGGCGCGCAGGGCGCCGTGCTCGCCCCAGCATCGGGGCGGGTCCTGACCGCCGATGTGCCGGCGGGATCGGTCGTCATGCCCGGCCAGTCGATCGCCAAGATCACCGCAGGCCCTGTCGTGGTGCGAATCGAACTGCCCGAGGCTGAGGCCCAAGCTTTGAAGGTTGGCGATGTGGTCCAGCTGGCCGCCGAGGACCTGCACGGCGCGGTCAGCCAAGGAATGATCGCCCAGATCTACCCGGGCGTCACCGCCGGACAGGTCACCGCCGACGTCACCGCGCCGGGATTGCCACAGGATCTCGTCGGTCAGCGCGTGCGCGCCCAGATCAAGATCGGCCAGCGCCAAGCCCTAGTCATCCCTAGGCGCTATATCGCCACCCGCTTCGGAGTCGACTACGTCAGCATCGTGCGGGCTGACGGGACCGCCTCGGAAACCCCGGTGCAGACCACGGCGGGCCCGTCCGCCGATCAGGCGGAAATCCTTTCAGGCTTGCGGGCCGGTGACACCCTCACCCCCCCGGTGGCGCGATGAACCTCGGCCTCTCGGGACGGCTCACAAAGGCGACCATCGAGTCGCCGCTGACACCGCTGTTTCTGCTGGCTGCGATCGCTGTCGGCCTTTTAGCGCTGGCGACGATCCCGCGCGAGGAAGAGCCGCAGATCAGCGTGCCCATGGTCGACATCATGGTCTCGGCGCCCGGCCTTCGCGCCCCCGACGCGGTGGAGCTGGTCGGCAAGCCACTGGAGACCATCGTCAAGAGCGTGGCCGGGGTGGAACACGTCTACACCTTCGCCGACGACAATCAGGTCATGGTCACCGCTCGCTTCAAGGTCGGCACCGACCCGGATGCGGCGACCGTGCGTATCCACGA
Organism: Caulobacteraceae bacterium; assembly: GCA_003165275.1. Taxonomy (GTDB): domain Bacteria; phylum Pseudomonadota; class Alphaproteobacteria; order Caulobacterales; family Caulobacteraceae; genus Poindextera. The sequence goes on from PLSW01000251.1 coordinate 11,190, forward strand.
GAAAATTAGCGCCAACCTGGACCGGATTCCGGCGGGCATTCCTGAGCCCCTCATCCAGACACGCGGCATCAACGACGTGCCGAGCCTGGTGCTGACGCTGTCGCCCAAGCCCGGCGCCGCGGGTCACTGGACCGACCAGGCGCTCTATGAGATCGCCGGCAAGCTGC